>JAEYRW010000127.1 GCA_023435435.1 Bacillota bacterium | reverse complement strand
CGCCGGACAGGGGCCACGAAGCTGCCCCGCCCACCCGCCCCACGAAGTCCTCAATCCTGCCGCGCGGGCCCAGTTCACAAAAATCGGCGGCGCGGAGTTGGGCCCCCGGGCCGTCGACGGAACGTGTTTACTTTTTCCATCAACCCTTGAGCAGGGGACCGGGGACGGCGCCCCCGGCGTTCCTTTGTTCCCCTGCTCTCTCTCAGACTTAACTTGACGAATGGCGCGAATGCGTGTAAAATATCTCCAATCGAGCTTTAAGATCGGTACTGTGATGCCGGCAAGGTTGTGAATCGAATAAGACGGGCGGATTCCGCTCTTGTTTTCGAGCCTTGTCGAGGGACGGGGCTCGTTTTTCATGGGGGAGGGTTGCGGATGAAGACCGTGTTCCGCTGTTCGTCGGCGTTTATCGACGGGCGGTTTCAAAGGGCGGATCTCCTCGTGTCGGGTGGGATCGTCGAAAAGATCGGCGAAAATCTCGCGGGCGAGGTTTTGGTGGATTTGCAGGGGCTGACTGTTTTTCCCGGGCTTGTGGACGTGCATGTGCACCTCCGCGAGCCCGGTTTTTCGCACAAGGAGACCATTCGGACCGGCACGGAGGCGGCGCTGGCGGGCGGATTTACGACGGTGTGCCCCATGCCAAATCTCGACCCCGCGCCGGACTGCTTCGAAACCCTGAAGGTGCAGCGCGATCTCATTGCCCGGGACGCGCGGGCGCGGGTGGTACCCTACGGAACGATCACCCAAGGGCGTGCGGGGAAGGTGCTTTCCGACATGCGCGCTATGGCGGATTTCGTCGCGGGCTTCTCGGACGACGGCAGCGGTGTCGATTCGGCCGCGCGCATGCGCGCGGCCATGGACGAGGCGAAGGCTCTCGGGAAGATCATTGCCGCCCACGCGGAGGACAAGTCCCTCATTCCGGCGGGCGGCGCAATTCACGGCGGGGCTTACGCCCGCGCCCACGGCATCCCGGGAATTCCGTCGGAGAGCGAGTGGCGGCAGGTGGCGCGCGATCTGGACCTTGTGCGGGAAACAGGCTGCGCCTACCATGTCTGCCACGTGTCCGCCAAGGAAACGGTGGCGCTCATCCGGCGGGCCAAGGCCGAGGGCCTCGACGTCAGCTGCGAAACCGCGCCGCATTACATCGCCTTCGACGATTCCATGCTGGAAGATTCGGGCGACTTCAAAATGAACCCGCCCATTCGGGAAATGGCCGACCGGGAGGCGCTCATCGCGGGGTTGCTCGACGGCACCGTCGGCATGATCGCTACCGACCACGCGCCCCATGGGTTGCGGGAAAAGGCGGGCGGATTGCGCGGGGCGGCCATGGGCGTCGTGGGGCTCGAAACCGCGTTCGCGGCCCTGTACACCGCGCTGGTCAGGCCCGGCATCATGACCCTCGAACGGCTCGCGGCGCTCATGGCCGTCAACCCGGGCGCGCGCTTCGGGCTGGGAGGCGAAATCAGGGTCGGCGCGCGGGCGGATTTTGCGGCGTTCGATTTAAGCAAAACGTGGCGGGTCGAGCCGGAAAAGTTCCGCTCCATGGGGAGATCGACGCCCTTCCGGGGCGCGGAACTGGCCGGAAAGTGCGTTAAGACAGTCCTGAACGGGGAGGTGGCTTTCGGGTGAAACAGGGGGTCTTCGAGGTGGTCTCCGTGGGGGAGATCGCAAAAAATACCTACGAAATGGTGCTTTCCGGCGACACGTCCGCCATTACGGCGCCGGGGCAGTTTGTCAACGTGAAGCTCGACGGGCTGTATCTGCGCCGTCCCATGTCCGTGTGCGATCTGGAGGACGGGCGGCTCACCGTCGTCTTCAAGGCGGTGGGGAAGGGCACGGCGCGGATGACGAAAATGGCGCCGGGGACGCGGCTCGACATTCTTACGGGGCTTGGGAACGGCTTCGACGTAACTGATGCGCCGGTCAAGCCGCTGCTCATCGGCGGCGGCGCGGGTGTCCCGCCCATGTATCTGCTGGCGAAGGCGCTTCTCGAGGCCGGCAAAAAGCCCGTCATGATCATGGGCTTCAATCAAAGCGACGAGATTTTCTACCGGGAGAAGTTCGAGGCGCTGGGCATTGAAACGCGGGTCACCGCGTGCTACGGCGCGCAGGGCTGCACGGTGGGGTTTGTGACGGATGCTATGCACGAGGAAAAGCCCTACGTCATGACCTGCGGGCCGGAGCCCATGCTCAAGGCCGTGTACGCAAAATCCGGCGCGGGGCAGTTCAGCTTTGAGGAACGCATGGGCTGCGGCTTCGGCGCGTGCCTTCTGTGCAGCTGTGAGACGAAGTACGGCACCAAGCGCATCTGCAAGGACGGCCCGGTGCTTCGGAGGGAGGAAATCGTATGGTAGACGTGGGCGTCAGTCTTTGTGGGCTTCCTCTCGAAAACCCCATCATTCCGGCCAGCGGCGTGTTCGGCTTCGGGCACGAATTCGCGGAGATTTACGACCTCAACCGGCTGGGCACATTCTCGTTCAAGGGCACCACAAAAAACCCACGCTTCGGGAACCCGCAGCCGCGCGTGGCGGAATGCGCGTGCGGAATGCTCAACGCCGTGGGGCTGCAAAACCCCGGCGTGGAGGCGGTGATCCGCGAGGAGCTTCCCGCGCTCAAAGCGATCTTCACAAAGCCCGTCATGGCCAACGTGAGCGGCTTTTCGGTGGACGAATATGTGGAGGTCGCCTCGCTGCTGGACGCGCAGGAACAGGTGGGCTGGCTGGAGATCAACGTCAGCTGCCCCAACGTGAAGCACGGCGGCGCGGCGTTCGGCGCGTCCCCGGAGTTGGCGGCGCAGGTAGCGCGCGCGGTGAAGGCCGTGTGCAAAAAGCCGGTGATCATGAAGCTTTCCCCCAACGTCACCGACATCGCCGCCATCGCCAAGGCCTGCGAGGACGCGGGCGCGGACGGATTGAGCCTCATCAATACCCTTCTCGGCATGCGGATCGATCTTAAAAGGCGGCGTCCGCTCCTGGCCAACAAGACGGGCGGACTGTCCGGTCCGGCGGTTTTCCCGCTGGCGGTGCGGATGGTGTACCAGGTTTACGAGGCGGTGAAGATCCCCATCGTCGGTATGGGCGGCGTTTCGTCCGCCGAGGATGTGATCGAGATGATGCTCGCGGGCGCGACGGCGGTGGGCGTAGGCGCTGCAAACCTCGTCAACCCCTACGCCGCCGTGGAGATCATCGAAGAGTTGCCCCGGGTCATGGAACAGCATGGCATCAATAAACTGACCGACATCATAGGAGGCGCACATGGGTAAGGACGTAATCGTGGCCTGCGACTTCAGCTCCAAGGAGCAAACCCTCGACTTTCTCTCCCGGTTCGGCGAAAAGCGGCCCTTTGTCAAGATCGGCATGGAGCTTTACTACGCCGAAGGCCCATCCATCGTGCGTGAGATCAAGGCGCGCGGACACAGGATCTTCCTCGACCTCAAGCTGCACGACATCCCCAACACGGTGATGAAGGCCATGGCGGTTTTGAAAAACCTCGACGTGGACATGACGAACCTGCACGCGGCGGGCACGCGCGCCATGATGGAGGCGGCGCTGGAGGGCCTGACCCGCCCGGACGGTTCCCGCGCGTTGCTCATCGCGGTGACGCAGCTCACGTCCACCAGTCAGGAGCGCATGCGGGACGAACTGCTCATCGGCCGCCCGCTCAATGAAGTGGTCATGGCCTACGCCCAAAATGCCAGGGCGGCGGGGCTCGACGGCGTGGTGTGCTCGCCCCTCGAGGCGGCGGAGGTGCATGGCGCCTGCGGCGCGGGTTTTCTGACGGTCACGCCCGGCGTGCGCTTTGCAGACGGGGACGTGGGCGACCAGAGCCGGATTGCCACCCCGGCGCGCGCCAACGAAATCGGCTCGGACTACATCGTGGTGGGACGGCCCGTGACGGCCGCGCCAGACCCCCTCGCGGCCTACGAGCGGTGCATGAAGGAATTTACGGAGGCGGCAAAATGAAAAAGCGCATTGCGAAGGACCTTCTCAAAATCAAGGCGGTGTTCTTCCGCCCGGACGAGCCGTTTACCTGG
Organism: Bacillota bacterium; assembly: GCA_023435435.1. Taxonomy (GTDB): domain Bacteria; phylum Bacillota; class Clostridia; order Christensenellales; family Aristaeellaceae; genus RUG11247. The sequence continues at coordinate 4,014 of JAEYRW010000127.1, read as the reverse complement.
GCAAGCGGGATCAAGTCCCCCGTGTACTGCGACAACCGGCTCACCCTTTCGGATGTCTCTGTGCGCGCGGACGTAGAAAACGGACTGAAGTCGGTCATTGAGGCGCAATATCCGGACGCCGGGGCGCTCTTCGGCACCTCCACCGCGGGCATCGCGCACGCGGCCATCACGGCCCACCTCATGGGGCTTCCCATGGGGTACGTGCGCGCGGGCGCCAAGGACCACGGCCGCAAGAACCAGATCGAGGGAACACTCGAGCCCGGGCAGAAGGTGGTGGTCGTCGAGGACCTCATCTCTACCGGCGGAAGCGTCGTCGAGGTGGTGGAAATTCTGCGCGAGGCGGGTGCGGAGGTGCTGGGCATCGCCAGCATCTTCACCTACGGCATGCAGAAGGGTCTCGAGCGGCTCGCGGCGGCGGACGTGAAAAACGTCAGTCTTACGGACTTCGACACCATCGCCCGGGTGGCCGCGGACGAGGGCTACATTGCCCCCGCGGACGTCGCGCGGCTCCTCGCGTTCCGGGACAATCCCGCGGACGAGAGCTGGATCGGAGGCGCGAAATGAACGGGCTCATCGACATCATGCAGCTTTCCCCTGCGGAAATCGACGGGATGATCGCCACCTCGTGCGACATCATGGAGAACCCCCAGAAGTATGCCGAGGTGTGCAGGGGGAAAAAGCTCGCGACGCTGTTTTTCGAGCCGTCCACCCGCACGCGCCTGAGCTTCGAGGCCGCCATGTACGAGCTGGGCGGCAACGTCATCGGCTTTTCGGAGGCGCAGTCCTCCTCCGCGTCCAAGGGAGAGAGCGTCGCCGACACCGCCATGACCGTCTCCTGCTACGCGGACGTCATCGCCATGCGTCACCCCAAGGAGGGCGCGCCGCTGGTGGCGGACGCGCGGGTTTCCATTCCCGTCATCAACGCGGGCGACGGCGGGCACAACCACCCCACCCAGACCCTGGCCGACCTTCTCACCATCGCGCGGGAGAAGGGGCGGCTCACCGACATGACCGTCGGACTGTGCGGCGATTTAAAGTTTGGACGCACGGTGCACTCCCTCATTTCGGCCATGGCGCGGTACGAAAACGTGAACTTCGTGCTCATCTCCCCGGAGGAGCTGCGCGTGCCCGAATACGTGCTTCGGAAAAACGTGAAATACCGGGAATCCCGCAGCCTGGAGGCTGAGCTTCCGAATCTGGACATCCTCTACATGACCCGCGTCCAGAAGGAGCGGTTTTTCAACGAGGCGGATTACGTGCGCCTCAAGGACACGTTTGTGCTGACGCCCGAAAAGCTCCAGTGCGCAAAGAGCGACCTCACAATCATGCATCCGCTGCCCCGGGTCAACGAGATTTCGGTGGCGGTGGACGACGACCCGCGCGCGTGCTATTTCAAGCAGATGTACTACGGCAAGATCATTCGCGAGGCGCTCCTCATGAAGCTGTTGGGGGTGAAAGCATGATTATCGGCCAGATTTGCGACGGCATCGTCCTCGACCACATCACCGCCGGGCGCGGCATGGACATCTACAAGATTTTGGGGCTGGACGAGCTTCAGTGTACGGTGGCGATGATCAAAAACGCGGAGTCCACCAAGATGGGCCGCAAGGACATTATCAAAATCGGCGAGGTCATTGAGCTCGATTTTACAATACTGGGCTATATCGACCCGGGAATTACCGTTAATATAATAAAAAATGGAACCATCGTGAAGCGCGAGCGCCTGACGCTTCCCGAAACGGTGTACGACGTGATCCGCTGCAAGAACCCGCGCTGCATCACCTCCACCGAGCAGGAGATCCGCCACGCGTTCGTCCTGAGCCCCGAGGACGGGCGGTACCGCTGCCGCTACTGCGACGCGCTCGCCCCCAAGACATAAGGTTCGTCAGGAGGGTGCGCATGCGCATTGTCATCAAGGTGGGAACCTCCACCATCGCCCATCAGACGGGTATGACCAACATCCGCCACATGGAGAAATTGGTGAAGGTCATCAGCGACCTGAAAAACGCCGGACACGAGCTCATCCTCGTGTCCTCCGGCGCCATCGGCATGGGCGTGGGGAAGCTCGCCCTGGGCGCGCGCCCGAACGACATGCCCACCAAGCAGGCCGCCGCCGCCGTGGGGCAGGTGGAGCTCATGTTCACCTACGACAAGCTGTTCGGCGAATTCAACCATTCGGTGGCGCAGATTCTCATTACAGGCCCCGACATGCGCGACGACGAGCGGTACAGTAATTTCATGAACACCGTAAGCCGGCTCCTGGAACTGCACGTCCTACCCATCATCAACGAAAACGACACCGTTTCCACAGAGGAAATCGGCATCGGCGAGAACGACACGTTGGGTGCCATCGTTTCGGTGGGCGTGCATGCCGACCTCTACATCATCCTTTCGGACATCGACGGGCTCTTTACCGCCGATCCGCGGGTCGACCCGGGTGCGAAGCTCGTGCCCGTGGTCAAGAGGATTACCGCCGACGTCATCGCCCTGGCGGGCGGCACGGGCTCGAAGCTGGGCTCCGGCGGCATGGCCACCAAGCTCAAGGCGGCGATGCTTACGACGGAAGCGGGCTGCGACATGGCCATCGTCAACGGCGCGCGGCCCGAGCTTCTCTATGACGCGGTGGAGGGAAAACCCGTTGGCACCCGCTTTATCGGAAGGAGGGACGAGGATGACGACCAATGAACTGCTTGTGCGCGCAAGGGCCGCGAAGCGGAAGCGCTATGCGCCGGATGCGCTGAACGCGGCGCTTTTTGCCATGGCGGATGCGCTTGTCGCCCATACGGACGCAATCTTGGCCGCTAACCGGCTGGACGTGGAGGCCGCGCGGGGGAGCATCTCGGATGTGATGATCGACCGGCTGAATCTGAACGAAAATCGCGTCGCGGACATGGCCCAGGGCATCCGTGACGTGGCGGCGCTTCCCAGTCCGGTGGGAGCGCTCATGCGCGAAATCGAGCGGCCCGGCGGGCTTAAAATCGACCGCGTACGCGTGCCCTTCGGCGTGGTGGCGATCATCTACGAGTCGCGCCCCAACGTGACCAGCGACGCCGCCGCGCTGTGTCTGAAGAGCGGCAACGTTTGCGTTCTGCGCGCGGGCAAGGAGGCGTTCCGGTCCGCGTCGGCCATCGTGGAGGCGCTTCGGGACGGCATCGACCGGGCGGGACTTGTCCCCGACTACATCAATCTCGTTACCGACACCACCCGGGAGAGCGCGACGGAGCTCATGCGCGCCAAGGGATACGTCGATCTGCTCATTCCCCGGGGCGGCGCGGGGCTCATCCGCGCGGTGGTGGAAAACGCCAAGGTGCCGGTCATCGAGACGGGCACGGGCATCTGCCACGTGTATGTGGATGAAGCGGCCGACCTCGATATGGCGGTGAACATCGTCGAAAACGCCAAGGTCAGCCGTCCCTCGGTATGCAATTCCGAGGAGGTGCTTTTGGTGCACGAAGCCGTCGCGGCGGAATACCTGCCGCGCTTGAAGGCGCGCATTCCCCAGGTGGAGCTCCGGCTCTGCCCCCGGGCCGCCGCGCTCATTGATGGTGTGCCCGCCGGCGAAGCCGACTTCGACACCGAGTTTTTGGATTACATCCTCGCGGTCAAGGTCGTCGATTCCCTGGACGAGGCGATTGCCCACATCAATTCACATTCCACCGGCCACTCCGACGCCATCGTGACCCGGGACGGGGCCGCCGCCGCGCGCTTCGCGGGGGAGATCGATTCGGCGGCGGTATACGTCAACGCCTCCACCCGCTTCACCGACGGCGGTGTGTTCGGCCTCGGCTGCGAAATGGGCATTTCCACCCAAAAGCTCCACGCGCGCGGGCCTATGGGGCTTGAGGAGCTGACCACTTACAAGTACGTCGTGACGGGGAACGGGAACGTGCGGTGACGCCCGGGGGGGCTGTCCCCCGGTTCCCCGCCAAAGGGCCGATTGGCCCTTTGGACTCCCTTGCTGATTGGGGAATTTCAGACCATCCGCCGACCGTCCGGGGGCACATGCCCCGGACG
>JAEYRW010000092.1 GCA_023435435.1 Bacillota bacterium | reverse complement strand
GGCGCAGCCCGCGCCGGCGGTGGTGACGACCGTAAGTCCCAGTTTCGAAAACATCGGCGGGGCGGGGCGGTGGCTCATCCACATGTAGCACAAATGATCGAGAAGCGCCTTCATTGCCCCGGAGACGTCCAGCGCATAGACGGGAGAGGTCAGAATCACGAGGTCGGCGCCTAAAATCGCCGCGGCGATGGGCTGGACGGACGCGGCGTGGGGGCATTTTCCTTCGCCGTGCAAAAAGCAGGTGAAGCACCCCGCGCAAAACTGGGGCATGTCTCCGGGCAGAAAAAATTCCGTCAACTCGTTCGTCCCACCCCGCGCGAGTGCTTTGACGACCAGGCCCATGGCGTGCCACGTACTTGCGCGCCGCATGCTTCCGTTGACGACTGTGATCTTCATTTTTCGTGCCGCCTTTCGATGAAATGTCGGGAATGGCGATGCTTGTCCGCGCGAATTCCGCGTGCTATACTGGTGACGGCGACAAACGGCGGAGGGTGCGCAGATGAACCTGAAAAAAAGGGCCGGGGAGATGAAAATGGACATTCCGGCGCTCTTCATCGGGATGAAGAGCCGGGAAACGCCCGTCGCCGCGAAGCTTGTCGCGGGGCTCGCGGTGGCGTACGCGCTGTCGCCCATCGACCTGATCCCCGACTTCATCCCGATTCTCGGAATTCTTGACGACCTTATCATACTCCCCGCCCTGATCTCCCTGGCGATCCGGCTCATTCCGCCCGACGCGTTCGCGCGGTACCGGAAGGAGGCGGAGGGGATGTGGCAAAACGGCAGGCCGAAAAAGTGGTATTTCGCACTTCCCATCGCGGCGGTTTGGCTGGTGGCCGTCTGGATCATTTTTAAGGCGGTATTTCTCTGATGCGCAGCGAGGATTCGGCAAAATTCCTGGATTCGCTGCGCGCGGACGATCTGGGCGGGTTGATTTCCATCCCCAAGTCGGACCTCCACAATCACGCTGGCCGGGGCGGCAACCTTCGGACCCTCTCGGCGTGGTGGGGCGTTGAAATCACGCCGCCCAATGCGCCGTTGGGATCCCTGAACGCCATGAACGACTGGTTTCAGAAAAATGTAAAGGTTCATCGTCCGGGACATCCGGGGTACCTGAGCAGGCTGAAGGCCGCTTTTTTTCAGGCGGAGCGGGACGGTGTGCGGCTGTTGGCTCTGAGTTTCGATCCGAGCGAAGTGGATGCCCTGGGCGGCCCGGATGGCTTTGGGGAGGAAACCGAGCGGATGCGCGCGGCCTTCGCGCCCCATGTGGATTTTCTGCCCGAACTGAGCTTCGACCGCTCGTGCGATCCGGGTTGGGCATATGAGCGGGCGGAAGAAATCCTGCCCCGGGGCATCTTCTTCTCCATTGACCTCGCCTGCGACGAACGCGCCCGGCCCGCACGGCAATTTCGGCGTCTCTATGAGCTGGCGGGGAGTTTGAACGTCCTGCGCATCGCCCACGTGGGGGAATTGGGATCCGCTGCGGATGTGGTGGACGCGTGCGAATCGCTGTCCCTCGACGAGGTGCATCATGGAATCGCCGCCGCGTCCTCCACGTCCGCGCTCAACTTTCTGCGGGAAAGCGGCATCCGTCTCAACGTTTGCCCTGCCAGCAACATCATGATCGGGCGCGCGGCGAGCTACCGGGCGCACCCCATCCGGACGCTCTTCGAGGCGGGTGTGGCCGTGACCGTCAACACCGACGATCAGCTCATCTTCGGGGCGAGCGCCTCGGAGGAGTATCTGAATCTGTATCGGGCGGGCACACTGGACGCGGAGGCGCTGGATCTGATCCGGCTGACCGGCCTCGCGCGGAAGGGGGATTCGGAGTGAGTTTTGCCGGGATCGCGCTCTATACCCTGCGGGCGGCGGCCTTCGCGCTTCCGGTCTGCGGGATTTCCGCGCTCATCCAGCGCGCGCGGAAACGGCGGGCAACGTGGGAATCTCTGTCATGCGTCTTCTATTTCGCGGCGCTTCTGGAGATTACGGTGCTGCGCGGCGGGATCGATTGGGACGGGTTTTTCAGCGCGCCCCGGGCCCCGGTGCAGTGGATTCCGCTCAAAACGACGCTTCAGGAGCTGCGTCTGGGCGCGTGGCCCTTCATCGATCACGTGACGGGGAACCTTGCCTGGTTTATGCCGCTGGGCTTTTTTGCCCGCAGAAGGCCCGTGTGGGTTGCCCTTGCCGCCGGCGCACTCCTCTCCGCCTGCATTGAGGCTGCCCGGTGGGCGTTCATGACCGGCAGGCCGGGATGTGGACGACGTGCTGCTCAACGCCGCGGGGCCCCTCCTCGGGAGGCTCGCAGCCGGGTTTATAGTCCGCCGATGAGCGCGCGCGCCGCGTCCATGGCGTTTGGCGCCGCTGCCGCCACATCGGGCAGGAGCGGTTCATCCGACTTCGTCGCATCCGGGCGCACGAAGCGCTTATAGGAAACGGTGAACAGCAGCTTCGCGTTGGGTGTTTGAAACGAGAGGACATCGCCATAGGAGCTGGGCATGTTGCCGGGCGTCTCGCCCACCAGCGTCGCAAGGCCGTTGTCGGAGAGCAGCGTCGCGAAATCCACCGCCGAGCTGAACGTGGTGGCACTGGTCAGAACATACAGATTGCCATTAAACGCGAGGCCGTCCGCGGCGTCGTTTTTTGCGGTTTGCGCTTTGTTGTGCCACAAAAACGGCCCGAAGCGGACGTCTACGGAAAATGTATCGTAATCGGAAACGGGCAGGTAGCGTATGAACGCATTCGCGACCCGGGAGTTGCCGCCGGGATTGTCCCGCAAATCAAGAATCACGTTTTGAATTCCGCCGTCCCGGACAGCGGTAAAAAAACGGCGCACCGCGTCCCGGTATTCATCGTTGTAATCGCACGCCCGCAGCGTAAAGAGGCCCACGTCCCCGTCGATTTCAAACGACACGAAGGGTTCCGCGGCCGCGTTGGACGCGGTCGGTTTTCCAAATGCGTAGGAGGCAGTCGTACCGTCCGCGTATTCGATTTCGACCGCGCCCGACGGATCGATACCGACAAAGCGGAGGGTGTCCATCCGGTTGATCCGCTCCGCGAACCGAACCCGGGCATAGGCGTCCATCTCGTAGGAGAATTGCCCTGCGAATCTTTCATAGAGGATCGCGACGGGAACACCGTCGATTTTCGCCACCGCGCCGCCCGGGGTGGTCAGCGTCTTGCCTTCGAACGCGAACGCGACGGGAAGGGTTTGAATTTCGCCGTACAGCGGGCGCACACCCGTGTGAGCATCGCCAAGCGGGTGAAGCACCCGCGCGGCGGCCTGCCAAAGCGCGAGGACGGTGGTGTCGCCGCCTGCCCCGATGGCTGCGGATTCCCGCGCGTACGCCGCCGCCACCGCGTCCGGAAGGCCCTTCACGCAGGCGGGATGACGCGCGCCCACGCGCGCGGCGATGTAATCGAGGTCTTCCCGCGCCTGCGCGGCGGTAAGGGCGGTTCCGAGGGGCGCGGAATCCGTCCACACCTGCGCCGTCCCCCGGTAGGGGTCAAAAAACAGACGCCAGGCGAGAAAAAGCGCTGCCCCAAGAACGAGGAGAATGAGGGCGGGAAGGATAAAACGACGCACGTACTTTTTTGACATAGCTCCCTCTCATCATACTGTTTTATAAAGGACGAGGTCCTTTTTTGGAAGTTCAGAACGTTTGCTCGGTTCGGTCGATGATCTCGTCCTGGAGCGCCCGTTCCAGATTATTGAAATAGTCGGAATACCCGGCCACGCGCACGATGAGGTCGCGGTGTTCTTCCGGGTGGCGCTGCGCCGCGCGGAGTGACTCCCGATCGACGACGTTGAACTGGATGTGGTGGCCGTTTAGCTGAAAATAGCCTCGGATGAGCGCCGCGAGACGCTCTGTTCCCGCGGTTCCGGCGATGGCCGCTGGGGTGAACTTCTGATTGAGCAGCGTGCCCCCGGTGGACGCGTGGTCCATTTTGGCGCAGGATTTTAGAACGGCCGTCGGGCCGCGTCTGTCCGCGCCCTTTTCGGGGGAGATGCCGTCCGTCACCGGCTTTCCCGCGCGCCGTCCGTTGGCGGAGGCGCCCATCACCCCGCCGAAATAGACGTGGCAGGTGGTGGGCAGCATGTCGATCTGGTAGATGCCGCCGCACGCCGCTTTCCGGCCCCGGATCATGTCCCGGACGGATGTGAAGACCTCGTTCATGACGGCGTCCGCGTAGGCATCGTCATTTCCGTATTTGGGCGTGTGGTTGGCGACGAGGTTGTGAATCTGCGGGTGGCCGATAAAATCGTCCTTCATGGCCTGCAAAAGCGCGGACATGGGAAACCGCTTTTCCTCAAATACATTGTGCCTGACGGCCGCCAATGCGTCCGTGACGGTGCCGATGCCCACCACCTGTATGTAGCGCGTGTTGTACTTTGCGCCCCCCGCGTTGTAGTCGCGCCCGCTCTCCCTGCAACCGTCGGTGAGAACCGACATGAACGTCGAGGGCATATGCTTGGCGAAAATCTTCTCGATGACGTTGTTGCCCCGGATTTTTACGTCCACGACGTACTTGAGCTGCTTTAAAAACGCACCGTAAAGAGCCTCATAGGTCTGAAACGCCGCCGCGTCGCCCGTCCGAAGCCCGATGTACCTGCCCGTGTGCGCGTCCCAGCCGTCGCTGAGCGCCAGCTCCAACACCTTCGGCACGTTCAGGTAGCCCGTGAGGATGTACGCCTCGCGCCCGTGGGCACCCGTCTCCACGCAGCCGCTGCAGCCGCCGAAGCGCGCGTCCGCAAGGGTCTTTCCCGCGTTCAGGAGCTCTTCGATGAGTTCCTCCGTGTTGTAAAACGCGGGCTGGCCCCAGCCTTGCTTTGCGATCTCCACCGCGCGCGAAAGGAACGCGTCCGGCGTCTTTTCGCTGATTTGTACGTTGGAATTGGGCTGCACGAGCCGCATTTCGTCCATGGTATCGAGGATCAGGAAGGAGACAGCGTTGACGCCGTCCTCCCCCGTCCACGGGTCGATGCCGCCGGTGTTGAGGTTCGCAAAGTCTGTATAGGTCGCGCTCTCCTTGAGGGTGATGCCCACCTTGGGCGGCGCGGGCTGATTGTTGAACTTGACCCAGAGGCACTCGAGCAGCTCCCGCGCCCCGCGCTCATTCATCGTCCCGGCGGCACATTCCCGCGCATAGAAGGGATTCAGGTACTGGTCGAGCCGTCCGGGGGAGAAGGAGTCCCATGTGTTGGTCTCCGTGGTGATGCCAACGTGCACGAACCAGTACATCTGGATGGCCTGGGCGAAGGTTTCCGGCTTGTGGGCCGGCACCACATCGCAGTTTTCAGCGATCCAAAGGAGCTCCGCCCTGCGCGCTTCGTCGGGCTCCGCGTTCGCCAATTCCCGCGCATAGGCGGCATAGCGACGCCCGTAAACCATGATGGCGTCGCAGGAAATGGCCATGCCCTGAAGCTGCGCCCTTTTTTCCCGGGCGTCCGGATCGTTCAAATCGTCGAGGCGTTCGATTTCTTCCTCGATTTCGCGCTTGAAGTCGAGAAAGCCCTTTTCATAAATCTTGCCGTCCGCGACGGTGTGCCCCGGCGCGCGCTGCTCCATGAACTCGGTGAACATGCCCGCCGCGTACAGATTCTTCCATTCGTCCGTCATTTCGGAAAGCAGCATGTCGCGGGTGGAGCGCCCCCGCCAGTAGGGCAGGATTTCGCGCTCCTGCTCTTCAATCTGTTCTTCTGTGGATTGGAAGCAGATGTACTCCCGCGCGTTCATGACCCGCATGTCCTCGGCGGTGTGCGCGCAGATTTCGGGGTAAGTGGGCGTCGCCTGAGGCTTTTCGCTTTTTTCGCCCACGATGAGCTCGTCCTTGCCGATGTAGAGCTTGCGCTTTTCCATGTAATTTTTGAAATTGCGTGCGCGCAGCACAGGCGTCTCGTACCTGCCGAAATTTTCACGGTAAAATTCCGTCTCGAGAAGCGCCCGCTCGAGGCTGATGAAGGGCTTGGTTGAGACGCTTTCTTCCCGGAGCCGCTTTGTCCTGTCCGTGTATCCGCGCATGTTATCCTCCGATTCCGGCCTTGTAGCCTGCGCGCTCGAACGCGCGCCGGAACTGTTCCATTTTTTCGTCCGCGGGCACGCCCATCTTTTCGCCCTCGTAGACCCGGTCCAGCTTCGCGTACTTGTTGGCGGCGAAGTCGTGGTAGGGCAGAAGGCTCACCCGCTCGATCCCGAGGCCGTCCAGAAATTCGATTGTCCGTTCGATGTGCCCCATGTCCGCGTTCACGCCCTCGATGATGGGCATGCGGATGTGGATGTTTTTGTGAATTGCCGCGAGTTTTCTGAGATTTTCGAGAATGAGACGGTTTGATGCGCCCATAAAGAGCTTATGTTTTTCGTCGTCCATGTGTTTGATGTCGTAGAGGAAAAGATCGGTGTGCCGCGCCGCGCGCACAAGGCTTTCAAAAGGCACCGCGCCGCAGGTGTCCACGGCGGTGTGGATGCTTTCCCCCCTGAGCCGGGCAAGCAGCGCCTCCGCGAAGTCGATCTGGACGAGGGGCTCTCCGCCCGAAAGCGTCGCGCCGCCGCCGGACTGCCGATAGAAAACTTCGTCCTGCATCACGATGCGGACGACCTCGTCCACCGTATATTCCCGTCCCGCGATTTCCCGCGCCCCGCTTGGGCACGCCACGACGCACTTGCCGCAAAAGACGCACTTTTCGGGCGACGGACAGACCGCCTCGCACGCGCCGCAATGGGTGCACCTGGAGGCGTCGACGAGCATCTCCGGCGCGGGGTTCTGGCTTTCGGGGTTGTGGCACCAGAGGCAGCGCAGAGGACAGCCCTTGAAAAACACCGTGGTGCGGATGCCGGGCCCGTCGTGGATGGAAAATTTTTGAATGTTGAAGACGACGCCCGTCATAAACCCAACGCCCGGAGCACGATGGCCGTCTGCATCATGAGCCCCGTCAGGATGCAGCCCTCCTCGGGATTGAACAGGGGGGAGTGGAGCGCGGGGGCGGGCATGTTTTCCGGCAAGGTGGTGCCGATGTGGTAAAACGCGCCGGGGCGGTTTTCGATGAAGTAGGAAAAGTCCTCGCCGCCCATGCTTGGGCTCTCCTTGGTCAGGGCATTTTCCGCGCCGAACAGTTCCTCCGCCACGTCCAACACCAGCTTTGCCTCGCGCGGATGGTTGACCAGCGCCGCGTAGCCGGGGCGGATTTCGATCTCCGCCCGCGCGCCGAGGGCACCCGCCACGCCGGCTGCGACCTCCTCGATGCGCGCCTTGAGCCGCGTGCGCAGCGCCGGGTCCGCCGTGCGCAGCGTGCCGCGCAGCCTGACCCGCTCGCAGATGATGTTGGACGCCGTGCCGCCCTCGATGACGCCGAAGGTCAGAACCGCGCTCTCCAGCGGGGAGACGCTGCGGGAAACCAGCGTTTGGAGCGCCGTCAAAACCTGCGCCGCGCACACGATGGCGTCCACGCTGTTTTCGGGGTACGCCGCGTGTCCGCCGCGCCCGACGATGGTCAGCTCAATGTCGTCCGTCGACGCGTTCAGCGCGCCGGGCCTGGTCTCCACCGCGCCCAGCGGGAGCCTGGACTGCACATGCAGCCCGTAACTCGCGTCCACCCGGGGATCCTCCAGCACGCCCGCCTCCACCATGGGCTTCGCGCCGCCCACCGTTTCCTCTGCGGGTTGAAAGAACAGCTTGACGCAGCCGCTCAGCTTTTCACGCATGCCGGATAGAATCTTCGCCGCGCCCAGTTGAACGGCCATGTGGATGTCGTGGCCGCAGGCGTGCATGAACCCCGCGTGCGCCGAGCGGAAGGCGCAGCCCTCCGGCTCCTCTACGGGCAGCGCGTCCATGTCCGCGCGCAGGCCGATGACCCGCCCGGGCCGCGCGCCTTCGATGAGGCCGACGATCCAGGTGCGCTCCGTCCGGTAGGGGATGCCGAGTGCGTCCAGGGTTTCGCATATGTACTTTTGTGTCTCAAATTCCTCGAACCCGCGCTCCGGAATTCTGTGGAGCGTCCGGCGGACGTCCACCGCCCACGGATACGCGTCCTCCGCCCATTTTTTGATCTCTTCACGATTCATATTCATCGCTCCACATAGACGCGCGGCACGCGCGCGCCCACGCGCGTCCACACCTCATTATAATTGAACCCGCCCATTTTGGCGTATTCCGGGACGGAAATGATCCCGCCGACGAACGTTACCTCGTCGCCTTCCCTGACGCCGGGAATCTCCGTCACGTCGGCCATCATCTGATCCATGCACGCGAGGCCGATCACCGGCGCGCAACCTCCGCGGATTTCCACCGCCCAGTTTCCGCCGCCGCGGTCCACGCGCGGCGTGCCGTCCACGTACCCGGCGGAGATGGTAGCGACGACGCTGTCCCGGGCGAGGGGGTTGTCGTCGTCGTAGCCGATCAGTTCGCCCGCCCTGACATGCCGCAGCTGTGAGATCCGCGCCATGAACCGCGCCACGTCCCTGTTTGCCGTTGCGCCGTGAGATTTCACACCGTACAGCCACGCGCCCAGGCGCACCGCGTCCATACGGCCTTCGGGGTAGAGATGCATGCCGATGGAATCCTCCGCGTGCAGCATGGGCACGGCAATTCCCCGCGCCGCGAGGGCGTCCTTCACCACGCGGAGCTTTTCCAGCTGAACGCGGTCCATCTCCGGCGTGTGAATGCCGAGATGGGTGTAGAGTCCGGCGACCCGGAGCATGCCGCTTTCCAGGAAACCGCCGATCAATTCCGCCGCGCGCGCCGGGTCGAGCCCGAGGCGGTGAAGCCCGGTGTCGATTTTGATGTGCACGTCGCACGCCGCGCCCGCGTCCCGCGCGGCGTCAACGAGCATCCGGCCCTGTTTTTCGGAAAACAGGGTAAGGGGCATGCCCAGGGCGATGAGTCGCGCGGCCTGCTTCTGTCCCACCAGGCCCAGCGTCAGCACCCGCGCGCCGCCCGGCATTTCAGCCGCCAGGGCTTCCGCTTCGTCCCCGGTGGCAACGGCGAACAGGCGCGCGCCTTCCTCAAACAGCGCGCGGCTGACCGCCAATGCGCCCATCCCGTAGGCGTCGGCCTTGAGCACGGGAATGACCCCCGTTCGCGCGCCGACCAGATCAGCCGCTGCGCGGTAATTGGCCCGGATGGCGGACAGGTCAATTTCGAGCCAGCAGCGGTCACGTCCCGTTTCCAAGCTTACAGCCCCATTTCTGCTTTGACTTCCCCGAAGCGGCGCACCGCGAATTCCAGATCCGCCCGGGTGTGTGCGGCGCTCACCTGGGTGCGGATGCGCGCCTTGCCCTGGGGCACCACGGGATAGCTGAACGCCACCACGTATACGCCCTTCTCCAGCATGCGCGCGGCAAATTCCGCCGCCACGCGGGCGTCGTAGAGCATCACCGGCACGATGGGGTGGGTGCTCTCCGGCACGTCGAAGCCCGCTTCCTTGAGCGCCGCGCGGAACCACGCGGTGTTCTCCTGCAGGCGCGAAAGCGCGTCCCCGCCGCCCTCCAGAATGTCCAGCACCTTGATGGTGGCCGCGCACACGGCGGGCGCGAGGGTGTTGGAGAAAAGATACGGCCGGGACTTCTGGCGCAGAAGATCGACCACCTTTTTGGAAGATGCGGTATAGCCGCCCGACGCGCCGCCCATGGCCTTTCCGAATGTGCCGGTCAGGATGTCCACCCGGCCCATGACGCCGGCGTACTCATGGGTGCCGCGGCCATGCTCGCCCATAAAGCCCACGGCGTGGCTGTCGTCCACCATCACCAGCGCGTCGTACTTCTCCGCCAGATCGCAGATGCCCTTGAGGTTGGCGACATACCCGTCCATGGAGAACACGCCGTCGGTGGCGATGAGCCGGATGCGGGCGGAGGCGGCTTCCTGGAGCTTCTCCTCGAGGCTTGCCATGTCGTTGTTTTTGTACCGCAGGCGCTGGGCTTTGCACAGGCGCACGCCGTCGATGATGGACGCGTGGTTAAGCTCGTCGGAAATGATGGCGTCTTCCGCGCCCAGAAGCGCCTCGAACAGCCCGCCGTTGGCGTCGAAGCAGGAGGCGTACAGAATCGCGTCCTCCATGCCCAGGAACGCCGAAATGCGTGCCTCCAGCTCCTTGTGCAATTCCTGGGTGCCGCAGATGAACCGCACCGAGGAAAGCCCGAAGCCCCAGCGGTCGTAACTGGCCTTGGCGGCGGCGATGATCTCTGCGTTGTCCGCGAGGCCGAGATAGTTGTTGGCGCACATGTTGAGAAGCCCCGTCGCCCGGGTCGTGTCAATTCTGGCGCGCTGGGGCGTCACGATGACGCGCTCGCCCTTCAGCGTTCCCGCGGCCTCGATGTCGTTCAATGTCTTTTGAAAGTACCCAAATGCGGATTTCATGCTTCAATCCTCCCAGTTCAGAATCACCTTGCCGCTGTTTCCGGTGTTCATGGCGGCAAAGCCCTGTTCGAATTCGGTAAAATGGAAGCGGTGGGTGATGAGGGGCAGAAGGTCCAGCCCGCTCTCCACCATGGCGGCCATCTTGTACCAGGTTTCGTACATCTTGCGGCCGTAGATGCCCTGCAGCGTTAGCCCCTTGAAGATCACCTGATTCCAGTCGATCTGCGCGTCCCGGGCGAAGATGCCCAAAAGCGCCACCTTGCCGCCGTTGCGCATGTGATCCAGAAGCTGGTGAAGCGCCTGGTCGCTGCCGCTCATTTCCAGCGCAACGTCAAAGCCCTCCACCATATGGTGGGACCTCATGACCTCGCCCAGATCGTTTTCCGCGACGTTGATGGCGAACAGCCCCATTTTCCGGGCCAGGTTCAGCCTGTACTCGTTGACGTCCGTGATGATGACCTGCCGCGCGCCGTTTTTTTTGCAGATGGCGGCCGCCATGATGCCGATGGGGCCCGCGCCGGTAACCAGCACGTCCTCGCCCACCACGTCGAACTCGAGGGCTGTGTGGGTGGCGTTTCCGTAGGCGTCGAAAAAGGACACCACGTCTTCGGGAAGGCCTTCGTCCAGAGGCACGACGTTTTTCGCCGGGAGGCACAGGTACTGGGCGAACGCGCCGTCCCGGTTTACGCCCACACCCTTTGTGTATTTGCACCACTGTGCGTTTCCGCCCCGGCAGTTGCGGCAGTGGCCGCAGGTGATGTGCCCCTCGCCGCTGACGCGCTGGCCGATTTTCAGGCCCTCCACGCCTTCGCCGAGTTCCGCGATGACGCCCACGTATTCGTGGCCGGTGGTCAGGGGCGGGACGATATTTTTCTTGCTCCAGTCGTCCCAGTTGTAGATGTGCAGATCGGTGCCGCAGATGGCGGTCTTGCGGATGCGGATCAGCACCTCGCCGTAGCCCGTTCTGGGAATGGGCACCTTTTTCAGTTCCAGGCCTTTGTCTGGACGCGTCTTGACCAGTGCGAACATTTCGCCGTCCATTTTATGTACCCTCCTTCGTCCATCGAAAACCGGGGGTTTGAACCGTCACCAAGTATAGCACTTGCGGGCCTGTCCGTCCACCGCAAACTTGGACTTCGGAAGGAGAATTTTACAAGGAAGGGCGAGGCGGCTGACTTTCCTGTAAAATCAACGCGTCTCGCCCAAACGGACGAATTTTATACCACGTGGCAGGCAACCATGTGTCCGCTCCCCGCGTCCCTGAGAAGAGGTGTTTCCTTGGCGCAGCGCCCGACGGTGTAGGGGCAGCGCGTGCGGAACGCGCAGCCGCTGGACGGGTCGATGGGCGCGGGCACGTCGCCCTGCAAAACGATGCGGTTGGATTTGGCCGCCGCGTCCGGGTCTGCCACGGGCACCGCGGACATGAGCGCCTTCGTGTAGGGGTGGAGCATGTTTCCGTACAGTTCGTTCACCGGCGCCATCTCCACGATGTGCCCCAAATACATCACCGCCACGCGGTGGGAGATGTGCCGCACCATGGAGAGGTCGTGGGAGACAAACAGGTATGTCACGTTCAGCTGCGCCTGCAAATCCTCCAGCATGTTGATGATCTGCGCCTGAATCGAAACGTCCAGCGCCGAGATGGGCTCGTCGCACACGATGAAGTCGGGGCCGCTCGCCAGCGCCCGGGCGATGCCGATCCTCTGGCGCTGTCCGCCGGAAAACTCGTGGGGGTAGCGGTTCAGGTGATCCTCCTTGAGGCCCACGCGCTCGACAAGCTCGCGCACGCGCCTGTCCATTTCGCCCGCCTGCGCGCCCTGATACTTCATGGGCTCGGCGACGATGGAGGAGACCGTCATGCGCGGGTTGAGAGAGGCGTAGGGGTCCTGAAAGATCATCTGCATGCGGTTTCTGTACCTGAGGACGTCCTTTTCGGAAAGGTGCGCGATGTCGGTGCCCTGATAGAAAATGTTTCCGTCCGTCGGTTCGTAGAGCCTGACCACCGTGCGCCCGACGGTGGTCTTGCCGCAGCCGGATTCGCCCACCAGTCCGAACGTCTCGCCGGGATAGAGCTCGAAGCTCACGTCGTCCACGGCCTTAAGGATGCGCCGCTTCCCGAGCAGCGAATTGCCCACGGGGAAATACATTTTGAGGTTTTTGACCTGAATGAGAGGCTTGCGTTCCATTTTCAAACCTCCCTTTCGATCTTGGGCGCTCTGGGGTGCAAAAGGTGACAGGAGACGGTGTGCGTCTCCGAGAGCACCGCTTCCGGCGCGAGGTATTTCCGGCACACGGGCATGGCGTGGCGGCAGCGGGGCGCGAACGGGCAGCCCTTGGGGGGTTTGAGCATGTCCGGCGGCGTGCCGACAATGGGGATGAGTTTTTCACCCTTTCGCTGGGTGATCTTGGGGATCGAGCGCAGAAGCCCCCAGGTGTACGGGTGCTTCGGGTCGTAAAACACCTCGCGCGCCGTGCCCTGTTCGCACACGATGCCGCCGTACATGACCAGAATCCGCTTGCACATGCTGGCGATGACGCCCAGATCGTGGGTGATCATGACGATGGAGGTGTTGGTGTCGTCCTTCAGGCTGTTGAGCAGCTCCAGCACCTGGGCCTGAATGGTTACGTCGAGGGCGGTGGTGGGCTCGTCCGCGATGACGAGCTTGGGCTGGCAGGCCACCGCCATGGCGATCATGACCCTTTGGCGCATGCCGCCGGAAAACTCGTGGGGGTACTGCTTGAGCCGCTCCTCGGGATTGGGAATTTCAACGCGCCGGAGAAGCTCCAGCGCCTTCAGCCGCGCCTCGGCCTTGGAAAGGCCCCGGTGGATGCGCAGGGGCTCCGTGAGCTGGTTTTCCACGGTGTAGAGGGGATTGAGGCTCGTCATGGGGTCCTGGAAGATCATGCCGATGTCCCCGCCGCGGATTTTCCGGAATTCCCGGGCGTCGAGGTCCAGCATGTTTTTGCCGTCGAAGGTAATCTCGTCGGCGCTGATTTGCGAATACTCGGGCAGAAGCCCCATCACCGAGAGCATGGCGACGCTCTTGCCGCTTCCGGATTCGCCCACGATGCCCAGCGACTCGCCCTGATCCAGATGGAAGGACACGCCGCGCACCGCCTGCACGCAGCCGACGCCGATGTGGAAGTTTGTGGTCAGGTTTTTGACTTCAAGGAGTCTTGCCATGTTTGCCTCCGGAACTATTTTTTGAGCCGCGGGTCCAGCGCGTCGCGCAGTCCGTCGCCGATGAAGTTGAATGAGAACATGGTGACGCAGATGGCGAGCACGGGGAAGATCATCTGGTAGGGATATGTGAGCAGCGTCGCGCGCGCGTCGTTGGCCAATGTGCCCCAGCTGGCCATGGGCGCCTGAATGCCGATCCCCAGAAAGGAGAGAAACGCCTCCGAGAAAATGGCAGAGGGGATCAGAAACGCCGTCGAAACGATGATGGGGCCCATGGCGTTGGGAATTAAATGGGTGATGAGCAGATTCCACAGCTTTCCGCCGGAGAGCCGCGCGGCGAGCACGTATTCCGCGTGCTTCAGGTGCATGACCTCGCTTCGCACCACCCGCGCGGTGCCGATCCAGCTGGTGAAGCAAAGCGCGATGATCACCGAGCCCACGCTCGAACCCAGAACCAGCATGATGAGCACGATGTAGAGCATGCTGGGCAGGGAAATCAGAATGTCCACGATGCGCATCATCACCATGTCGGCCTTGCCGCCCACATAGCCCGAGATGCCGCCGTACAAAACGCCGATGGCGAAGTTGATGGCCGCCGCGACGATGCCGATGGACAGGGAGATGCGCGCGCCGTACATGATGCGGATGAAGAGGTCGCGCCCCATCTGGTCGGTGCCGCACAAATGCGAAAGGCTTGGCGCGGCGTTCATGTTGGTCAGGTCCATGCCGGAGTATGTATACTTCGAAAAGAAGGGGACGAGGATGCAGGCGACGCCCATCACAAGGATCACAAACAGCCCGAACAGCGCCAGCGGGTCGCGCCGGAACCTCTGCCAGACGTCGTGCCAGTAGGTGGTGCTGGGGCGAACCACCGCCTCCGCGCTTCCGTCGTCCTTCGTGTCGAGGCGGAACATCGCCTCGTCCAGATTTTCATATGCCTCAGGCGCGATCCGCGCGGAAAGCGCCGCTTCCGGGATGGGCGCGAACGTCAATTTTCTTCTTGCCATGCTTCCTCCTCAGGTGCTCGAAAGCTTCACGCGCGGATCGATGACCGCCAGCAGGATGTCCACCACGAGATTGCACACAACCACGAACACGCCGAAAAAGATGGTGATGCCCATGATCATGGTATAGTCGCGGTCGGAGATGGACTGTACGAAGTAGCGGCCGATGCCGGAGATGGAAAAGAGCCGCTCCACGACGAACGAGCCGGTGAGGAGCCCCGCCACCAGCGGGCCCAGATAGGTCACCACCGGCATGATCGCGTTTTTAAGCGCGTGCTTGGCCACCACGAAGAACTCCGAAACGCCCTTGGCCCGGGCGGTGCGCACATAGTCCTGCTCCATGGCTTCCAGCATGGAGGAGCGCGTCTGGCGCGCGATGTAGGCGATGGGGTTGAAGGCCAGGCACGCAACCGGCAATATGTAGCTTTTCCAGCTGTTGAGCCCGAAGTTGGGCAGCAGCGGGAACACGCCGCAGAAAAGGTACATGAGCAAAACCGAAATCACGAACACCGGGGCCGAGATGCCCACCGTCGCAAACACCATGCAGAACCAGTCCATGAACCGGCCGCGGTTGAGCGCCGCCGCGATGCCCAGGGGAATGCCCAGCAGGAGCGCCACGAGCACCGCGATGCCGCCCACCTGCGCGGAGGTGGGGAAGTGGGCGAATACGATTTCGTTGACCTCGGTGTCCGGTTTTTTAAAGGAATTGCCGAAGTCGAATTTGAGCAGCCCCTGCCAGTAGGTGATGTACTGCTTCCAGGCGGGCTGATCGAGGCCGTACTTGGCTTCGAGCTTTGCCAGCTGCTCCGCGGTGAGTTTTTTCTGCTCCTCCTGACTGAAGGGGCTGCCCGGCATCGCGTGCATGAGGAAAAACGCGATCGTAATCAGGACGACGATCGTGAGCACCCCTGCGAACAGGCGCTTGATGACGTATTTGACCATGGAACCTCCCGGTGGGCCGGAACCGGCCTGCATGTTTATGTATCACATTGTACCGCAAACGGGCGAGGAATGTAAAGGCATCCCGCCATTTTTACATGGACACGACTGTAAAAAATTCATTTTGGCGCACAAAATGTTAAACATCTCGTTCATTTGCAATCCGACTTGACATGACATGCAGTGTCTGATAAGATTTTGGCAAGGTATTAAGACACTTGGGAGGTATAACTATGAAAAGGACGTTTGCGCTCCTGCTGACCCTTGCGCTCGTTCTCACCGCCGGCATCCTGCAATTCGGTGCCGTCGCGGAGGGCGAAAATGTCGTCAAGTACGAGATCAGCGACGACCCGCAGCAGATGGACCCGACCCTCAACACCTATTCCCGTTCCTCCATCGTTCTGCAAAATCTGTTCGCCGGCCTTTATAAGCTGGGCCCGGACGGCGAAACCTATATTCCCGGCTGCGCGGAGAGCTGCGATGTCTCCGAGGACGGCATGACCTTCACCTTCCATCTGCGCGAGGGCCTCAAGTGGTCCGACGGCAGCGCCATCACCGCGCAGGATTTCGAATATTCCTGGAAGCGCGTTCTCAACCCCGAGGTTGGTTCCGGCTCCGCGTCCGACCTGTGGGTGCTTAAGAACGGCAAGGAGTATAACGAGGGCACCATGGCAGCCGACGACGTGGGCGTAAAGGCCACGGACGATCTGACGCTGGTGGTTGAGACTTCCTACTATGCCCCCTGGTTTGTGACCCTCACCGCCACCACCGTCTTCTTCCCGGTGAAGAAGGATGTCGTCGAGGCCGAGGGCGACGCGTGGACCAAGTCCGTCGACACCTACGTGTCCAACGGCGCGTTCATGCTCACCGAGTATTCCTCCCTGGACAAGCTGGTCATGACCAAGAACCCCAACTACTATGACGCGGCCAATGTCCAGATCGATCAGGTCATCTACTACATCATCGCCGATCCGACGGCGGTTCTGGTGGCGTACGACAACGACGAGCTCAACGTTGCCGACGACATCGACATCAACGCCAAGAACGAGTACGGCGAAACCGACCAGTATGTCACCAGCGAGCGCATCGGCATCCAGTACTGGGACTTCAACTGCCAGCTGCCGGAATTCTCCGATCCGCGCGTGCGTCAGGCATTCTCCGAGTCCATTGACCGCAAGGCGGTGCTGACGGCGGTGGGCCTCACCAGCGAGAACCCCGTTTACGGCTTTGTGCCGGATTCCCAACCCTCCCTCACCACCGACGGCTCCTATCGGAGCGTCGCGGGCGACCTGTTCACCGAGGACGTGGCGGCGGCCCAGGCCCTGATGGCCGAGGCGGGCTACGAAGGCGGCGCGGGCTTCCCGGTGGTCAACATCGTGTGCCAGAACAGCGATCAGCAGAAGCTGATGGCGCAGATTCTGGGCGAAATGTGGAAGACGAACCTGGGCGTCGAGTACACCATCACCACCTACGAGTCCTCCACCTACTGGGACGAGCTGGCCAACGGCAACTTCTCGGTGGGCCGCAACGGCTATACCTGCGACTACCTCGATCCGTCTGCCAACCTCAAGATCTGGGTCACCGGCTCCAACTGTTCCGAGAACGGCTGGGATGACAGCGTATACGACGACATGGTCGCGGCCGCCAGCCTCATCCTTGATCCCGCGGAGCGCGAGCAGGCCCTCATCGCCGCCGAAACCTATCTTTGCGAGCAGATGCCCGGCATGCCCATGTACACCATGACGGACGACTACCTCGTGAAGTCGGACCTCAAGGGCGTCGTCAAGAATAAGATCGGCCACATCTACTTCGAGTACGCGTACTTCGAGTAAACAGTCATGAAACACAGCCCCGCGTTTCGCAAGGGACGCGGGGCCTTCTTTGGCGGCGGGGAACCAATTTTTTTGATTGGGGTGCTTGTGTTGCGAATTTACCGCGATCTTTCCTATGGGACGGGCGCTCTGCGGACGCTCGACGTTTATCTGCCAGACGGCGCGCCGAAGGCGGCGCTTCTGCACTTTCACGGCGGCGGCCTGGAGGGCGGGGCGAAGGACGGGCCCGACGTCGTCAGGTTCGCCGAGGATCTGACGAAGGCCGGTTACGCCGCGGTGTCGGCCGATTACCGGCTCTACCCCGCGGCGCGCTATCCCGATTACATTGAGGACGCGGCGCTTGCGGCCCGATGGGTGTTTGCCAACGCGGACGCGTTCGGATTTGGGACGCGCGTCTATCTGGGCGGCTCGTCCGCCGGGGCGTATCTCGCGGGCATGCTCACTTTCGACAGGCGGTACCTGTCCGCCGTCGGATGCGCGCCGGAGCAGTTTTCGGGCTTCGTGCTGGACGCGGGACAGCCGACGACGCACTTCAACGTACTCCGGGAGCGCGGCGAGGATCAAAAGCGCTGCGTGGTGGACGAGGCGGCCATCCTCTATCACGTGGCGGACGCGCGCCCGGGCAGGCCCATTCTGATTCTGTACGCGGACGGCGACATGCCCTGCCGCCCCGAGCAGAACCTGCTTCTGGCGGCGACGCTCCGGCACGCGGGCTACGACGAAAGTCTGCTGGACGTGCGCGAGATGAAGGGATATACCCACTGCGAATACGACTTTCTTGACGGCGCGGACGGCGTGAATCTGCTGGCAGAGCAGGTGTTGCGCTTTCTCGCGCGGGAGGAGCGCTGACGGCGTGGCCGGATGGACCGGCGTGCGGCGGGACACGCGGGCGTTCCCGCCGCCTTTGCGGACCGGGGCAGACGCATGAATGCGGGGGTCGCGCGTCAGCCCTGCTGTGCGGACATTCTGCGCTTGACAGATTGCCCGGATGCATATATCATAGTAATAATGCTGTGACATGGATGCAAAGGAGATACTCCATTGATCGGATATTACAACAGATCCGTCATCGCCACGTACATCGGCCTCGCGACCGCCGTTGCGGGGATTTCCATGGCGATGAATGGACGGATTCAGGCGGCGCTTCTGTGCCTCATGGTCTGCGGCCTGTGCGACATGATCGACGGCCCCATCGCGCGCAGGTGCGTCCGCTGTGAGGACGAAAAATCCTTTGGCATCCAGATCGACTCCCTTTGCGATCTGGTATGTTTCGGCGCGCTTCCGGCGGCCATCTGCCTCGCGGTGGACGGCGTCCTTTGGTATGCTGTCGCCGCCTCCGCTTTTTTCGTGCTCGCGGCGGTCATCCGCCTGGGTTATTTTAACGTGCAGGAGATCAACCGCGTGAGGAGTGATCCCGGCCGCAGGAAGACCTACGACGGGCTTCCCGTGACCTCCGCGGCGCTTCTCGTCCCCGCGTTTGCAGCGGCGGACGCCCTCGCGTCCGTCTCCTTCGCGCGCTTCTACGCAGCGCCGCTTCTGGTGATCGGCGTGTTGTTCATTTCGCCGTTTCGGATTCCGAAGCTGCACACCCGCGGCATGATCCTCTGCGGCCTTGTGGGCGCGGCGGTTTTCGCCGTCATGATTGCCTGGGGCGGGAGGGTTGGGAATACTTAGGAGAAGGCCGACGCCGCGTCGGCCTCCTTTATGATCTTATGAAAAAGACCATCGGCATCCTCGCCCACGTGGACGCGGGCAAGACGACCTTTTCCGAGCAGGCGCTTTACCGCGCGGGCGTGCTTCGCGCGCTTGGCCGCGTGGACCACAAGGACGCGTTCCTCGACGCGCACCCCATTGAGCGCGCCCGGGGCATCACCGTGTTTTCGGATCAGGCCGTGTTCGAGCGGGACGGGGATACTTATTTCTGGCTCGATACGCCCGGACACGTGGATTTTTCCCCGGAGATGGAGCGCGCCGTGTCGGCGATGGACTACGCCATTCTCGTGGTGAGCTGTGTCGAGGGCGTCCAGAGCCACACCGAAACCGTGTGGCATCTTCTGGAAAAGCGCGGCGTGCCCGTGTTTCTGTTTGTCAACAAGGTCGACCGCGCGGGCGCGGACAGGGAGGCGGCGCTTTCCGAAATCCGGACGCGGCTTTCCCGGGATGCGGTCGTGCTGACGGGGTTTCCGGAGAAGACGTCCCCCGCCCTCGTGGAAGCGGCGGCGGAACGGGACGAGGCGCTTCTGGAGGCGTACCTCGCGGGGCGCGTTGATCCGGCGGACCTCGCGCGGGCACTGGGCCGCCAGGTGCGCGCCCGCGCGCTCTTTCCGGTGTTCTACGGCGCGGCGCTCACGGGGGAGGGAATTGGCGAATTCCTTGCGGCGCTCTTCCGTCTTACGGACACGGACTACGAATCCCAAGCCACCGCGCCCTTTTCCGCCCGGGTCTACAAGGTCAGGCACGATCCCCAGGGCGCGCGCGTATGCTTTTTCAAGGTGCTCGCGGGCACCGTCCGCGTGCGGGACGACGTGGACGGCTGGAAGCTTACCGAGCTGAGGCGCTACCACGGCGCGCGCTTCAGACCCGTGCAGGAGGCGTCCGCGGGCGATTTGTGCGCGGCGGTGGGTATCCCGGACGTAAAGCCCGGCGAGATCATCGGCGACCGCTCCTTCGCGGCGTCGGCGTTTGCCGCAGAACCCATGCTGCGCGCTTCCGTGTCGTTTCCGCCGGAACGCCGCATCGACGACGTGCTGCGCGCCCTCAGGGAGATCGAGGACGAGGAACCCGCGCTCTCGGTGGAGCGCGACGCCACCGGCATCGGCATCAGCGTCATGGGCGAGGTGCAGCTCGAAGTGCTCGCGACGCTCATGCGCGACCGGTTCGGCATGGAGATTGCGTTCGGCGAGCGGCGCGTTCTTTACATGGAGACCATCCTGGCGCCTGCGGTGGGCATCGGCCACTTCGAGCCGCTGAGGCATTACGCTGAGGTACACGTGCGGCTGGTGCCCGGGCCGCGGGGCAGCGGCATCCGCTTTAAGTCGCTCTGCCATGTGGACGACCTTGGGCTTCAGTGGCAAAGGCTCGTGGAAACCCACGTGTTTGAAACGCGCCACCGGGGCGTGCTCATCGGCGCGCCCCTCACGGACGTCGAGGTGCAGCTGCTCATCGGGCGGGCGCACCTCAAGCATACCGAGGGCGGCGATTTCCGGGAGGCCACCTACCGCGCCATCCGCTGTGCGCTCATGAACGCCGAAAGCGCCATCCTCGAGCCGTGGTGCGCGTTCTCCGTGCGCGCGCCCGCCGATCTGTACGGCAAAATCACAGGCGACCTTCTGCGCATGCGCGCCCGTTGCGCAATCCCCGTCTATGCGGGCGACGTGATGACCGTCGAGGGCGAAGCCGCGTTCCGGGAAATCGCGGGCTACGGGGCGCAATTGACCGCTCTTGCCCACGGGCGGGGCACCCTCTCCTATCGTCTGGATCACTATGAGCGGGCGGCGGACGAAGGGTTGCTTGTCGAGGCGGCGGGCTACGATCCCGTGCGCGCCGACACGCCGGACTCCATCTTTTGCGCGAAGGGCGCGGGCTTCAACGTCGGCTGGCGGGACGTGCCGGACTATGCGCACTGTTCCCCCGCAATCTACTGAGTAAGGGTGATGAAATGAGCTTTCTTGAAATTCTGATTATCGGCATCTCGCTCTCCATGGACGCGTTCGCGGTGGCCGTCTGCGCGGGTCTCAAAATGCGGAAAATCGACTACAAACAGGCTGTGCGCATCGCGCTCTTCTTCGGCGGTTTTCAGGCGATCATGCCCGCCATCGGCTGGGGGCTCGGGCGGTTCTTTGCGGGCTATGTCGATTCCATCGACCACTTCATTGCCTTCGGGCTGCTCGCCTTCATCGGCGGCAAGATGATCTACGACGCCATCAAGGAGGGCGATTCGTGCGATGTGCTTGACCTGAGCACGAAGACGCTGACCGTTCTGGCCGTCGCGACGTCCATTGACGCGCTGGCGGTGGGCGTGACCTTCGGGCTCGACCCGTCGGTGCGCATCACTTCCTCCGTGCTCATCATCGGGCTGACGACGTTTGTGATCTCCTTTGCGGGCGTGACCATCGGAAACCTGTTCGGCACGCGTTTCCGCGCCAAGGCGCAGATCGTGGGCGGTGTGATGCTCATTTTGGTGGGGCTGAAAATTTTGCTCGAAGGAATTGGGTGGATTGCGTTCTGACGGGTTTTGCGGCCTTTTGCGTCGGCGGAATTCTTTCCGGCGAGCAGGAGGCCGCCAGTGAAGTTGCTTCGCAATCGGTTTCTGTTGCGAATGAAGTAAATGCTGATGCTGCGCAGCCGCTACCCAAAAATATCTACGGGTAATTTTTCCATATACGCCAATTCAACGATTTCCCTGCACTTTTCATTGCCGCCGTCGCGACGGATGTTTGTTATTCTACACCTCATGGGCGGCAGAAGGACCTCGTTTTCCTGACAAAGCGGGTTGAGGTCTAGCACAAATCCGTTTTTAGGAATGCGTATCTCATATCTGTAAAACGCATAACCCGTTTTTTCTTCCTGTCCCGTGGTTTCTTCATAACCCGGATGAATGCACGTTGATAAAATATGCTTAAACTCGACGATATCGCCAATGTTGTGACGCAGGGATTTTGTGTACGGCCGTCGAGAACCGTCATCGTCGATTATTATGATTCTATAGAGTGTGATTTCATCTTTGGTCGGTTTCATCGCGTTAAGGATATTCATAATATCATGTTTCGCGATTTCAAGAATTTCCGCTTTCGCTTTATTGTCAAGCTTTTCCCATATCCGGCTTTTGAGCCACGCAACGGTTTTGTCGTCGAGCGGCGGTCGCTCACCGTTATAATGCTCTCTAAGCACGCCAATATTATCTTTAATCACAATATCGGCGACTTCCCACATAAAATCCATATTACCGTTGAGCAGGTTATTAATGATCAGATAATCGTTTCTTGTATAGAAATAGAGAGTTTCTTCCAGTTCCATATTCGTCTTTGTGTCTGTCCAGTCAATGCCTGAATGATTCATTTTGACCTCCGGGCCCCTTTGGACTCCCCATGATGGGGGAAGGGCCCCGTACGTTTTTGTTTAATCCGCATTGAGATCTGTAGCCGCCACAAGCTTGTCCGGGAAGAATTCGTGGAGAGAAATGCGCGTGATGAAGCCCTCGAACGGCGCGAAAATCGAATCGAGATACGCCATCGCGGGCACGATGCCGCCCTCCTCCGACAGGTACATGGTGCAGTGGGGCACCCAGTCGCCGCCGTCGTCAAAGCGCGCGTGCAGCTTCGAGAGCGCCGCGTCCTCCTCCGGCCGGATGAACAAAACCCGGTCGCCGAACGTTCCGGTGGCGGCGAAGCGGACGGGAATGGCGCGCCCCCTTTCGCGTCCGACGCGCGACGCCAGCGCCTCCGCCTGTGAAAGGTCAAAGGAGCCCAGCGTAATGTGGTTTGTAATGCCAACGGTCTGCGTGCCCACATAGCCCGCGCCGATCATGAGGTCGCGGTAGTTGGACAGCCGCTCCTCCGTGCGCGGATCAAATTCCGCGAGAACGTACAATCTGACCTCGTCGTCCATGGTTCGCCTCCCTTCGTCAGTTCGCCAAAAGTTCGTCGAGAATCCGGATCAGCGTAAACTTCGCGCCGCCGCCCGCCGCCACGCCCACGCAGCTGGGGCAGCCGTCCGGGCACGGGCATGCCTTCAAGACGTCCCGGGCCGTGCCGAGCAGCATTTTGTCCATCTCGTACACCTTGTCCGAAAGCCCGATGCCCCCGGGCACGCCGTCGTAGAGGTAGATGGTGGGCTTGTCGGTAAACGGGTCGCGCACGTGGTACACCACTGAGATGTCCTGGGGCGCGCACATGAGGTGCGCCGGAACGATGCCGCGCAGCACGTGGGCGAGCCCCACCATGGCGCCCTTGAGCGCCTCCTTGCCGTAGCGCGTCTCCATGCCCTCCGGGAGCGTCCACCAGCATGCGGTGGTGTGCATTTCCAGCTCCGGGAGCGTCACGGGGCCCCAGCCGAGGTTCTCGTGGGTGTCGAATTTGATCTTCTTGAACAGCGTCACGATGGTTGAAACCAGCACTTCACCCCGGGCCCGGGTAAGCGCACCGGAAGGCTCCTGTTCGAACCGGTCGATGACCTTGAGGGAGGTCGTGAGGTTCGCGTCGGTGTAGTACCCCACGTCCACCTCGCGCACATACGCCTTCTTGTCGTCGAAGTCGAGGTTTTCCACCTGGAACTGCCGCCCCTCGTGCATGTAAATGGCGTACTGGTGCAAAAGCATCGGCACCGTGAACCGGTCCATCTCCCCGATGATTTTGTGCTTCTTGGGGTTTGTGATGTCCACGATGAGGAAATTCTGGTCTGAAGCCGAGCGCAGGTTGATCCCCGCCTGGGGAAATTCCTCCGCCATCCAGTAGTACCGTCCGCCCACCTCCCGGAGGATGTTTTCCTCCGTCAGGTATTGAAGCAGCTCGCCCGTGTCCTCATTGCCCGCGAATGTTTCGCCTTGGTCGAAGGGCAGCTCGTAGGCGGCGCACTTCAAATGGTTCATGAGGATGTAGAGGTTCTTCGGATTGATGAGCGCGTTTTCAGGCGAGCGTCCGAAAAAGTAGCCGGGGTGGGAGATCATGTACTGGTCGAGGGGGCTTGAGGTGGCCACGATGATGAGCAGCGACGCAGCCCCCCGCCGCCCCGCGCGCCCCGCCTGCTGCCAGGTGGAGGCGATGGTACCGGGGTAGCCGCACAGCACGCAGGCATCCAGCTGCCCGATGTCGATGCCCAGCTCCAGCGCGTTTGTGGAGATGATGGACGTTACCCGCCCCGCGCGCAGTTCCCGTTCGATTTCCCGCCGCTGGGTGGGCAGGTAGCCGCCCCGGTAGCCCCGCACCCGGCCCGCGTTGCCCAAGGGATCGCGCACCATGTCCTTGAGATAGCGCACCAGCACCTCCACCGTGAGCCGGGAGCGTGCGAACACGATGTGGGAAACATTGTTCCGCAAAAGCGAGGCGGCGATGTTCCGGGTCTCGGGAATCGACCCGGCGCGGATGCCCAGCTGGACATTGACCACGGGGGGATTGTAAAAAATGACGTGCCGCTCGCCCGCGGGCGCACCGTTTTCGTCGATCAAGAGCATCTCTCGGCCCGTCATGGTCTCCGCGAGTGCCTTGGGGTTCTGAATGGTGGCGGAGCAGCAGATGAAGGTGGGATTCGCGCCGTAGAACGCGCAGATGCGCAGAAGCCGCCGGACGACGTTCGCGAGGTTCGAGCCGAACACGCCCGTGTAGGCGTGGATTTCGTCGATGACCACGTATTTCAGGTTTTCAAAGAGCTTTACCCACTTGGCGTGGTGGGGGAGGATGCCCTGATGCAGCATGTCGGGGTTGGTGACCACCACATGCCCCGCCTGCCGGACGGCGGTGCGCGCGGCGGCGGGGGTGTCTCCGTCGTAGGTATACGCCTTGATGTCCGCGCCCATTTTTTCGATCATGGAGTAAAGCTCCGCCACCTGGTCGCTGGAAAGCGCCTTGGTGGGGAACAGGTACAGCGCGCGCGCCGCGTCGTCCTTCAGGATGGCGTCCAGCACCGGAACGTTGTAGCAGAGCGTCTTTCCCGACGCCGTGGGCGTCACGACCACGAAGTCCCTGCCCGCGAGGGCAGCAGCGATGGCGCGCGACTGATGGATGTACGGCTTTTTGATGCCGCGCGATGCGAGCACGTCCACGATGCGGGGGTCGAGGGAGGCGGGGAAGTCGGCGTACGCCGCCTCCCGCGCCGGCACCACCTGCCAGTTCGTGACATTTTTCATGAAGTCCGGGTCGTTTTTCAGTTTTTCAATGTATGCGCTTACGTCCATGGCTCTTTACAGAATGACCTTCTCGGTGTTTGCGACCGCCTCTTCCACCAGCGCGTCCACGTCCAGCTTTGATTCCGCTTTGGGCATGGACTCTGCCTTGGGGTGGGTCACGGGGTGGCGGGGGGTGAATACGGTGCAGCAGTCCTCGTAGGGGAGAATCGAGGTTTCATAGGTGCCGATCTTCTCCGCCATTTGGATGATTTCAATTTTGTCCAGCCCGATGAGGGGCCGGAACACGGGCATGTCGCACACCGCGTCGGTGCAGCCGATGGCCTCCATGGTCTGGCTCGCCACCTGGCCCAGGGATTCGCCCGTGATGAGCGCCTGTGCGCCGAAGTCCCGCGCCAGCTTGCACGCGATGCGCATCATGAACCGGCGCGTGATGACCGTACCCAGGTCGTCCGGGCAGTTTTCGTGGATGGCCAGCTGCGCCTTGGTAAACGGCACCAGATACACGCGGATGCCGCCCGCGTACTGGGTGAGGATTTTCGCCAGGGACAGAACCTTTTCCCGCGCCAGTTCGCCCGTATACGGCGGGGACATGAAGTGAATGGCGCAGATCCGGACGCCGCGCCGCATGAGCTGATAACCCGCCACGGGGCTGTCGATGCCGCCGGAGAGGAGCAGCGCCGCCTTGCCGCCGGTGCCCATGGGCAGTCCGCCCGCCGCCATGATTTCGCCCGTGTACACGTACGCCCTGTCGCGTACCTCCACCGAGACCCTGTGCTGCGGCTTGTGGACGTCCACCGTCAGGTTCGGGTTCGCGTCCAGAATCCGCCCGCCGATCTCCATGGCCATGTCCATGGATTTCACCGGGAACGTCTTGTCCGAGCGGCGCGCGAACACCTTGAACGTGCCCTGAAGCTCCTTCGCCGCCTCGACGCATGCGGCCGCGATCTGCTCAAAGTCCTTGTCAAGCTCGTAGGCCGGGCTCACCGAATAAAGGCCGAACACCTTCGTCACGCGCGCGACGCATTCGTCCATGTCGGGGACGTCCGCGACATAGATGCGCGAGTCCGCCAGCCACACCGTTCCGCCGAGGGGTTTGATTGCCTTCTTTACATTATCGGTCAAGATTTTTAAAAAACTCGAGCGGTTGAGGCCCTTGAGATAAACCTCGCCGAACCGCACCAGAAGCACCTTGCGCATTGACTATCTCCTTTGAAAGCGTTTCAGCTCTCCGTATATTTTTTTCAGCTTTCCGGCCGCATAGTCGATCTCCTCGCGCGTGGTGTGCGGGGAGATGCTGAACCGGAGGGCCGATCCCGCCCGCGCGGCGTTCATGCCCATGGCGATCAGTACCTTGCTGACCTTCGTCTTTTTGGACGAGCACGCCGAGCCAGTGGACGCATAGATTTCCTCGGCCTCCAGCGCGTGGAGCAGCACCTCGCCCCGCACGCCGGGAAAGGACAGGTTGGCGATGTGGGGCGCGGCGGCTTCCGGGTCCGGGCCGTTGATCTGCGCCTCGGGCACGGCCTCCCGGAACGCGGCGATGAGATGGCGCTTCATTTCCATGAGCGCGCCCATGTCGCAATCGCCCATGATCCGCACGGCCTCGCGCAGCCCCGCGATGCCGGGGGTGTTTTCGGTGCCGGAGCGGAGGTTTTCCTCCTGTCCGCCGCCCATTGCCCGGGCGGTGAGCCGCACGCCGTTTTTGCAAATCAGCGCGCCGATGCCCTTGGGGCCGTGGATTTTGTGGGCGGAGAGGGTGTATAGCTCGCAATCCTTCATCTCAAACGGCACCCGGAGATAACCCTGCACGCCGTCCACGTGGAGAAGCGCGCGTCCGCCGATGAGCGTGTGAACGCGCCGGATGTCATTCAGCGCGCCGGTTTCGTTGTTCACCTGCATGACGCTCACGAGCTTCGCGCCGTCTTCGAGCGCCCGTTCCAGCGCGGCAAAGTCCAGCTTACCCGTTTCATCGACGCCGATCAGACGCACGTCCACGCCGCGCGCCGAAAGCGCGGCGCAGGCCGCGAGAACGGAGGGATGCTCCACCGCCGAAACGGCGGCCGCACAAAGGCCGCGCATTTTTTCCGCCGCGCCGAGAATCGCGAGGTTGTTGGCCTCTGTGCCGCCGGAAGTAAAGACGAGCTTGCAGTCCGCACCGCGGACGGATTTCAGGATTTCTTCCCGGCAGCCGCGCACCGCGCGCAGGGCATCCACTGCCGGGGCGTATACCGACGAGGGGTTGAAGTAGCCCTCGCGCATGCACGCGGCCATTTTTTCGATCACCCGGTCGTCGGGCCGCGTGGTCGCGCTGTTGTCCAGGTATGCCTTCATCAATTTCTCCATGCACAATATTGATCTTATTATAACACAATTCGGGGCGCTGTCGAGCAAACGCGCGGTAAAAATATGCGGGCGCACGAAACCGGGCATTTCTGTAAACATGTGCGGCAAAGAAGGATTTGTATGCGTGTGGGTTGAAATAAAATAGGATCACAAAGGAGGATGCGGCTTTGACCTGTCCCAATTGCAACCGGGAGATCGACCGCGGCGTCGCGGTTTGCCCCCACTGCGGCTTTGAATTAAGGACCCGGGCGTTCCGTCCGCTCAGGGCCCTGATTGTCGTGCTCTCGTGGATTTTGGCACTGGCGATCATCTTTGTGGGCGTCTACAAGCTCTATTACTGGACCGATTCCTACAAGCTCAACAAGCTTTATACGCGCGGCGCGTACACGCCCTCCGTCACGGAGATCACCCTCGACGACGGGCGCGCGGGGCATGCCATTACCTATTACGGCCAGGACGGCGACGCCGTGTTCTTCGAGGATCTCGACCGGACGGTGGCGTTCTCGGGCGGCGTCGCGCGCCTTGAGATCGCGGACAGCGATTGGTTTGGCACAGACATCGAGTCCATCGAAAGCGCGAATGTGAGCGTCGCAGCGATCCTCATTTGCCAGAGCGGCGACAAGCGGATTCTGCCCGCCCTGACGTTCGATGTGGTTGCGCCGGAATCCCCCATTACGGTCATCAGCCCCGAATCGGACGATCTCGCGGTCAATACATCGCTCTACCCCCTCGAGGTGCAGGTGGTTCCGGGCAGCAAGGTCAGCGTCAACGGCAAGGACGCCACCGATATCGTCGACCAGGCGGGCCGCCTGTCCTACAACGTCGACGTCTATCCCATCGGCGACAACACATATACCATCATCGTCAACACGCCGGGCCACAAGGAGGCGCGGCGGGACATTCTCATCTACCGCGCGCAGATGGAGATCGGCGTCGAGATTTCCACCGGCACGCTGACGACCACGTCCACCAATGTCGTGACCATCTCCGGCAAGTGCGATCCCGGCGCGATGATCTCCGTGGACACGGATTATGTCGAGGGCAGCGTCACCAACAACCTTTCCACCGGTGAGTTCAGCTTCATCGCGAAGCTCACTACCTACGGAAAGAACACGGTCCGCTTCCGCGCGACCATGGAGGGCAAGGCGGACAGCGTCATCAGCCTCAACATCACCTACACGCCCACCATCGACGAATATTCGCGCAAGGCATGGAAGATCGAGGACAACTATACCACCCTGTGCGAGCTGTTCGAGCAGTGGACGGGCCGCATCTTCAAGTGCACCGGCGAGGTTGTCGACGTGGTGTATGAGGACGAGGTCCAGTATATCATCATGGACGTGGGCACCGACGGCGTCGAGCATCTCCTCGTGCTTGAAAACCAATCCAGTCTCGGTTCGCCCACGCGCGGCAAGGTGTACGTCGCCTATGCGGACGTGAGCGGAAGGCATATGTACAATACGCACTACTATCCCATGCTCATCGCGCGGTTCCTCGACCTCAAAACGGATTGACGGCAAAGGAGAACCTTCCCATGCAGTATCAGATATTGACCGATGCCACCGCGGATATGACGGAGCGCATGAAAAGCGGCCTGCCCGCCATCGGGGTGATTCCCATGCAGATCGATCTGGATGGGCAGTCGTATACCTACGGCCCGGGCGGTGACCTGAGCGCCCGTGCGTTCTACGAGGCCCTGCGCGCGGGGAAGTATGCCACGACATCGATGATCAACCCCGAGGTGTACAAAGCCGCCTTCGAGCCGCACCTGCGCGCCGGGCGGGACGTTTTGTATCTTTGCTTTTCCTCCGCGCTTTCCGGCACCATCGATATGGCGCGGATGTGCGCCGCCGAGCTTTCGGAGGCGTACCCCGGCCGGGAAATTGTGATCGTCGATACCCTCGCGGCTGCGCCGGGCGAAGGCTTTCTGGTCTGCGAGGCGGCCCGGCGGCAGTTGGAGGGCGCGACGCTTTCCGAACTCGCCGCGTGGGTAACGAAAAACCGCCGCAAGGTGTGCCACTGGTTTACCGTCGATACCTTTGAGCACTTGAAGCGCGGCGGGCGCGTTTCAGCCGCCACCGCCGCCGTGGGCACCCTCCTTCAAATCAAGCCCCTTCTCCACGTGGACGAAACGGGGGCGCTCAAGGCCGCGGAAAAACCGCGCGGCCGAAAAAAAGCCATCGAGGCGCAGCTCGCCCGCATGGCAAAGGGCTGGGACAGCGCCTATACCAGGCGCGTCGTGGTCGGCCACGGCGATGCACCCGAAGAGGCCGAAAAACTCGAGGCCGCCGTCGCCGCGCGCTTCCCCGAGGCCGAAATCGATCTCGTCGAAATCAACCCCATCATCGGCGCGCATACCGGCCCGGGCATCCTCGCGCTGGTGTTCTGGGGGACGGAGAGGTAGGGACGGGGGAGGCGGGGAACGCTGGGGTGCTGGCCCAGACCCCGCCCAAGGGCTGGTGGCCTTGAGGATCCCGAACAGGGTGAAAAGATTTATTTACCGT
>JAEYRW010000085.1 GCA_023435435.1 Bacillota bacterium | reverse complement strand
CGGGTTTACCCTAAGCAAATATCTGTGAGCCTAAAGGAATGGCGGGAGCATGGATCTCTATCAATGCTCCCGCCAGTATTTTTCCTGAATACCTGGCGGATTTCCTCAAACCCAGAATTCCGTTGTTGCTTCAAATTAGGAGGTGTGCAAGACCTCAAATCGTTAAAAGATGCACCGCCCCGAAATCAGCGGCGGTTCGTTTTATCAAAAGATAGTACCTTTGCCACCATGGGTACCGCTGATCGATAAAGCGTGCTTTATCGATCGGCGGTTTTTCTGTGCCCTGAAAACCCAATGAAATCAAGCATTCCCGGGAAGGGCGATTGTTGGCCCTATCATTCCTTGGCAGCCGATGACCGACAAAGCGTGCCCGGCGGGATTCGAACTCGGGGTATTTTGAGGGCCTTCGCCAAGGAGAATCGTTTGATTTCAGGGGGGATGTGCATTTTTTCGGCGAGGGGGTGTGCATCACGACATTCATAAACTGTACCCACGAAAAAGTAAACTGTAAAATCGATTCCCCCTCCTCGTGTGGCCGTAAAAGCCTCCTATGGTGCGCCGATTTTGCATTATTTGCTGGTTAGCGCATCATTTGGGATGGTCCCATGTGGTCATGAGGACGACTGCTTTGACGATGAATCTCCGAAAGACGTCCCGGCTTCTTTCGGAGATTCCGTGGAGTTTCTTATATGGCTGCTCCGCGATCATCTGCTTCTCGCAGCAACAGCTATTTCGTGGAAGTTGCTGACTGATTCAGCCAATGAAATAGGCCATTCTGCGCCATGAGCGCTTCATGAGCGCCTTGTTCGGCCACTTGTCCCTCCTCGATCACATAGATCATATCGGCGTTCGTGACTGCGGCCATCCTGTGTGTGATGACAATGGTCGTTTGCCCGCGTGCCCGCGCACCAAGCGCTTTGATGATTTGCGTTTCGGACTGCACATCCAGCGCGGAAAAGGATTCGTCCAGAATGAGCAGCTTCGCATTCTTTATAAGCGCTCTGGCAAGGCAGATGCGCTGCCTTTGTCCACCGGACAGCGAAACCCCGCCTTCACCGATTATGGTGTGATAGCCGTCCGTCAATTGCGCGATAAACTGATCCGCCTGGGCAAGCCGCGCCACGTGATAAACCTCTTCATCGGACGCGCCGAGCCTTCCGATGCGTATGTTCTCAAATACCGTGGCGCAAAAAAGATGCGAATCCTGGGGGACATACGCGATCTGCTCGCGCAGCTCATCTAGGTCATATGAATCGATGTCGCGGCCGTTTACGCGGATGCCGCCGCCCGACCTCCGGCAAAATCCCATGATCAGCTTGGCAATGGTGCTCTTTCCCCCGCCGCTGGGGCCTACAAGCGCCATGGTCTGGCCGTCTTTGATTTGGAGCGTAAGTCCGGCAAGCACATCACGCCCCCGGTCATATTGAAAGTTGACTTTTTCAAAACAGACCGCCTCGTCATCGTCCGCGACGGACGCAAGTTCAGACAGTGCCCGCGACCTGTTTTCTGTGGGAAAATCCAAAAACTCCAAGAGCCGCCTGCCGCCTGCCAGCGACGTCTGTATACCGGTGATATAGCCGCTGATCTCGCTGAAAAAGTCTGAAGCCTCGTGCTGCAGGAAAATCATGGCCGCCACCGTGCCCACATCGAGTTCCCCATGGATCACCAGCATCAGTCCCAACGCCAGTATGCCAAAGCGCTTGAGCTCAAGGGATGTGTTGTCCACCCACATCGCGCCGGTTTCCACATGCGAGAACGCGACCGTCGTGCGGGTAAGCGCATCGTTTTCCGCCGTATACCGGTCCGATATGACGCGCTCAATCCCAAATACCTTCAGGATTGGGATGGCGCTTATAAGGTCGATGAGCAACTCCATGAGCCTTGCCTTGTGCTGTTGGATCCTGTCGGCCAGTTTTCGGATGGGACGGGCAAACAACGCGTTGATGATGATGGTGATGATCCCAAGGGCCAACACCAGCAGCGCGATCCGCTTTTCCATGGAATAGATCGCAATCAGCGCAAACACGCTTTGCGAAAATGCCAGCATGACCGAACTGGACTGCTGGGTGTAGAGCTGTTTCGTGGTATCAATGTCCGTGGTCAGGCGGGAGAGCATGTCACCGCTGTGCGTCTGCGAAAGGCGCGGCATAGAAAGGCGCAGCAAGTGACCCATCGCGGTTTGCTTCACATCCGCGATGGTTTCGCGGACGCACTTGTCAACCCCATAGCCAGTTACCATCTGAACGAGCACGCCAATCCCGAATGAGGCAAGCATAATCATGACCTGATTGCCCACCAAAGCCGCCTCCCCATTGAGCGCGGCATTGATGATTCGCTGAAGCGCATACGCAAGGGCGATGCGGAAAAGCACGGTGTACCCCACGGCACCCGCGGCAAGGCATAGCAAATATGGCACAAGGCGCTTGTGCATAAGCCCCATCACGCGAAACAGAGTGCTATCTTTCAATCTTTTCATCGCGTTTCCACCTCCAGTTCAGGCAGTTCCTCAAATGTGCCTTGCCTGACAATCCTTCCGTTCTCCATCACCCAGATGACATCAGCCGCCTTGATTGTAGAAATTCTGTGCGCGATCACAAGCACGGCGGTATCCCGTTTGATGCGCGCAAGCGCGTCTAAAATCAACTTTTCCGCATTCGCGTCCAAGGACGCTGTCGGCTCATCCAGCAGCAGGATCGGCGCTTTTCTGATCATGGCCCTGGCCAGCGCGAGGCGCTGCCTTTGGCCGCCCGAGATCTGCCCGCCGCCCTCGCCCATGACGGTGTCATAGCCTTGCGGAAGGTCTACAATAAAAGCATGCGCGTTGGCCTGTTTGGCGGCATTTATGATCTCCTCCCGCGAAGCGCCCTGCTTCCCCAGCGCGATGTTTTCGGCCACCGAAATTGGAAAAAGAACGCTGTCCTGGGAAACCAACGCAATGTGGGAACGGATGTGCCGCAGACCACATTCCCTCCTGTCCTGTCCGTAAAAGGAGAGCTTGCCTTCGTAATGGTCATAAAAACCGCACAGCAGCTTGAGCACCGTGCTTTTTCCTGCGCCGCTTTTCCCGACCAGCGCAGCCATTTTCCCTTTTTCAAGCGTCAAGCTCATATCGGAAAGCACGGGTATTCCTTCGGTATAGCCAAACGACACATGCGCAAAGCATACAGGCGCTGTGTCTGGGACGGCCGGCACGGGCGCGCCGGCCTCACGCTCCCCAGCGATATCCAAAAGATCGAACACCCTGTGCAGCAACGGCAAAGAGCCGCGCAGCGTCGCGCGGATGCCCAGCAGAGACTGAACCGGATAGATGATAAACCAGATCAGCGTGGTATTCGCGGCCACCAACTGCCCCGCGGTGAGTTCACCATTGGCCACCAGGAATCCGCCATACAGCGGGCAGATTAACTGAGGGAGGAAGCGAAGCGCCAGGATGACGGGTGTGCGCCAGACGCGGACGAAATCGATCTTCCGCGTCGTTTGTTTCGTTTTGCCGACCGCGCCCGCATAGACTTCCGACATCCACTGATGCAGGTTATAGGCCTTGACCACAGCGACGCCGCCGATGGCATCCTGAACAATCGAATGCTCCTGTGCCACGGCGCGGGCCAAATCTTCAGAGTGCCTGTCAAGCGCGCGGTTCACCCGTTCATTGAGCCAAAAGGTGATCGGAATACACAGCGCGATCGCGAGAAGCAGCTTCCAGCTCACGATCAGCATATAGCAGAACACGCCGAGAAAGATCAGCGGCTGGCTCACGAAATCAGTCAGGCCCTTCACCAGAGTCGCAACGCCGGCGGTGTCGTAATTGAATCTTGAGAGGATGTCCCCGGAACCCATTTCCTCGATCCGCGCCATCGGGATTCGGGGCAAATGCCGCGCGAGGGCGTCTTTCAGCCTCTGTATCGTTCCCGTGTTCAGCCGAATCCATGACATCCTCTCAAAGTAGGCCATGATCCCGCGAACCGCCACCGCAATGACGACCACGGGAAACAGCCCGTAAAAGCGTTCATATTGCCCCTTCACCACATAATCAGTCAGGATTTGCAGAAAAAACGGCAGAGCCACTGTGGCGATAACCGAAACAAGCGCCCCGGCCATGCCCACAATCGCCCACCCGCGATCGGGCAACATGAAGGGACCAAGTCGTGCAAAAATCCTTTTGAGTTCGGCAAATGTATTCAAGTTTACCCCTCCCATAATCGAGCTAAAACGCAAAAAGACCTCCCGGCCGCGTTGCCGGGAGGTTCATCAAAGCAAAACAATATACGACGATTCGCATATCGCTGAAAGGCATATTGATGATCCTCTTTTTGACAACACACCAAGCCTCACAAGTATGTGAGACTTACTACTGCTGCGACAAAAAGGTTACAGAACCATCAGAATGCCCCTTTCGACCAGAAATCAACAGAAGTATAGCATGGGGAAGGAATGGTTGTCAACGAATTTAAGCCATTGTTAAGCTGATTTCAGGGGAATGGGAATGCAGATTGGCGCTTGCTTTTTCTTGCCGTTCGCACTGTCATTGCAATGGAACCGCCAACCGAGAGGGAGTACACATGATCCATCTGATGATTTGCGACGACATGCCCGCCGATACTGCGTATTTGTCCATGCTTGCGCGCACGTGGGCATCGGAACGATCGGTCGATCTTCTCATTCAAACCTTCCGGAGCGCGGAAGAATTGCTTTTCTTTTACGGAGAAAACAGGAAGGCGGACATCCTGCTCCTCGACATCCAGATGAGTGGAATCGACGGCGTTGCGCTTGCGCAGAAGCTCCGTCGGGATGACGAGAACCTGCAGATTGTCTTCGTGACGGGATACCCCGATTTCATAGCCGCGGGCTACGACGTGGAGGCGCTTCACTACCTGATGAAGCCGGTCAAGCGGGAGAAGCTCTTTGAGGTGCTGGGTCGCACCGTGCGGCGGCTTTCCCGGGAGAACGCGATCCTCGTCGAAACGGAGGACGGCGCGGTGCGCGTATCCGTGGACGAGATCGAATCGGTGGAGACATTCGACCACCGTCTGGCGCTTTCCACCGCGCGGAACAGAATCAGCGTCAAAATGCCCCTGTACGAGTTGGAAAAAATGCTCACCGCCGAATTTGTGCGCTGCCACCGCTGCTGTCTGGTCAACATGCGCCAGGTCAGGAAGATTACCCGGACGGAGGTTTTGCTGGATTCGGGCCGCGCGCTCCCCCTCTCCCGGCGGCTGTACGCGGACGTGAACCGCGCGTTGTTGCGATATGTGAAGGGAGATGGCGAAGCGTGACGTATCTTTACGTCGGGCTGGGGGCGTTTGCGCTCCTGCCCGTTTTGCGGTTTCTCCTCCGGCGAGCCTTTTCGGTGCTTGTGGAAAGGCGCATCGCGACCTACCAGAACGATCTAGAGAACTTCAACAAAATAAATTCAGTAACCAGCAGAGAACCAAGCGAGGAAATCGGAAGGCAAGAGAGAGGCGAAGGCAGCAGGGATGAAACCAAGCAAAGCTTCGGTGGAGCGGGGACGACGTTTGCGTAGGAATGCCTTGATCTTTGACCACATCATCTCGATGGGGTTTAAGTCAGGACTGTAGGGCGGCAGGTAGCGCAACCTGACGCCGAGATTGACCGCTCACTTACCCCGATCACTTTCGAGATCGATGATATGGTATTTCTCCGTTCCCGCGCCGCTACGATCGTTTCCCTTTGTTCTTGACTCAGCATGGCTCTCTCCCCCCTTTGCCTTATTCTACCACACTGAATACATTTTTGTGAAGTTCTCCAGGCGCGACGTCCGGCTTCGTGTCGCCACCAAATAGTGCTGCCAGATTGTCCGCGACGGCGATCAGCGACTGAGCCGCGGCGCGCAGTTCTCCGATCCGTAATGCTTTCATGCCCTGTCACCCCTGCTACGTTTCCTTTTTTATACCACTTCCCTTCCAATTTTTCGATTCGTTTTGAGGATTTAGATAGCCGCGCCCCGTCATCCGCAGCGCGGATGATCACCGGAACGTCCGGCGAGCATTTGTGAGTTTTACTCATTATTGATACTTTTATTGATGAATTTAGCTCATTATGCTGATATACTGTGACCGCACACTGGGGGAAATACGGAAAGGATGCCGCAGCGAAAATTCAGTTTAGCCCCTGGAAAACGGGCTAGAGAACATAGAGGAGGAATGAACTCATGTTGAGGAGACTTGTCAGCCGACTCCTGTGCGCGGCGCTCGCGCTCTCGGTCATCGTCGCGATGCCCGTGGCCGCGTCGGCGGAGGAAACCGAGAAAGAAGCCCCCATTCTGGCGGAACTCGTCACAGCGGGCGAATTGCCCGCTTTGGAGGATCGCCTGCCGAGCACCCCGAAACTCATCAACAATTTTGCTTCCGACCAATTTGACTATGCCTCCGCCACGCCCGTTTACGGCGGAACTCTGACCATCGGCTCCGCCGCGAAAAACCAAAGCGGCGATTTCAACAATTCCCTGACCGAGTGGCTGGTCAATTCGCCCGGCCTGTACGGCGATGAGATTACGGGGAACGTATTCGAGTCGATGACGCCCAACGACGATTACACGGTCTATACCGTCAAAATGCGCGAGGGGATGAAGTGGTCGGACGGCGTCGACGTCACCACGGAGGACATCGCCTTCACCTACGAGCACGTTCTTCTCAACGAGCAGCTCACCACGACCTTCCCTTCCCAAATTACCTCTCCCAGCGGCACGCCCGGTGTCATTGAGATTCAGGACGAATACACCTTCACCATCTCTTTTGACGAATCCTACCCGGGCCTTTTGCGCAACCTGGCGCTCATGGGCGCCAATTACGACTTCATTCTCAAGCCCGCCCACTATCTGGAGCAGTATCACATCGACTTCGCGAAGGATATGGACGCGTACAAGGCCCAGGTTGAGGCAGCGGGTTTTACCGTTGAGGAGTGGTATCTCTACTTCAACGACAAGGACATCACCCTTTGGGAGATGCTCTATGAAAACGCCATCGGCTTCCCGTCCCTGTCCGCCTGGATCCTCACTTCGGTCGATCTCAAC
Source organism: Bacillota bacterium (assembly GCA_023435435.1). GTDB lineage: Bacteria > Bacillota > Clostridia > Christensenellales > Aristaeellaceae > RUG11247. The sequence goes on along the minus strand of JAEYRW010000085.1, from coordinate 85,209 downwards.
AAGGCCGTTTGCGAGCGCAATCCCTATTACTGGAAGGTGGATCTCGCGGGCCGCCAGCTTCCGTACATGGATGCGGTGGAGGTGCTGTTCGTCTCCGACACCGAGGTGCTCAACAACATGCTCCTGAGCGGCGATCTGGAGTTCAGCCGCGAATCGCCCTCCATTCAGAAACTGCCCCTGTATATCGAAAATGAAACGGTTGGCAATTACAAGACCTATGTCTGGAATTATCACGGCCGCTTGGGCAACATCTTCCTCAACCAGTCCTACGATGCCGACGCCGAGTGGTCCGCGCTGGTCAATCAGGTGGAGTTCAGGCAGGCCGTCAGCTATGCCATCGACCGGCAGCAGATTCTCGATTCCATCTTTTACGAGCAGGGTACCCTTCCCGAAACCTTCGGCGACGCTACCTATGACGCGGGAAAGGCCAACGAGCTGCTGGACGGCTTGGGCCTGACCGGGCGGGATGCCAACGGATGGCGCACCTACGCCTCCGGCAACGCCGTCTCCATTGCCTTTGAGGTGACCGGACGCGTGCCGGAAAACGAGCCCATCGTCGAAATGGTTGTGGAGATGCTTCAGGAGGTCGGCATCAACGCCACCATGAAGGTGATTGACACCTCGCTGTTCAACGAGCGCCGGGCGGCCAACCAGATACAGGCCACCTGTGAGCGCATGGAGGCATACTGGTTCCGCGCGGATGTGAAGATGATGTACTGGGCGCCTGCGTGGTACGCGTACCTGACCACAAACGGCACCTCCGGCGCCGAACCGCCCGAGGACGTTCAGGAACTGTACGCAGCCATCAAGGGGGTTTCCACGCTGCCGGATGCCCAGGCCAAGGAAGCATTTGCGTCGATGGCCGCCATGCAGAAGGCGAATCTCTACTACATCCCCATCATGGACGATTCGGTCATGCCCTTTATCATGACCAACCGCTTGGGGAACACGGAGCTTTCAAACGTGACCTCCATGCTTGTGAATTTCTCCCTCTATGAGCTTTACCTGAAAGACTGACAAACCGCCCGTTCCGGGGCGCGATGAAGAGTCGCGTCCCGGTGGCGGGCGCGAGGTGCAACATGTTCAGATATGTCGGAGCAAGGCTGATTCGCATGGTGATCCTTTTGATCATCGTGTCGATGCTTGTGTTCTTTCTGATCCAACTACCGCCGGGGGACATCCTTTCCGCGCGGATTCAGCAGATGATTCTGGACGGAACGCCCATGTCGGAATCGGAAATCGCCAATCTGCGCGCGCTCTATTCGCTGGATGAGCCCGTCTATGTTCAATATTGGAATTGGGTGACGGACATCGTGCTGCGTGGGGATTTCAATCGTTCCTTTACGTACAGCAAGCCTGTCCTCTCTGTCATCGGCGACCGCGTTCCCACGACCATTGTGCTCTCGCTCCTTACGCTGATCTTTACCTGGATCGTCGCCTATCCCATCGGCGTGATTTCCGCCGTCAAGCAGTATTCGGCGTTCGACTATCTCTTTTCCTTCATCGGATTTTTGGGCGTTTCCATCCCCTCGTTTTTGTTGGCGCTGGTGGCGATCTTCGGCATTTTTAAGGCGAGCGGCGTGGTGCTTGTGGGCCTTTATTCCCAGCGGTTTCTGGGCGCGCCCATGAGTCTCGCAAAATTCGCCGACCTCCTCAGGCACATCTGGCTGCCCATCGTCATCATCGGTCTCAACGGCACCGCCTCCCTCATCCGCACCACGCGCGCGCTGATGCTGGACGAACTGCGCAAGCCGTACATCACCGCGGCCCGCGCCCGGGGTATCCCATGGAAGTGGGTTTTAATTAAGTATCCCATGCGCGTGGCAATCACGCCCATGCTTTCCACATTTGGCTGGATGCTTCCCAACATCATCTCCGGCGAGTCCATCGTGGCGGTGGTTTTGAGTCTTCAGACGCTGGGCCCGATCTTTCTGCAATCCCTGCTGAGTCAGGATATGTATCTGGCGGGGACGATCCTCCTTTTTACGAGCGTGCTCGCCATGGTGGGATCCCTCGTTTCTGACATCCTGCTGGCGGTTTTCGATCCGCGTATACGGTTCGGCGGCGCGGCCGGAGAATAGGGGGATTATGATGATAAAGAAAACCAAGCGGAATCAGGACCTCTCCTATGCCTCCCAGAGACAGCTCATGTGGCGGAAATTCAAGCGCCATAAAGTCGCGCTGGCGGGCCTTTTCGTTCTTTCGCTGTTTTATCTGTGCGCCCTGTTCTGCGAATTTGTGAGCCCTTATTCGCCCACCACGCGCAATCAGGATTACAAATCCCTCGCGCCGCAACTGATCCGCGTCTACGACGCCAAGACAGGGTTTCACTTCCCCTTCGTCTACGGCGTGAGCAACCAACTGGATCTGACGACTTTCCAGCGCACGGGGGTCCTGGATACGGACGCTATGTACCCCGTCCGCCTCTTCACGCGGGGAGAGACGTACAAACTGTGGGGCCTGTTTGAGACGGACATTCACTTGTTCACGAGCGACGGCCCCATGTATCTTCTGGGCACGGACGCCACGGGCCGCGATCTTTTCTCCCGGATCGTCTATGGCGCGCGCACGTCGCTGTCCGTGGGATTGGTGGGCCTTTTCATTACATTCGTACTGGGGCTTGCGCTGGGCGGGGTGTCGGGCTTTTTCGGCGGAGCGGTGGACGAGGCTGTCCAGCGCGCCATTGACTTTATCATCTGCATTCCGGGCATTCCCCTCTGGATGACGCTTGCGGCCGCCCTGCCTGCCGATTGGCCACCCATCAAGACATATTTATGCATTGTCGTCATCACTTCCGTCATCGGTTGGACGAATCTTGCCCGGGTGGTGCGCGGGCGCATGCTTTCCGTCCGCAAGGAGGCGTACATAAGCGCCGCGAAGGTCGCGGGCGCGGGCAGTGTCTACCTGATCAGGCGGCACATGCTCCCATCGTTTGGAAGTTATATCATTGTGGCCCTCACCATGTCCATTCCCGGGACGATTTTGGGCGAGACATCCCTGAGCTTCCTGGGGCTTGGGCTCAATCCGCCCGCCATCAGTTGGGGTGTGCTCTTGCAGGACGCGCAAAATCTGGAGAGCATCGCCCACAGTCCGTGGCTTTTGTCTCCCGCGATTTTTATCATCATCGTGGTGGTCATGTTCAACTTTCTGGGCGACGGGCTGCGGGACGCCGCCGATCCTTACAAAATGGAGGGATTGCTGTGAGAAGCGAAAACATCCTCGAGGTTCGGGACCTTTCCGTGGGCTTTCCCGTGCGCCGGGGCCTTTTGCGGGCGGCAAACCGGGTCAGCCTGACGCTTCCCCGGGGAAAAACGGTGGGCATCGTGGGCGAGTCGGGTTGCGGAAAGAGCGTCGTTTCCCAGGCAATCATGCGTCTTTTGCCCCCGTACGCGCAGGTTACCGGGAGCGTACGGCTCATGAGCGGAGACAGCGCCTACGACGTGCTCGGCTATCCGGAAAACAGCCGGGAACTCATGACCATTCGCGGCGCAAAGATCGGAATGATCTTTCAGGAGCCCATGAGCGCACTCTTTCCCATGCGCAAGGTCGGCGCCCAGATGGCGGAGGCGATTCGGCTGCACGTGACGAAGGACCGGCGGGAGGCGCGCCGGATCGGAATCGATATGCTCGGCCGCGTGGGCATCAAGGAGCCTGACAAGCGCTTCGACGAATACCCGCACCAGTTTTCGGGCGGCATGTGCCAGCGCATTCTCATCGCCATGGCGCTGAGCCTCAATCCCGAGATTCTCATCGCCGACGAACCGACGACCGCGCTGGACGTCACCGTGCAGGCGCAGGTGCTCGAGCTGATCCGCGCTATCCAGCGGCAAAACAATATGTCCATCCTGTTTATCTCCCACGACATCGGGGTGATTGTCGAGATGGCGGACGTGGTGTTGGTCATGTACGCGGGGCAGCTTGTGGAGCGCGCGCCCGTGCGGGAGCTGTTTCACAATCCCCTCCATCCCTACACCAGGGCGCTCATCCAATCAATCATTCCAATGGACGGCGCGCGCCGCAAGCGCTTGTTCACCATCGAGGGCACGGTACCCGTGCCCGTGGGCATGGACGACCAGTGCGGTTTTTACTCGCGCTGCCCCCAGGCGATTCCCGGCCTTTGCGACAGGCGCATGCCGCCGCCCTTCGCCACAGGGGAACATGAGGTGCGCTGTTTTTTGCACGGCGGAAGGGAGGAAGGAACGAATGGCTGAAAACAGGCTCCTCGAGGCGGTGGAGATTCGGAAATCGTTTGTTTCCAACGCGCGGCTTTTCTCGAAAAAACGGCATGTGGTGCGGGCGGTGGACGGCGTGTCACTCGCCGTGGGCAGGGGCGAAACCCTTGGGCTGGTGGGCGAATCCGGCTGCGGAAAGAGCACCTTGGGAAACTGCCTCATGCGCATCGTGGCCGCGGATGCTGGGCGCGTGGAAATCATGGGCCCGGACGGCGTCCGGGCGGACTTTCTCGCCCTGCGCGGACAGGCGCTCGGGCGGTACCGTCGGATGATGCAAATGGTGTTTCAGGACCCTTACTCCTCCATCAATCCGCGCATGACGGTCAAGGATGTGGTGGGCGAGCCGCTTCTCTTGGGCGGCGTCTGCCGGCGCGGAGCCGAATACGACGAGCGGGTGGCTGAACTGATGCGGATCGTCGGGCTGAGCCCCGAGCAGATGGAGAGATACCCCCACGCGTTCAGCGGCGGTCAGCGCCAGCGCGTCGGCATCGCGCGCGCGCTTTCCACAAGTCCGGCCTTTATCCTCTGCGACGAGGCGGTATCCGCGCTGGATGTGTCCGTGAAGGCGCAGATTCTTAATTTGTTCATGGAACTTCAGGATCGCTTTCACTTCAGTTATCTGTTCATCTCCCACGATTTAAGCGTTGTGCGGCACATCTCAAGCCGTGTAGCGATTATGTATTTGGGGCGTATCGTGGAGGAGGGGGACATCGAGGACATTTTTGGAGGCGCGCTGCACCCGTACACCGCCCTGCTGCTCAGCGCGGTTCCCAATCCGGATCCGGACGGCGCACGACTCCGCGGAACCGTCCGGGAGGACGTCGGGCAGGCGGACCGGACGGGCGGGTGCAGCTTTTTCCCCAGGTGCAGGCGGGCGCTGCCCGCCTGCCGGGACGCCGTTCCGGCGCTCACTGCCGTATCCGCGACACACAAGGTGGCATGTTTTTTCCCGGAGGAGGAAAGTAAATGAAGATATCCATCAGCACCGAGCCCCTGTCAAGCAGGTTTTCAATGGAAAAGGTTCTTCGGATGGCCGCGGACGCGGGCTTTGAAGCGGTCGATCTGGGGCTTTTTTCGCGCGCGGACGCGGAATGGCTCGCCGCCGATTCCTACCTTCGCCGGGCGGAAGAAATTAAGCGCGAGGCTGAGGCGGCGCGCATCGTTGTCGGTCAGATTCATGCGCCGTTCCCGTCGTATTTTGAAGCGGATCGAGAAAGAACCGCGCACGCATGCAGCTGTATTTTGAGAAGTCTGGAGGTCGCGACGGAACTTCAGTGCCCGCATGTCATTGTGCATCCCGCGACGGTTGCCTGCAATAGCCCCCTTTTCTCGGATGCCGCCGCCATGCGCGCAATCAATCTGGCGGTCTACGAAGCGATTCTTCCCCGGGCGGAAGCATTGGGCGTCGGAATTGCGCTGGAAAACCTGTTTGGTTACGATGATGTCCGCGGGGAAATTGTTCCTTGCTATGCCAGCGAGGTGTCCGCGCTGAAGGAAATCGCACGCACGCTTGGCGGGCGGACCAGCGTGTGTCTGGACGTGGGACACAGCGCGGTAACGAATCGCGATCCCGCCGCGCAGACGGCGCAGCTTGGCCCGCTTCTTTCAACGCTGCACATACAGACAAACGACGCGGTTTCCGATCTTCACACCCTGCCCTTTCTCTACCCCTCGACGGACTGGGAAGCGCTTCGGGAAGCGCTTCGCGCATGCAATTACGCGGGGACATTTAATCTCGAGGTATTTGGCTTTTTCAGGCACATTCCCGATGAGATGATCCCCGCCGCACTTTCGTTTGCGGCGCAGACGGCGCGTGCCGCGCGCGACGGAACGCCTTGAGAATCAGTGGCGGGCGGAAGTCGCGTTCGGGTCAAAGGTCGAGATAAGCGTGATGGACGGATTCCTGCGGGTGGAAAAGCTTCAGTGGGAGGCGCTCAACGAAGGCGGCACGCTGACGGATTCGGTTGAATCGTACCGACACGCTTACGGCCATTCCCCCGCGCGGGTGCTGGCGGACAGAATCTTTCGAACGCGGGAGAACCTGAGATACTGCAAGGAGAGGCATTCACATAAACGGTCCGAAGCTCGGGAAACCGCCGACGGATGCAGGGCTTCTGCGTCAACAGCCGAAGGAAGAATGGCTGGAATCCGGGGAGCGCGGAGAGATCGGGCGCCCCTTTGGCGTTGGCAAGCGTCGCTCTTCGCTCGGACGAATCATGACGAAGCTCCGGGACACGAGCGAGGTGGTCGTGCGGGTGGTGGTCCTGTCGATCAATCTCTGGAGGAAGCTGAGGCTTTTTTTGCGCCTTCTATTGGAAGATACTGAAGACTGCTTCGCAACCCTTCAGTCAACGCAATATCGTGCAATCTTTGCGTCGCCCGAGCCGTGCTAACTGCTGTGCAGGAAACACTGGGTACCCCTTCACCAGCAACTCCCGTGCTTCATTATGCAGCATAGCCCTTTACCTCTTGCTGCTCTTTTACCTCTTTTTCCCACCTATTGCTATTTCTGTGGAGTGCTCGAAATTCCTTTAACGCATTTGCCAAGCATCACCCAAATCGCCCACAGGGTGGTTATTTTCTTATGCATATTGTATATATTATTATCAATAAGTTTATGTCCATTGTCAATTGCATGTTTTCGTCTAAAGCCGTATAATTGTCATACAGATTTGAGAATGTCCATTGCATATGCGAGAGGGAGCGAATCGAATGACTCAATATCCGGGTGGCGTTTGGCCGGTCATGCTGACGCCTTTTACTGAAAGTGGCGCGATTGACGAAAACGGATTGCGTGCACTGGTCGACTGGTACATAGAGGCTGGCGTGGATGGGCTGTTTGCATCCTGCCAATCAAGCGAAATATTCAACATGAACTTTGAAGAGCGCATGCGGATCGCGCGCATCACCGTCGAACAGGCTGCGGGACGCGTGCCCGTGGTGGCGTCCGGCTTTACCGATTACGATCTCGATGCACAGGTCAAGAGCATTGAAGCCATGCGCGACACGGGCGTCGACGCGGTGATCCTTTTGACGAATCGGCTCGCCGCAGAAGATGAGGGAGACGATGTGCTCCTTGGGCGGGTAGATGCGCTTCTTGCAAAAATCGATCCATCCATCAAGCTGGGGCTTTACGAGTGCCCGATGCCCTACAAGAGACTCCTCACGGTTCCGGTGGTTAAAAAGTGCGCCGGAACGGGTCGGTTCTACTTCTTAAAGGATACCTGCTGCGACGCGGAACAAATTCGGCAAAAGCTCGCAGCCGCGCAGGGCAGCAACCTGAAGCTCTACAACGCGAATACCACCACCCTTCTGCAATCCATGCGCGACGGCGCGCCGGGCTATTCGGGCATCATGGCAAACTTCCATCCCGAAGTCTACGTCTGGCTCACGCGCAACATTCATCACGAAAACGCCGATCTGGTACAGGGGAGCCTGACGCTGGCATCCCTGATCGAGCGGCAGTGCTATCCGGTCAACGCCAAGTACCATCTGAATGTTATCGAGCACATGCCCGTCAAGGTCAAATGCCGGGTACGCGATGACGTGCTGTCGGCAACCTTCCAGGACGAGGTCAGGCAGATGGATCTGGTCATCAACGAGGTTTATGCGAGGCACTGCAAATGATGCTGGCGGCGGCCCTGCGCGAGAAACTGGCGCGCGGTGAACTGATCATCGGGGGACACGTCTTTTTGACGGACCCGGAGGTCACCGAGTCATTGGGGATGCACGGCTTCGAGTTTGTATGGATCGACGCGGAGCATTCCGCGTTTGACAAGGGTGAAATCCTTGCGCATGTGGTCGCCGCGGCGGCTGCAAACACGGCATCATTTGTGCGCGTGCCGTGGAACGATCCGGTGCTCGTAAAACCTGTTCTCGAAATGGGTCCGGACGGCATTATTTTACCGATGGTTTCCTCGGCCGAGGAAGCGCGCGCGGCGGTTGCCGCATGCAGATATCCGCCGGCCGGCGTGCGCGGGTTCGGCCCGCGTCGCGCAAACGCCTATGGGGCGATTGACACAAAAGAGTATCTGGCGCACGCGGACGAGCGGCTTCTTAAAATCATGCAGATTGAGCATGTGCGCGCAGTTGAGAATCTGGAAGAAATCCTGGCGGTTGCGGGCGTCGATTTGATCATCGTCGGACCGAACGACCTCTCCGCCTCCGCGGGGCATTTGGGCGATACGCGTCATCCGGAGGTCATCGCGCTCTACGATGAAATCGAGCGCACTGCCAAGCGCATGCACAAGCCGTTTGGCGTCTCGCTCGGCGCGGGCGATCGGGAATCCATCGAGGACTGGGTACGGCGTGGCGTCGCGCTGATCGGCTGCGGTGATGACCTGAGCTATCTCTCGATGGGCAGCAAAGCGACGCTCTCCTTTGTGCGCACGCTGACCCGATAATCCATGCCTGGAGGAATGATATGGATTCGAAACTGAACCGTGCAAACCTGTCGGAACAGGTTGCCGACCTGCTCGAGGAGGAAATTCTCGAAACATATTCCTTCGGCGCACGGCTTCCGAGCGAACAGGCGCTGGCGGAACGATATGAAGTCAGCCGCACGATCATCCGGGAAGCCCTGCGCACCCTCAAGGAACGCGGACTGATCGATTCAAAGACCGGCAGCGGCGCCTATGTCAAGCGTCCCGAAGCGCAGAATCTTTCAGATACCATGGCGCGCATCATCAAGCTCAACCGCATCGACGTTCCCTCGATCTACGAAGTGCGCGAAATTCTCGAGCGGGCAACCGTGCGGCGCGCGGCGCGCCTCGTGACCGACGACGAACTCGTCGAATTGGATGAGACGCTTACGAAGCTCAAAAATCGGGAGCTTGAAAAGCAACAGCGCCGCGATTTGGACTTTGCCTTTCACTACTTAATTGCCAAAGCATCGCGCAATCCACTGCTGGAGCTGCTGGTGGAAACCATGTCCAACATCTTTAAGGAAATGATCGTGAGCGGCATCGTCCTGTTGGGCGGCGTCGACGATGCGATCATGCGCCATCAGGTGATCATGGACGCGCTGCATGCACATGACGTACAGGCCGCCGATCTGGCGATGCGCGCGCACCTGCGTCAATCGCTCGACAACGCCGAACGGTACGAACAGGGAAAACGTGCGGGATCTGTTCCGCATGAAATACGCCCGCTTGAAACGGGCGAAGAGGAATAAGGAGGGACTATCTTATGAAGAAGCTCGTCAGTCTGGCATTGCTGCTGGTTCTTGTCGTGAGCACAATGGGGTTCGCGCAGGCGGAAGACCTGGGCGATCCGGTCACACTGGTCGTCACGCTGACCGCGGTTTCCACCGATACGCACGCACAGGCCATGATGGAGTTCAAAAAGACGGTTGAAGAACTGTCCGGCGGCAACATCACCGTGGAAGTCTACACCGACGCAGTGCTCTTTACCCAGGAGGAAGAGGCGCTCGCGATCGCTGCGGGCGACGCCGACATGACGCTTACGAGTGCATCCTGGCTGACCACCAACTCCCCGTGGCTGGGCATGTTCACCGCGGGCTACGTCTTCAAGAGCTACGATCACATGACCGCAGTTCTCAACGGCGACATCGGCAAGGAGGCCTTTGCGCGCGTCGCTGAGGAGCAGAACGTGCTCCCGCTCGCCGCGTGGTATCTCGGTTCCCGCGAAATCTCGCTGTCTGAGGACAGGGAAATCAAGACCCCCGAAGACCTGAACGGCATAAACCTGCGCATGCCCAATTCCGACGCATGGCTTTTGCTGGGCCGCGCGCTGGGCGCCAACCCGACCCCGATTTCCTTCTCTGAGCTGTATCTCGCGCTGCAGACCGGCGTTGTGGACGGCCAGGACAATCCCCTGCCCACCCTCGAGAGCGCCAAGTTCTATGAGGTGCAGAAGTCAATTACCATCACGAACCATCTGGTTGACTCCGTGTGGCCCGCCATCAACGTTGACAAGTGGAACAGCCTCACTCCCGCGCAGCAGGACATCGTCATGCAGGGCGTGGAAGCCGGCCGCAAGTACTGCGACGAAACCAATCTGAACCGCGAAGCCGAGCTGATTGAGTTCTTTAAGAGTCAGGGCCTGAGCGTTTATTACGCAGACGTCGATGCCTTTGCAGAACACGTGCTGGCATACTACCTGGCAGATGATTTCTCCAACGCCTGGGATCTGGATCTTCTCGACCAAATCCAGTCCATGGACTACTAATTCCGGCTTCGCAAAGAACGACCGATCGGCGCGGAACTGGCGTTCCGCGCCATCTCATTGACGAGGGGGGATGCGCATGCGTCTTATGAAGAGGCTGGTTTCCATTCTACAAAGCATCGTGGAGCTTTGTGTTCCGGCGGCCAGCTTCGTTTTGATGTTTGTCGTGTTTGTCGTGCAAATTTTCTGTCGCTACATACTCAACCAGCCGCTCGACTGGGCTTATGAGGTGACGGTCTCCTGCTATCTGTGGATGGTGATCCTGGGCGCGTGCTATGCCCAAAGATGGCGCGCGCACGTGGTATTCACGCTCTTTTACGACAAACTGTCCGTGCGTCTGAAGGCGCTGACCGCCATACTCGGCAATGGGCTGATCGCTTTCGCGTTTGCCTGGTCGTTCTGGCCGACTGTCCAGATGATCGAATTCATGAAGATGCAGAAAACGAGCATTCTGCGCATCGGCCTCAACATCGTCTATGCACCCTACATCCCGTTCATGATTCTCATTTTTCTCTATATGATGATCGACATTGTGCGCGATTTTAAGGTGCTGATCGGCATGGCCTCCCAAGAGGATGTCGCGAAGATGCTCAGTGAAAATCGATCCGAGACACAGGAAGTGATTGATGCGGCAAAGGAAGGTGATCCGGTATGAGTTGGGCGTTGATCGCGTTCCTGGCTGTGTTCGTTCTGATCTTCCTGCTCAAAATGCCCATTCCCATGGGGTTGATGACCGCGTGCGTTTTTTATTTCATCGTCTCCGGCGCTTCGACCAAAATGGTCGCGCAGCAGACACTCAAGACGTTCTATACCAACTACACCATCATCGCGGTACCGCTGTTCATCTTCGCGGCGAACGTGATGAACTCCGGCAAGGTGACCGAGAAGGTGTTCGGATTTGCGAAGGGCTTTGTCGGGCGGTTCAAGGGCGGCCTTGGTCACGTGAACGTGCTTGCGTCGCTGGTCTTTTCCGGCATGACCGGATCGGCAATCGCAGATGCATCTGGCCTTGGCAAGATGGAGATTGACGCCATGCGGGAAGAGGGCTATGACGACGGCTTTTCCTGTGCGATCACGGCGGCTTCCGCAACGATCGGGCCGATTTTTCCGCCCTCGATCCCCATGGTCATCTATTCGATGCTTTCCGGCGCGTCGGTGGGCGCGCTGTTCATGGGCGGCATGCTGCCGGGCATCCTGCTTGCGGCCGCGCTGATGCTGTATGTGGCCTATGTGGCCCACAAACGCGGCTATGCGCGCAGCGAAAAGGTTTCGTTCATGGGATTTATCCGCTACACGGTCACGGCGATTCCCGCCATCCTGACGCCTGTGATCCTGCTGGTCGGCATTTATACCGGCGTCATGACGCCCACAGAGGCGGGCGCCGTGGCGGGCCTCTATGCCCTCCTCATCGCCGTGTTCGCCTATCGCATGATGGGCCTTAAACAACTCAAGGGCGTCCTGATCGACACCGTGAAGTCGGTCGGCTCGGTTTCGCTGATGATCGGCGCGGCTACCTGCATCAGCTACATCGTCGCACGCGAGCAGATCGCGGTGCGAGTGGGCGAACTGATCCTGAGCATGACGACCAACAAGTACATGTTTCTTCTGATCGTCAATATTGCAATCCTGATTCTGGGCATGTTCATCGACACGTCGGTGATTCAGGTGGTGTTTGTGCCGATCTTGCTGCCGGTCGCGCGCCAATTCGGCATCGATCTGGTGCAGTTTGGACTGGTCGTGATCTTCAACATGATGGTCGGGCTCTCCACCCCGCCGTTCGGCATGCTTTTGTTCATCACAAGCGGTATATCGGGAACGCCGCTCAAGGACATCATAAGGGAGATCATGCCGATCCTGCTCGTCATGCTGGTCGTGCTGCTCCTGATCACCTATTTCCCCGATATTGTGCTGTTCATGCCGCGCATGCTGCTCGGCTACAAGGGATAGCGCAATATACGAGGGCCTGCAATGAACTCCGGCAGCAACCGTTTTCCAGTCTGGAAAGATGGACGGAAGCTGCCGGAGTTTAACATGTCCCGGAGTCCCTGCGCGTAGAAAGACGGCGATCAGGCCAAACTGATATTAGATAAATCCTCAAAAGTAAGGCTTGCCTTTTTCGCGGCGGTTTCGATCAGGCTTATGTACGGCGCGGACACGTCGATCTGCCCCGCAAGCTCGGCTTGGGTCAAACTTTTCGCGTTGCGGATTTTCTCAACTTTCCGACCGATTTGCTTGTAATTGACAAACACAAAAACAATCCTCCCGTTGTGCGTTTCTTCACAAAACACGATGGAGGATTTTTTGACTTTGATATAGCGTTCTTGCATAGTTTATGATGTTTTTACACAGAGCCTTCAAGTCGGGCGTTCAGATAGTCAGCATAGGAATATGACTTGTTGCGCCGATCTCCTGCGCTTGTGTCAGGATACCATTCTCACAAATCCACCGAACAGAATCAGATAAACCCAAACAATTTGCAAATGATCAACGATTCATACTTTGAGGGTGCGCATCCTATCATTGTATAGCGGATTCGCCACAACAAATACCATCCATCGATGAGAGTCTTCTCGCCGGTGGGTGGTATTTCTTATATGGCGAAATCTCAGTAAATAAAGGCATTCTCGGCATTAGGCGTCTCGTGGGCTCATCCATTCACGGAAGCATGAAAGGGCGGCTTCGGAGGAGGAGGGATTCGAATCGTGGCCTTTTTTCGAGGGTTCTCTGGAGGAGAATCGTCGAAACTATGAGAAACGTGAAATAATCCCCCCGAAGGGGTGTGTATATTTTGACGATTCTTTTTTGATCGATCGAAATTTGCAGAGTACTCGTATATCCTCATGGGATAACTGCATTTTCGGCGGGAGAGCACAGGTTCTCAGTCGCTTGATTTATGACACCGCAAGTAGTATGATTCATATCAAGAATCCTATAAAACTTTGAGAATGAGATACGCTTATGTTCATGCTATACTTAAGCCTGCTGTCAACGGATTACGAGAGAGACTATGTGACCAGTCTATACCATAAATTAAACCGGCGCTTGCTTGGATACGCTTACAAACTTTCGGGCGATGTTTCCTGGGCCCAGGACGCGACGCAGCAGGTTTTCCTCATCGTGATTGATAAAGTCGAAAAATTTACACGGATGGATGATGATGAAACTGCCGCATATTGCTTTACTATTATGAAGAACCTTTTTGTCAGAGATCGCGCACGGGAAGGCAGGCTGATCCATCCTGATTCGGCGGATGCCCATTATTCCAAGCAAAGTGTAGATTCCCGAATTGAGGATGAGATATTCGACCGTCTGGAATACTCCGAGGTGAAAAACGCCGTCTCAAAACTGCCGGAGCGGAAACGGATGGTGATCGTGCTCAAATACGGTTTTGATCTGTCCCATGCGGAAATTGCGCAGGCCATGGGAATCAGTGTGAGCGCCTCTCAGAATTTATTGGCGGTGGCGATCCGGCAATTGAGGAGCATATTGGAGGAAGGGTTGTCCGATGAAGCGAAATAGAGCGAAGCGCATGAATGAAACCAGTCCGTTTCTGGAAATGGCCGGGCAGGGCGCGGTCGCGGTTTTAAATGAAGAGGTCGAAACGGCATTGCATGCTGTTAATTGGAGCGATCTGGAAGGCGTGAATCTGGACGCCTGGTTTGAAAAGGCGGTCAGTTCCCGGTCGGAGAGAAAACGCCATCCCAGAATTCGAAAAGCAAGGAGATTGCTCTCTTTTGCGGCCTCAGTTCTGCTCATCCTGATCGCTTTAGCAGCCATTGTGTTTGCCGCAGTCGAGCCGGCGCGGGCGTTGCTCATTCGGTTCATTGTGCAGCGGTTTCCGCAATACAGCGAGTATTTCATACAAGAGGAAGAAGAGGATATAGACTTTGACGAGTCCTTTTCCGAGCCCTCCTACATACCGGAAGGATTCCAGTTGGACAACAGCATGGATACGGAGGAATCGCGGTTCCTGTCGTGGATAAATGAAGAAACGGGACAATCCATTATGTACGCACAGACCGCGGGCGAATCCTCCATCATGCTGGATACCGAGGATGCCCAGATTGAACAATTGATGATCAACGGTCATGGTGCAGAGGTGATTTTGAAGGGTCAGTTAACCACAGTGCAGTTTTTTTCAGATGAATATTGCTATGCGTTGATCACGGATCTCTCTTACGACGAATGCATGGGAATCGTCGAGAGCATACCGTATCTCAAGCAGTAAATCGTCGGGCTTTCCCAAAGCGAGGTAAAAGCCTCGCTTTTTTGTTAAGTTTTATAAACCATGTGATGAAACCTACCCGAAGATGCTTGTATATAGTGAAGGCACTTGAAGGAGGAAATCGGAATGAAATTCGCAAAGACTCTTACTTGCACACTGCTCATCATGGCGTTCATTCTCAGCATTCAGCCTCTTTTCGGCACCGCGGATGCGGCAACGATGAACACGTATACGAGCTATTCCTATGCGGGTTTATCCATCAATTCAGATAATCAAGCGACCGTGTCTGGAAGTGTTTATGCCAGCGATTCTTCCTACTCTGTCAGCGGAAGGCTCTATCTGCTGCAATATAAGAATGGCAGCTGGACGATCTACAAATCCTGGGCACAAGTGACGGACACCGGCTCATTGGCCGTTTCTCACACATGCACAGTGGTATCTGGCTATAAATATAAGACTAAGTTTGTGACAAATGTAAACGGGGAGAATGTCACAAAATATAGTGCCGAAAAAGAAATATAGATATTTTTTGGTATCATTGAAGCGAATGGCCATCGCTTCTTGATAATAGCATGCGGGACATGTCGGTACCCATGAGACCGCAAAGCAAGCGTTCAATACATTGAAGGGAAGGAAATCGTCATGAAGAAAAAATGGCTGTATCTTTTGCTGGCGTTAGCAATTCTCGTGGTCTTTGTTTCACCGGCTTTCGCTTCCTCAACTGCTTACATTCAATACGTTTCATCAGGGAAAGCCGTGGACAATCACGCAACGCACGGCTCTGCAAGCAGCGTTTCGGTTTCTCAGACTTCGAATCTCAACACAGAGACGGGCGATTATTACGGCAGCACGGACAAGACGAACTATGGTGTCCGGAAGACGAAGACGAAAAAAGGTAGCAGCATTGCGGGGTCTATGTCGGTAAAGGGCTACAGTGGATCTACGAGCGCGAACTATATATCAGGCGTAAGCAATAATATAACGGTTTACCTGGTCGTTCAGCCTGCCGTGGCGGCATCAACCGGCCAATGGGAAATTGCCGGCACATGGAGTCCGTGACGAAACCTCTGCGGGGAGCAATATGCTCCCCGCGCAACGCGACGGAAGATGATTTTCGGAGGCACATTATGGAAATCATTCAAAAATGGAATGACACTCGGTTCCATCTGGTTCTACTGATCATCGCTGTTTTCCTATTATCCGAAGGTAGGTCATTCGCTGATTCCCAATATACTTCCTGGTCATATGAAGAAGAAAACGGATGCGTCCTGTTTGATGCCGAGGTCTACGGCATGGAGGACGCCTCTCTCCCGATCATTCGCGCTGCGCTAAAACAATATGATCCGGACGATGACGAAACATTTTATGAATATATAAAGGATCGGATTTTCTCCGGCGATGATACGTTTTCCTTATCGAGTGAACAGTCAAATGACGAACGCATCACCGCAAGAACGTACTCGAGTTTAAATGATTATGACATTGATGAAATGGGAAATCAGGAACCGTCCTATTACTATTTCCGCGATGGATCCTTCGGCGCCGTTCGCTATTTCTATTACGACTACACATCGGTCATGGATCTGTTTAAGCAGTACAACGGCTTATGCTATATCCCGGATCGCCTGACCTGCGGCACACTGCCCATGTTGAGCCCGGAAGACGCGGCGGCCGAGATCGATCAGGTTGCACAAACATTTGGCTGCTCCATCGAAGAAACACCCTATATCCTGCGCGCATATTCAATGGACGGGAATCGCCTATCCCAAAAAGGCGTGCACTCGTATGATCAGTTGGCCGTAAACGGCACGGATCTGACCGCCGCCAACTGGGAAATAATTTCCCAAAACGGTTCCGACTGTTACTTCGTAGCCTACCGGTTTACGTTCTACGGAGTGCCGGTCACCTACGACACTGTCTACATCGAATCCCAAGATTACTTCACCATATATTCATCCGTAAGCGGCGCGTACAACGATGGGGGCATGATGTACTTTGCGGCGCAGAATCAAATGAGTGCCGTTGAGACGTTCGATGCGCAGACAATCCTCTCTTCATCCGCCGCCGCCGATGTGATCGCGAATGATTTGAACGGATTGCTCGGTGTCGGTCAATTTGTCTGCAAGGAGATCTCCCTTGAGTACCTTCCTCTCGGATACGAGGGATGCGATCTGGAGACGCAGGCAGAACTGACACCCGCATGGATCTTTTATTTCGACAATGGCGTCGCGCCTATGATGGTCAACGCCCTGACAGGAAAGATCATTCGTTGAACAGGGAGGGGTTCATATGCGCTGCATGGCGGACGATCTCCGGCGGGCGATCGTGAGTAGGAATTTTCTTCTTGTGGTTTTCCTGATCTTCCTGATGTATTTTTTCGATGGGTTCGAGTCACTAGGTGCAAACACATCCTTGGCGATGCATCTGGACGATATCATGGGCATTGGAGCGTTCACATGGCTGGTTCCCTGCGTCGGGGCGATTTGTTATGCGGGTTCGTATGTCTCTGAACGCAAATCCGGCTACGCGCGGTACGCGTGCCAGCGCGGCGGCGTCTTTCGCTATGTGACATCCAAGGCCGTGGCCACATATTTCTCCGCGCTGCTGGCAACCTACGCGGGAATCACACTTTATGCAATCTATGCCTATGCCATCAACCCGGTGTTGGCCGACGAGCATGTCGTGAGTACCTACAGGGAATGGGCGGATTCACTCAGTTTTTGTACGCTGGCACGCGCAAACAACATTCTTGCGTACATTGCCTTACACATCCTGTGCAGGAGTCTCGCAGCTGGAATGTGGGCGGTTGTCGGCTTATCGATCTCGTTTCTTTGGCCGAACCAATATGCCGCGATTTTTTCACCCGCACTCATCACTTATTTTAAAGATTTCGTATACGCGTGGATCTCCATCAATCCTTCCGGCTTTCTTAAGAGGTTGGAAAGAGGGGATATCTCGATGACGGGCGTCATTGCCCCGATCAGCTATATCACGGGTATCTTTCTCGGTATTTCGGTCGCGCTGTGCTTAGGGGCGATTTTAAGTCTGCAAAGGAGGCTGAAGGATGTTTAGGCGGGCATGGGGGGTCGGCCTCATTCAGATCAAAAAGACACTCCGTCATCCTCGTTCGCTTGCTCTGCTGATCCTCCTTTTCATATACATAGATTTCACCTTGCGCGGCGTCCATTCGTTTTGTAAGGATTACGACGTCACGATTTCTCTCTGGGGCGTTCTTGCGCAGATTTTTGGCAATGCGCGCACACAATGCTGCCTGATGCTGTTTTTTGTCTTTTTGCTGATCGATCTGCCCGGCGCGGATGAAAACGAGCAAACCGTGCTGATGCGCAGCGGCGCAAAGGCGTGGATGCTGGGCAAATTCATTTGCGTGGCCGTGTTGACGTTTGTTTGGATGATCACGATTACAATCCTGACGATGATCGTGATACGGCGCATCTCCTTCACGATGAATTGGGATGTAGCGCTTCAGACGCTCGCACGAACGGATGCATACAAAAGCTTCTCGATCCGGATGACGTTCAGTTCCAAACTTGTTCTTAATTGGACATTGGGCGAGGTGTTTCTGCGTGCCTTCCTTCTAAACATCGCTTTGGCGCTGTGGAGCGGAATATGGATCCTCGTCTTGAACTTTGCAACGAACCGCCCTTCGGGGAATTTCATCATCGCCGCACTTGCCTTTCTGAGCCAAAACATCGGCGGGATCCTCAATTCAGGTTATTACTATCACTTCTCCCCAGTATCGTTGGCCCTTGCGACTGTGGTGGATGGCGGATTCGATGACGCCTATCCAAGGCTTGCCTATTCCGCAGCCTTTTTTGTGATCGGTATGGTGCTTGGACTTATGATCCTGTTTTTGGGCGTGCATATGCGGAAAGATTTCACGAAATTGAGAGTGTAGGTGAAGTACGTGAACAGCAAGATCAGCGTGATAAATGTTGGAAAGGAATTTGTGGGTGCCGCGGTGCTCTCGGAAGTCAACGCAGAATTTGAAAAAGGCAAGATTCACGGGATCATTGGACGGAACGGTTCGGGCAAGACGGTTCTTCTCAAGTGTATTTGTGGGCTGATCCGTGATTACACGGGTAGCATTCTAATTGACGGCAAGGAATGCAAGAAAACACCGCTGAATCATCAGGACATCGGTGCGATAATTGAAACGCCTGGTTTTATCCACGGATATAGCGGATACGCGAATTTAAAGTTTCTTGCGAACATCCGGCATCGGATCGGAAATGATGAGATCATTGCGGCGATGAAGGTGGCCGGCCTCGATCCAACCTCGCGCAAGCATGTAGAGAAATACTCCCTCGGCATGCGTCAACGCCTCGGGATTGCGCAGGCGATCATGGAAGACCCGGACATCTTGATTCTAGATGAGCCGATGAATGGCCTGGATCATGTGGGCGTTCGTGACATGCGGGAAGTTATGATGAAATTACGCGCAGCAGGGAAAACGCTCCTTCTTGCGAGCCACAACATGGAAGATATTCATGTGTTATGCGATGTGATATTTGAAATGGATGCCGGAAGAGTCTCTCGAATAGATCCTTGAACGAGGAAATCGGAATGAAATTTACACGCTCATTATGGCTCAGGCAGGAGTTGGATACATCATCAGGATCACCTCCGCTTCCGCGGGAACGACGGTAAACGCTCCTCCCTTGCGCGCGTAGCCGCAGCGCAGAATGGACCCGCTCGGAAGCCCTTCCCCAAAATCCTTCCGCACCCGCCATGATGGATAACCCTTGACAATGGCGTTCGTCTCGCCCTTTCCGTCCGTCCACGTCGCGACCAGCCGGCTCATCCAGTCCCTGGACGCGTCGACGGCGCCCGTGAAATGGTCTTCAGAAAGCCCGAACCGCGCAAGCGAATCATTTCCGGTGCCCGCCACGGAAGAAACTGCCTGCGCCAGCGATTCGGCAATCATAATGCCGACCGGAACTGACTCGACGCCGATCAGCACATTCCAGAACGCGACCCGTTTCATGGGTCTGTTTGCGTCGGGCCACAGTATCAGTTTAAACTTACGATTTCCGGCACACCCCGGCGAATTGTGATTCATACTTTTCCCCTAAAAATAAAATGCGGAAGACAATTCTGCCTTCCGTCTGATGGCCGCATTGCATTTCGCATTGCCCCTGTCAACCAAAAAGGCCGCGGGCGATCCGCCCCCGGCCAACCATATTCCTTCTTGCCGCCGGAATAGGGTAAACCTTATCAGGCACGTCTCACGCGCGCCTAAGCTCCCCTATTTCCGCCGATCCTCGAAAGGAAAGCCTTCCGGATTATGCTCCGCCAAACGTCTCGCCGATTGCCACATCGACGGAGCAAATCATTTTTTCCATTTCAATGAACCTTTCCCGAAACGGGCTTAACACAAATATATTTTATCACCGAGAGATGCCCGACGTCAGTGGCCTTGATCACTGCGGGGCTGGTCATCTTCCTTGAAAGGTTCACGCATTCTCATCATCTTCATCAATGAGATCCACATCATCTTCATTGGCATCCGGATATTCGTTTTCATTCGACACGCTGAATTTGTTTGTATATAGCTTTGACCACTTTAATGCCGCTTTCATTCGTTTGTTGTAAGCAATTAGCATGGCTTCCGCATACCCAAGAGACCCCGCTTTCCTCTCTTTCGCGGTGCGCCCGATTTCCCTTGCAGAGAAAATGCCGACTTTCGCCTTGAATAAGTCGTCTTTCAAATTCTCGCCAAAGGCGACAATCAAGTGGGCGATCCCTCTTAACATATTTGCAGACAAGGAATTTGCATCGCCCTCCCAAGTGCCAATGCATAAGCGCAGGGTTCGGTCTAAAACGTGGAAACCATATTTTTGATAAATATAGACAAGTGTCGCGACGGCGCATATACCACCCGGGACTTTATCCGATGTAATCGAAAGGCCGTACGATTCAACCAAACACTTAATCATAAGCTGGTCATCATTGCCCGCTTCCACATTTGCCATGAAGATTTCATACGGAAGCAAGGGCCTGATGTATTTTTGCTGATTGGCGAAAATATCCGCTTCCTGGACATAGTCCAGTTCATCGTAAATCATGCACCAGACGGGGGTTTCACGGGAGCCGGACACCGTTGCGACAATCTCAATTGTATGCTGACCATTAAAAACGTAATTGACTCCGCTGCGGCGGCTGACCTTCACGGGGTTGATTTGGTAAAGGTCGAAGTTCTCCGCTGTCTTACGGATATGGGATGCCGATAGATCACGCTGGTACTCCTGATTGGATACCAGATTTTTTATGGGTATCTGCTCAAAATGAACCTTTGGCACAAACAGACTCAGGTCTTCCATCACTTCTCCTCCTTGACCGTCGAAAGCAACGAATCAACGGCAGACTGCAAGCAATTCAGCTCATTTTCAAGCCTGCGGCGCGCATTTGGGGAACCCCCTGTAAAATCAGCCGAAGTATGCGTTTGCTCGATGGAGCTGATCCATGACGGGATCGTGAACGCAAGGCTGAGTATTCCCGCATCCGGGTCATAGGCGGGCATATTCTTGACTGAAATCTCTGGCAATGGCAGGTAATCTTGCTTTTTCGCCTTCTTCTTGTTGGGGACAATATCCCGTGTGTCCGAATAACCGGCATCGCCTTGCGCTAATTCCGTACTTACGCGCCGGATATCCGACGGCGAGAGTCGGGCAAGCGCAAGGATATTTTCCTGTGAAATTTTGATTTGTCCGGACAAAATCTTAGGCGCCAGCGCCGGTTCTACCCTTGAAAGCGAGTCAATGGCATTTGCGAATGTCCCGTATTTATGAACGGTGGCGAGGGAAATACGGTACTCCTTGGCAAAGCGCTCGCGTGTGCGGCAGTCTGTATCTTCAAAAAGTGGTTCGGTCAACATTTTGGACCTAACCGCTTTCCTTGTAGATTGGTTTACTCTGGCTGCATTATGGGCGCCGATGATTTGCTCCATTTTATATCGTTTCCCGATTAAGTATCGGCGCAATCCCTCGGTTAAATTCCGGCGGCCAAGCTGGTTTGCGCATATCCACGCAATTGCTTCCTCCCGGTTCCGCAGGAAGATATGCGCAATTTTGTAAGGGATCTGATGGCGGGTGCAAATCTCATACCGGTTGTGGCCGTCAAGGATGGTTCTGTTCCATACGCATAAGGGCTCACGGCACCCGTTTTGGAGAAGGTTTTCTTCAAGCTGTTTCCGCTCATCCTGTGAAAGAGGCGCGATGAGGTTCTTGAATTCCTCGTCGATTTTCAATGCATAGATATCACATTCGGCCATTTTTACTCCTTCATTCCGCAGCTGGGAATCCCCTTCGCGATGCAAAACTGCGCAATCCCTTCGTTTTTCACGACCTCACCATAGATTCGGTACGAATACCCGTCAACCCAATCATCGCACATACCGCGTAGGTTCCGCACCAACGCTCTGCTGTGGAGTTCGAAGCGTTGCCTGTCGTCAAACCGCGCCTGCGGCAGACGAAATGCCCTCTGATCATCCCGATCGCTGCGAAGGATCACGATTGTGCGGTCTTCCGGGTTGACAAGCAGCAGTATGTACTTCGGGTCGCCAATGGCGTGAATTGTCCTTTTGGATACCCGTATCCTACCTTTTTTCAGGTCGATCAAGATCGCCGGGCGGCCGGAATCATGACTCATGTGGATTTACCTCCTCCTTCCGCAGCGGTACGGGATTCTCCGATGTTTCTGCCGTCAGTTCACGATTCACGCTAAAAACGGCGTAACCCTTAAAGACATTTACCTGCAGCCGTTTTCGGTGTTCCTCTACGGACAATCCGAACTGATTCTTCCATTCCATAGGGAATACAGGGGTACGGGAAGCCTTTGGTTTTCCGCCTTCGACAACAAAGCGCTGGAAAATTTCCGTCGAGCTTAAGTCAAAAGCGAAAAGATACTCATCGCCGCTGCGGATCAGCTTGCCAAGCAGTTTGTACCGGTAATCAGGATTCCAGCCCATTAAATCGATGATCATGGCAAAGAAAACCCGGCAGGTTATCTGTTTGGGTTTCCTTTTGCCGCCCATTGTACACCAGACGAACGCGTCCTTTTCATCCTCGCCGCTGGGGCGGACGACAAGCTTATGTTCGCTCTGATTCACAAGGATTTGCACATACTCCACATCAGGCAGGCGCTTTAAGCAGGCGGTATTCAGCGAAACCTTGTGGTTGTTGAACATGATCGCAGGCTCGCGAAGATGGGCAAAGAACTCTCCCCGGACCACCTGGTACCCCTGATAGCTAAAAGAATCATCCTGCAATATTTCTTCAGAAAGCGGTACCGCCGCCGGTTTGATACGGGCAAGCTCATTGGAATCAGGCATCTTATCATCCGTTTCCATTGTCCGCACCTTTCCTTTCCATATCGGAAATCATTTGCTTTATGTCGTTGGAAATGGTTTCCTGATCGGTTACATGGATGCTCAGCGCATCCCTGTAGGGCTGCCCCTCCACCGCAACTTTCCACATACCATCCTTGTCGATTGCCGCCAATTCCCGCGCCTGTGCGTGGCGGTAATAATTGCTGCCAAAGTTGCCCACCCAGGACGGAGGGAAAGCGACGACGGTATTTTGGGGGTTCGCGCTCACGGGACTGGTATTTTCACGAAAGCAGCCGTCAGCCGCCATGTTGGAAATCAGAATTTCGGTATCCCTCATATCGAAAATGACAACGGACTCATTGTCTTTTTGCCTGCGCACACCCCGGACACGATACCTCAATTCGGTGTCCCAACCAAACATTCCAAATAAGGTATTCAAATATGCCGCGCCGCTGATGTCACGCGGATTGTAATTTGCTTCGTTGATCATTGCCCACCTGACGGCGTTTCTGCATTCCTTGGCGCAGGGCCGTACGGCAAGAAGGTGTTCATGGGGATGAACCAACATTTCCACATAAAGTTCCTTTGCAAATTTGCGGATGCATTCCTTGCTGAACCAGATGTTCTCGGTTGACAGCGTGACGCACAATTTACGGGCGGTATCAAAAAATTGAGAGCGGGTGACCTCAAACCCGCGTAAATCAAAATCGCCGGACTGCGCCTTGACCTCCAAAGGCTTTGACTCCGGCTTATCTGCCCCGCCATATACGCTTTCGGAGGCTGCGCGGTAATCGTCGGCGCTGAAAGCCGCCCAGCGCGGATTGATGGAAACAAAACCTTTCAGCGCGCCGTCCGCGATCACCTTCAGCTCTGGCAATATGCCTTTGTTTCCATATTTGGCATTGCTGATCAGCCGCTGAACAGCAATGAAATCATCCCGCGAAACGATGGCTTCGTGGTTGTCTTTTCTTGTATATTGGTTGTGGTTATTCCGGTTTTTACGCGACAGGTGGTCAAGGTAACTCGGTGTCCATGTCTTGCGGGCGAGTATGTCCCCGCAATGCCGTTCGTTTTGCAGAATCTGCAGGATTGAACCGGGCGCCCACGCAGTGTTCCCTCTTTTCGTCATCCTCTTTAAGGACGTAAGCATTTCCGCTATTTGCCGGCAGGTGCAGCCGTACAAATATAGAAAGAAAATCAGCCGCACGGTTTTCGCTTCCTCCGGGTTCATGACAAGGTTGCCGTCCTCGTCCTGGTCGTAACCGAGCAGCGGCGGGGTGAGGAAGATGCCGCGACGGAACCTTTTTTCAATCGAATCATTCGCGACTCTGCTTTTGATATGCGATTCTTCCTGTGCCAATGTGGACATAAATGAAAGGCTCATCTCGCTGCTGTCATTCAATGTATAGATACTTTCCATCTCAAAGAAAATACCTACGGGCGGCTGCATGGCCGCCAGTTGCCGCACATATCCGATACAGTCAACGACGTTGCGGGCAAATCGGGAAACACTCTTTGTAACAATCAGGTCGATCTGACCGGCTTTGCAGTCGGAAATCATTCTTATAAAGGCGTCGCGGTGCTTCAATGAAGTTCCCGATATACCCTCGTCGGCGAAAATATGAACCAGCTTCCAGTTTTTGTGCCGGTTCAGCATTTCCGTATAATGACCTTTTTGCAGTTCAAACGATGACGTTTGCCGTGGGTCGTCGGTGGACACGCGGACATAAAAGGCGACGCGCTTCTCCTTCTCATCCTCAAAAAAGTTTTCCTGCGGTGCAGCCGGAATGATATCAATGTCATCCGGAATCGCACTTTGATATTTTGCGCGTATTTTTTCCTTGCGGTTTTCGGTGTCTCTTTTCACCGCTTTGGTCTCCTGCATCACAAATCCCCCCGAACAAGGTCGAATAATGCTATTATATGTGGATTTCATACAAAGTCTATTCACCGGAGGAAAACAACTTTACCTCCGGTGAATAATCCGGACAATGCCGTTTACATTTCTTCGGAAAAGGCGGAAAGACACCTGCTATCGCGTAAACTTTTCTTGGTGGCGAAGGCCACTTCGAAAATGATGCGTCTTTCGTAGCGATCACAGTCATTGATCAGGGAAACGAAATCGCGGCAGTATTCCGCCGCGTCGTTGGTTTGCGTCCCTCTGAGCAATGCATCCACCGTAACGTCGAGCGCGCTGGCGATCAGGATCAAGCTGGAAAGGCTTGCCTTTTTCGCGGCGGTTTCGATCAGGCTTATGTACGGCGCGGACATGTCGATCTGCTCGGCAAGCTCGGCCTGAGTCAACCTTTTCGCGTTGCGGATTTCCTTAACTCTCCGACCGATGTGCTTGTAATTGACGAGCATAAAAGCAATCCTCCTGTTGTGTGTTTCGTCACAAACACGATGGAGGATGTTTTGACATTGAAATAGCGTTTTAACATAATTTATGGCGTTTTTACAAAGTCCCTTTAAGCGAAATGTCAGGATAATCGGCGTGGGAAATCAGAGTGTTGCACCGTCTCTGGCGTATGAATCAGGGAGATCGTTGCTTGGCTCCTTCTACCGCTCATGCCGATGGGATTTCCGCGGAACTGCCATTTTTGATGAGCCGATCCCACTGTGTGCTCGTCGTAAAAACTCCGTGCAAATGGAGCCTAATCTCAGTGGGGATTTTTCATTTTCTCCGTTGACCGCGCACTCAAATCAGTCGTATGATACCCGGTATATTCTCGCTTTTTTCCAATAAGGAGATACAAATGATCGCCAAATACGTCCGCGACCTGTGCAGAGAGTTCAGTGGCTACAATGCAAGTAAGTTGATGCGGGACTTAATGGCGGGACTCACCGTAGCATCGGTAGCGCTACCACTTGCGCTTGCCTTTGGCGTGAGTTCTGGCGCCGACGCGGGGGCGGGTATGGTAACTGCCATCGCGGCGGGTCTTGTGATCGGAATGATGTCTGGCGCTTCCTTTCAAATATCTGGCCCAACCGGCGCGATGTCGGCGATTCTGATCGGCGTCAGCGCGCGTTACGGCATCAATGGCGTGCTTCTGTCAGGGCTGATTTCAGGCGCACTCCTTATCCTGATGTCCCTCCTCCATGTAGGCAAGTTGGTGCAGTTCATCCCTTCGCCGGTCATCGCCGGGTTCACCTCCGGGATCGCGCTCGTCATCGCGCTGGGACAAGCGGACAATTTTTTCGGCGTGTCTTCCAGCGGAACGGACCTTGTGGAAAAATTGCTTTCTTACCGAACGCTCGGCTTCTCGCCAAATCTGCAGGCCGTCATGATCGGCGGCGCCGCGGTGCTGATTACACTGGTATGGCCCAAAAAATGGCCGATCCCGGGATCGTTGGTTGCCATTCTTGCCGCGCTTGCGCTCAATGTGGCGATCAACCCCTCCGTCGCAGCGGTCCATGAGGTGGGAGACATACCGCGCTCACTGGTCGCGGACAATCGGTTGACCTTCTCCGATGTATCGCTGCAGGACCTGATCAATGCCGCAGGTCCAGCCGTATCAATCGCGGCCCTGGGCATGATTGAAAGCCTTCTGTGCGGATTGAGTGCGGGGCGCATGAAGGACGAGAAATTGGACGTACGCAGAGAACTTATGGCCCAGGGGATTGGCAACCTTCTGATGCCGTTGATCGGCGGCGTTCCGGCAACCGCCGCGATTGCCCGCACGTCGGTGGCGATCAAAGCGGGGCAGCAAACACGACTGACGAGTGTGGTTCATTCGCTCGCCCTGATTGCATCCATGTTCCTGCTCAATAAGCTGATGTCCCGAATTCCGCTTGCGGCGTTGTCCGGCGTATTGATCGTGACCGCCTGGCGCATGAACGAAAGATTGGTCATTCGCCAAATCTTCGCATCCAGAATGAAACATGCCATATTCATGTATCTGGTAACCCTCATTTGCACGGTGCTTTTCGACCTGACCATTGCAATCGCGATGGGGATTTTGGTCGCGGCGATCTCTTTCGTGATCAAAAGCGCGCAGCTGCATATCGCCACGGATGTCTCGCCCGACGGACAGCTCTTGATTTCCCTGCACGGCGCGCTGTTCTTTGGCACGCAGGGCTGCATTCATGAGATCGAAGATCTGGCAAAGGACGCAAGCCGGATTACGATCGACCTTTCAAGCGCTTATTCTGCCGATCTGAGCGCGCTCAATGCGTTGGCCGAACTGTGCGCACACCTGACGGCGCACGGCGCCGAGGTCTCTCTGATCGGCGCAAAGCCGGATCTTAATCGTGAGATGGGTCGCGTCGGTATGGCAAAATAATCTGGCTCACCGCGCGCCGACTCATTCGTGCCGTAGCGCATAAGAAGCCCTCGTTTTGCAGCGAAGGCTTCTTTTCATTGGAATTTGCGTCAGATGACGGGACCGGTTCTGCTTAATATTCGAAGCTCCGGAAGAACATCTGCTCCAGCGCGAAGATCCAGGCAATCCCGATGCCGCCGGTGGGTACATTCCCGATATCCGCGTTGATGGTGACGCACTGCTTGACATCGGTCAGCGGGATAATGAGATAGAGCTTGTCGGCCCTGAACCGCGCGAGCTGGGGCAGCATGTTGTTCACGGCGTCCTCCGGGGAGACGGTCATCATGGACTGAATGCCAGGTCGAAATCCTTCAGGTCCTGAGACGCTCGAGGTAATCGGTGGAGCCTTCCAGTTCGCCGGACAGTCCGCCCGCGCCGAACCAATCCTGGCAAAGAGGCGCCCATGCGCCGGTCACCCCGTCGAGATCGTGCCAGCGTCGGTGTCCTCGCCCTCGGTCTTCCGGTCCGGGTCAACCGCGTGATAACCAGTTAGGGACAAACCCTGTTTGTGGTGATGCCATTGGCAAAGCGCTGTTCGGGAATGGTTTTTTCCCAAAGGGAATTCCGCCACGCGGCGCCGCTTGGCGCGTGCATCTGTTTCCCCGTGCCGTGATGGCGAGGTATGTCTTTGATTCTGAGATTCGTCGCCCCATCGTTTCGGTGCGGCAAACCGTTGCGGAATTTATCCCATAAAAAAACGGCGAGGTCTGCGTTTGCGGCGCCTCGCCTCTTTTTCGCACCTTCCAGGCAGCGGCACTATGGCAATCGGTCTATTGCCCGGAGACAAGAAAACACAGCCCAACCGTTCCCCCAAATCCAGCAAACGTCGGGACATCCGGATCAATATCCTGCGTCGCGGCGCTCCAGGTCAATGCATGCATTCGGCCCATTCCCGCCCGTTCGGTGATTTCCGGCGCGGCGAGGGTGAATCCCGGCCGAATCAGATCGAAGGCCTCGTCGTCGGTCATCCACGCAAGCCCTGCCTCCCTTCGGTCGCTGGCCCAGACAAGGCCGCGCGCAAAGCCGAGCTCCTCAACCAAAAAGGACGCGATGCCGCGCACGCGGTCGCTCGGGCCGCCGATGTTAACGGTGGGTTTGTTTTCATCGTGCGAAAAGCGCGCCCTGCACAGCTCAATCTGGCGCAGAACCTCGGCCTTTTCGGTTTCCACAAAATCGGACTTTGCCTCCCTGCCCAGCGCGCGCCCCGCCTCCTCTAAGAACGCGAGCGTGCCCGCAAGGCCGTAGGCCGGCACGTATACATAGGGAATCCCGTATTCCCCCTCGAGATATTGGGCCGCCTTCAGCGCCTCCCACCGATGAACGACGTTCAGCCGGGCGCGGTTCATCGTCCGGATGCGTTCCATGGAGGAAATGCCCGTGAGGGCGCAGTGCATGTCCAGGGAAAACGCGCCCTTCATGATGCGGGCGATCTCCCGCGCGTCGTTTCGGAAGCCCGTGTGATCCGCACAGCAGCCCAGAAGATTGAACGATTCCTCCGTTCCGTCCGGCGCATCGGCGATTTCCCGGGCAAGTTGGAAAAGCGCCTCCTCGATCCCGTCGCCCCCGCGCGCCCGGAATCCGCCCTTTCGGCTGAAAAGGACTTTCGTCGCAGACTTTTCGGAGAGCTCGTCGCAGACCGGGCCAAGATCCGTGCCGATCATCTCAAGAATCGAGGAGGGGATGACGAATATGGCGGGAGGCTTTTTCGTGCGGATCAGATTCCCGACGGCCTCTTCCAGCCGATCCGTCAGCCCCAGCACGATCTCCTTTTCCCCGATGTGGGTGGTATACAGCTCCGCCGTGGGCGCGGCGCCCAGCTGCCCCTTCCATTTTTCCGCGTAAACCATGTGGCCCATGGAGCCGTATTCCAGCAGCACCGCGCCTTCGACGGTCGCGAGGGCCATGAGTCTGCCCATCCTGCCGGACATCTCCGGAACATTTTTTATAAGCGGCATGCCGCGCCTCCTTCCGTCGCTGAACGGACGAGCGCGCAAAGCGCCTCAATCCGCTCATAGCCGATTTTTTTCATCGCCGCCTCGATTGCCCCGCCGGGGATACTGGCCCCGTTTTCAAAGATGAGCGACGTCGCGCCGCGGTTCGCCGATTTCGCCTCATAGAAAACCTGCGGATCGCACGACAGTCCTTCGCGCCCGGAAACGTCGTCCGCTTCCTCCAGATGAATCGCGTCCGCCGCCGCGCCGCACGCGTCGAGGATGGCGACCATCGTCAAAATATCCGGATGGGAGATGCTACTTGTGTACCGCAAAGGCTCCCGTGCACACCGCGCGGGAGCGGCTCCCGGATCGAGCTCGACGGGCATCTCCAGCGCCCCGGAAATCGCGCGGTAAAGCGCCGCGACCCGGGCGGGCGTCGTTCCCCGGGTAAGATCGATGTAGGCGATTCCCAGCCGTTCCTCCATCGCCCGCGCCATCTTCAAAAACAGCGCGGAAAACACAAGATTCAACCGCCCCCGCGCCAGCGCGGGCCAATCGTCCGGCTCCTGCGCGGGAAAGGCCGCGCGCCGGAAGCGCGCGCCGATCAAATCCTTCAGTCGTGCAAATTCCGCGCCGTCCGCGCCGCCCAGCAGATTGACCTGATTTTCCGCCGCCAACTTGGGCAGGAAAAAGGCCAGCGCCTCGTAGGCCAGCGCGTACCCGGAAAGATACCCGTTGCGCTTGAAGTGCGCCGCGTCGATGACGCGGATCGCGGCGCCCGTTTCCCGGCCCACCGCGTCCGAGCCGCCCTCGAGTTCCTCGCCAATGAGCGCGGGAACGCAGGTCTTGACCACCAGGATGTGCGCGGCCCCCGCCCCGGCCATTTCCGAAAGCGCACGCGCAACCCCGTCCCCGCAGCCAACACGACTTCGTTTCCGTCCAGCATATAGACGTAATGAAGATCCGGAAAATGCAGATTGTCGATGACGAAGCGGCTGTACCGGCAGCACTCGGGCATGCCGACGACCAAGGTCGAGACGCCCTTCAGTCGCCGGACCACCGACAATAGCGTGTGCATCGGGCAATGTACGCCGCATGCGACGGGCGTTTCCGATAACCGCACGCCCGCGTTTCCCGCGATATCGGACAGCCTCTTATATCCCATCCCAGCCCTCCGTCAGTTTCTCCGCCAGCACCCGGTATTCCCCCGCCATGGCGCTTTCGGGAAAAGCCTCGGCGACGGTCTTCCCATGCGCTTCCGCGCGCTGGGTCGCGCCGTCCCGGGGGATTTTGTGGATCACGGCCGTTCCCATCTCCCCGGCGGCCGTTTCCACCAATCGGTCCTCGTCCTCGATGTTTTTCGCGTTGAAGATCAGTCCGCCCAGCGCGGCCGCACGGCTTCCGCTCAGGTTTCCCACCGCGTGGGCGATGTTGGTCGCGGCGTACAGAGACATCATTTCCCCCGAGGTTACGATGAAGACCTTGTCCGCGTATCCGTTTCGGATGGGCATGGAAAAACCGCCGCACACCACGTCGCCCAGCACGATATCGGGGCGGAAGACGCGATAGGCGTCGAGCTCGTCGAGCTTCTCGAAGGCCGTGATGATGCCCCGCCCCGCGCAGCCGATGCCCGGCTTGGGGCCGCCGGATTCGACGCACAGGACGCCCCGGTCACCCCGGACGACGATTTCGTCAAGGGACACGTCGTCCCCCCGGCGCAGGGCATCCAGCACCGTTTGAATCCGCGTGCCGCCGGTCAGGTTTCTTGTGGAGTCCGCCTTGGGGTCGCAGCCGATCTGCATGACCCTGTATCCCATGCGGGAAAAGGTGACGGACAAATTGGAGACGGTGGTGGATTTCCCGATGCCACCCTTCCCATAAATCGCGATTTTCTGCATGGCGTATCCCTCCGTCGTGTTTGATGTCGCGCGCGTCACCGCACGCCTTTGCGCCGGGCAACGAGCATCGTCAGAAAGTAGGGCGCGCCGATGAGCGACGTGACGAGCCCCGTGGGCAGCGTCTCCGGCTGGACGACCGTGCGGGCAACGGCGTCCGCCGCGACCACGACGATCCCGCCCGTCAAAAGGCTCGCCGGAACCAGGTATTGATGGCGCGAACCGACGAGCCTGCGCGCCAGGTGGGGCGCGACGAGCCCGACAAAGCTCATGCTTCCGCTGGAGGACACGCAAGCCGCCGCCAGCGCCAGCGCCGCGATCATGAGCGTCCTCTTTTCTCCGCGCACCCGGACGCCCAGGCCTACCGCAATCTCGTCCCCGGCTTCGAGGAGATTGAGAACCCGCGTCTTGGTCATGAGCAGCAAAAATCCGGCGGCGATCCACGGAAGAAGGCTCAGAACCATGGGCCAGTCGGCGTTCCAGAAGCTCCCCGCCTGAAACCGCGCGACGAATTCGTACTGATCGGAATCCAGGCCCAGCGCCAGAAGCGTCATGGCGGCGGTCATGCCCAGCTGGATCGCGATGCCGTTTAAGATCATCTTCATGGAATCAAGTCCCCCATTTTTCCGAACCGAGAGCGCGTAAATCAGCAGTCCGGAGAGCGCCGCGCCCAGCAGCGAGAAGAGGGGCAGGGAGAGCACGCTCCCCAGGGAGAGCGTCCCCGCCAGCGAGAGGAACGTCACCACCACGAGCCCGGCCCCCGCGTTGATGCCCAGAAGACCGGGATCGGCCAGCGGGTTGCGCGTCAATCCCTGCAGCACGCAGCCCGACAGGGCGAAGCCCATGCCGCTGAGCATTCCGAGGAAAATCCGCGGCATGCGGAAGGAAAAGACCACCAGATTTTCGCCGTCTGTCCCGCCGCCCAGGAGAATCCGCAGGATGTCCCGAAACGAAAGGGACGTATACCCCGTCCGGACGGAAAGGATCAGCAGGAGAAGCAAAACGAGGAGCAGCAGCGGCAGGGCAATCCGCGTCTTTTTCATTTTCCCGCCTTCCTTCGCGCGTAATAGAGGAACACGGGCACGCCGATCAGCGAGATGAGCGCCCCCACCGGGTATTCCACCGGCGGCGCGATTCCCTTGGCGAGCGTATCCGCCAGAACGACCAGTACGCCGCCGAACAGTGCGCTCAGGGGAATCACGCGCCGGTAGTCCGGGCCCGCGAGAAAGCGGCAGAAGTGCGCGGTCAGGAGCCCCACGAACGTGATGTTTCCCGCCAGCACGAACGATGTGCCCGCCATGAGCACCACCGCCAGCGTCCCCAGGGCCTTGACCGCGCCCACGCGCACCCCGAGCCCGGCCGCGACCTCGTCCGTCAGGCTCAGAATCGTCACCCGCGGGGACAAAAGCAGCGAAAGGAGAACGCCCGCCGCCAGAAAGGGCAAAGCGGCCAAAAACTGACCCCAGCTGATCCCGGACAGATTCCCCAGCGTCCAGAACATCAGCGACTGGGATTTGCCGCTTTGAATGGCGATGGCCTGGGAAAGAGCGGACAAAAACGTGGACAGCATGGCGCCGGACAGCACCAGCTTCACGCGCGTTTCGCTGCCGGGGACGAGGGCGCTGATCGCGTAAACCCCTGCCGCGCCCAGAAGCGCGCCCGCGAAGCTGGACAGGAGGACCAGATTGTAGCGCGTGAACCCGAGCACCGAAACGCACAGGGAAATGGCGAAGCCCGCCCCCGCGCTCAGCCCCATGAGGCCGGAATCCGCCATGGGGTTGCGGGTCATACCCTGCATCATGGCGCCCGCCACCGCCAGGGAAGCGCCCACCGCCGCCCCCGAAAGCGCCCGGACGAGCCGCATATCCCGCACGAGCAGGTGCATGGTGTTTTCGGGGTCGAAGGCGAAAAGCGCGTCCCAGACCCCGCGAAGGCCGATTTGGGCGGCCCCGGTATTGATCGACGCAAAGAGGAATATGACGAGCAGCGCCGCCGCCGCCAATCCGAAGGCGGCCGTTTTTCGTGATTTTGACATTTCCAACTCCCCGGCAAGGAAAAGGGGCGACAGGCCTATTTGCAGGCCCACCGCCCGTTTCCATCCCTGATTACTCGGCCTGCGTCAGGCTTTCGACGATGAAGTCCACCGTATGGAGCGTGGACAGGGCGCTGTTGGCGTGACCGGTGCCGTCCAGCAGATACACGCGCCCGTTCTTCACGGCGGTCAGCGACTGCCAGACGCTGTTTGCGGTCATGGCCTCGTAGATGGCCTCGTCGCCATCGAAGAGGTTGATGAAAATCACGTCCGGATTCATCTGGGCGATGGCTTCCATGGAAATCTGCTCGTAGTTGGTGGAGGTGGTGTATCCCTCCGGCGTTTTCAGGCCCAGGCCGGTTTCGCCGTAGAGATCCTCGCGCCACGCGCAGTAATACTTGTCCTCGCCCATGATGGAAATCTGCATCACCGTCTGATCCTGATATTCTTCCTTTATGAGTTCCCTCGACGCCGCGAGCCGTTCCTCAACCTGGGCGATGACCTCCTCCGCGCGCTGGGAGAGCCCGAGGAGCTTGCCCACCTCCCGCAGACTCAGCCGCCAGTCCATCTTGGTATCCATGCTGAAGACTGCGACGGTGGCGATCTTTTCGTAATTGGCGATGTCCATGTCGTTTACGTCCCACACCTGGGCGAGAATGAGATCGGGCTCCAGCGCCGCCAGAAGCTCGAGGTTGATTTCGCTCGACCCGATGTCCGTTACGGTGCTGAAGTCGTATCCGTCAAAGGCGTCCCAGGTGGCGATGTAGTTCTCGCTTCCGGAGGCCGCCACGGGCTTGACGCCCAGAAGCGTCATGCTCTCCCACAGGGGGAGATAGTCCACCGCGATGGCGGTGATCTGATGCTCGATGGTAATTTCCCTGCCCGCCGCGTCCGTATAGGTGTACGGGTATTCCACCTCGCTTATGTAGTTGACGCTCACCGTCTTGTCGTCGATGTCGCCGGTCGTCTTGGGCGTCTCCTCGGCAAAGCCGACGCTTCCCATCGCCGCCGTCAAAAGCGTCAGCACAAAAATAAGGACTCTTTTCATTTGCTTTCCTCCTAAATTGATAGGCATTCCTAACACAAGGACATGGTACCACATCGCCCGGCGGAATGGAATGGATTTTTTTCCGCGTGGAGATGGACTTCCCCTCCCGTCAGCGCAGAAGGTTGTAGGTCAGGCAGACGGGGCGGCCCGTGCGGGGCTCCGTGGCGATGGTCGCGTCGATTTGAAAGACCTTTTCGAGCACCCGGGGCGTCATGATCTCGGAGGGCGCGCCGCAGCCGACGATTTCCCCGTCCCGGATGGCGATCATGTAATCGGAAAAGCGCGCCGCCAGGTTGAGATCGTGGAGCACCATGACGATGGAGCAATTTTGCTCCCGGTTGAGGCGGTAGAGCAGTTCGAGCACCTCCAGCTGATAAGAGAGGTCGAGGTACGTCGTGGGTTCGTCCAGCAGAATCAGGTCGGTCTGCTGCGCCAGCGCCATGGCGATCCACACGCGCTGCCGCTGGCCGCCGGAGAGGGCGTCCACCAACGAGGTCTCCAGTTCCGAAAGCCGCGTCACCTCCAATGCCCAGCGGACGATTTCCCTGTCCTCCGGCTTCAGTTTTCCAAACCCCTTCTGATGCGGGAAGCGGCCGTACCCCACAAGCTCGCCCACCGTGAGTCCCGCGGGCGCCAGCGGGGATTGGGGCAGAATCGCCATTTTGCGGGCGATTTCGCCGGTGGAAAGCGTCCGGATGTCGTTGCCGTTGAGGGATACGCTGCCGCCCCTGGGCTTGAGGATGCGCCCCACCGCCTTGAGGACCGTGGATTTCCCGCAGCCGTTGGGCCCGATGATCGAGGTGATTTCCCCCCGCGGAATTTGCATATCGAGGCCGTTTACCACGAGGTGATCCTCGTAGGCGATGGCAAGGTTCGCGGTGGCGATGCTGTGCATGGCCATTTTCTCCTCCCTTTTAATCCCGTGCGTTGATTTCTGATTTTGCGCGGACATTTTCGGCGGACGCCGCCCGAAATTCCGTGGGAGACACGCCGCTTATCTTTTTGAACAGTCTGCTGTAATAATAGGGATCCTGGTAACCCACGTACTCCGCCACGCGGGATACGGGACAGTCGCTGGTTCTGAGCAGTTCCTTTGATTGCCGGATGCGCAGTCCGGTGAGATAGCAGGCGGGGGTCATGCCCGTATGCCGTTGGAAGACCGCCGCAAAGCGCTTGGCGCTCAATCCGAACCGCGCCGCCAGTTCGGCGGCGGTAAACTGACCCGCGTAATTCTCATGAAGGTAGGAAAGCGCCTCGCCGATGACGCCGCCGCCGTCCCGCCGCCTGATCGCGGAGAGGAGAAGCTCCTCAATCAGGTTGTGAAAAAGGGATTTTGCCCGCAGCGCCGCCATGCTGTCCGCGGCGTCCGCCGCCGCACTGAGTTTGCCGGAAAGCGCGGCAATGCGCGGCGAGTCTTCCACGGGCATGCCGAAATGGGCGAGGTCCGGCACATCCGCCTCACCGGCGGCGCGATAGTGCACCAGCGCATAGCGCCACGCCTCTTTCCCGACGACCTCCTTGTTCAGGCACACGCCGGGCCGGGCGTGCAGGACCATCCCGGGGGACAGAAAATAGGGCGTTCCGTCCATGGTGAATACGGCGCTGCCGGAAAGAGGAATGACGATTCCCTGCCCCGCCGGCGCGGTCGCCGTATTCCGGCGCGCGCTTCCAGGCGCGACGCTGATGACATGGGCATCCAGAAAGGTCATATTGTTTTGAGCAAAATAATCCGCGACGCGATCAATATCTGCGATCATGGACACGATCCTCCTGTGCATGTCTATTGGAACGGCCTTCCGGGTTTTGCGCCGCATCCATTATACACGAGGGCGGTTAACTTATTAGGGTATCCTAATTTAAATTTTCATGGGGTCGCCCCTTCCGCTTCGTCCCCGGGCAACAGCCACTCCCGTATCGCGCCTTCCCGCGCGCCATTTTTTCGATACAATCGAAAGTACCCGACGGGTGGGATCGTCCCCTTCAACACTGGTACCTCCCGCAAAAGCCCCTTTTGCAAATCGTCCGGGACGAGGCCCCGAGCCACAAGCGCGTATCACCTTCCGGTTTTGCGATAGGAAAGCGCGTCCGCCGCAACGTCCAATTCCAGCTGAAATTGCTGGCCTTTGGGAAACAGTCAGCCATGCGTCGCCTCGTAGAGAAAGTTGACGAGATGCGCTCCTCGTATTCCAGCATGGTTCTGCCGGCGCGTAAGGGCGACACCGGCGTGCTTTCGCGTCACCAGTTCCCGGCCCACCTCCCCTTCCAATTCCCGGACGCGCTTGGAGGCGGTGGACGGAGCGACGATGCGTTTTTCGCGGTCGCGGTAAAGCTGCCGGTCAATTTTGGGGTGGGTTTTTCGGCGGGTGCGGGTGTTTTGATTGCCCGGCATTACGGCGCAAAGAAACGGGAAATGCTTTCGCGGGCGGCGCACACGGCGATCACGTTTGCCCTCGCGGCGGGGCTCCTGTTTTCCGTCCTGGGCATTTTGCTCTCGCCCGCCCTCGCAGGCATGCTGAACGTCCCGGACGACATCGCGCCCATGACGCCCGCCTACGTGCGCATTACCTTCGGCGCGCTGTCGGTCTCAGAGCAAGGCGCAGAAATGACGGGAGAAAGCCCCGCGATGGATTTTCGCCCAAGGCAAGGAGCCGAGGCGAAGGCGTAGCAACGCTACGTCAAGAATTCTGCGGGCGCGAGATGGCGGAAATGCAGCCGCCCGCCCGCGTAGGATTTGGGCGGTGTTGCCCTAATGACCTACAACATCGGGGCGGGCATCCTGCGCGCGCCGGGAAACACCAAGACGCTTTCTATGTGCTCCTCATTTCCGGCGCCGCGAACATCGCGCTCGACCTCGCGCTCGGGTGGGGCGTGCCCGGCGCGGCGGCGGCCACCGCGGTCGCCCAACTGCTCAGCGCCGGAATGATTTTGTGGTCTTTGTCCCGGGAAGGACGCCTGAATGAGTTCTGATTCCACCGGTTTGAACCCGCCCTCTCCATAAAGCACAGAAAGCGAAGGCAGCTCCGTTCAGGAGAGCGACTGAAAATATGTCTCAATGGTCTCCAACATAAAATCCGCGCCGCGCGGGCCCATGATCGGCATATGGTTCGCGATCTGCGCGCCGTTCACCAGCGGGTTTGAAACGCGAAGATATGTGTTGTCCGGGGCAAGAAGGCGCGCGGAAACGTCGTCGGCCAGCACAAGGAAATGGTGCAGCCTCTTCAGAAGGGCGATTCTGTCCCTTTCCTCGGTTACGGAGACGATCTCCGGACCGGCCTCCGGCCAATCCCGCAGGGAATGGGTACATATCTTGTGCCCCACTGACAGGCCCAACTCATCCAAAAAGGTGGACAGGCCCGCCACCAGGTCGTATTCGCCCAGAATCGCCGCCGCGGGCATGTGTGCGCGGCGCGTCATGCCATACATCCGGTACCGGGCCGCCTCGGCCGCCTGCGCTTCCATCCCCCGGACAAGGGCTGGATCGGCCGCCCTGCCCATGGCCGCGCCAACCCGGTTCAGCCAGTCGAGCGTGCCGCGATAGCCGTAGGGCGCGCCCGTCACGAAAGGCGTCCCGCCGCTTTTTTGCATTTCCTCCGCGCAGGGAAGCGCCTCCGCGCGCAGGGCAAGATTGACCTCGGCCCCGGCCATGGTTTCAATGGCATTTACATCTGTATCCAGGCAGAGTTTCGCATGGGCCTCCATGCCGAACGCCCGGCGCATCAGATCCTCGATTTCCCAGACATCCGACCGCGCGCGATACGATCCCACCGACGCGCCCAGGAGGTTGTATCTGCCCGGCAGCTTCGGCGCGTCCGGCTTTGCCAGTTCCCGGGCCAGCGTGCGGTAGCTCTCCCGCAGGCCCAGCGTGAAGTTGCCCCGGAAGCCGCCCTGATCCATGGGAATCAGCCGGGCGCGGAGCTTTTCCCGCATATAGGCGCACACGCCCCTGAGGTCGGTTCCGATGACCGCCGAGATGCTGGACGCGACCACGAAAATCACCTCTGGCGCGTATTCCCGGTCGATTTCCACAAGGGCGGCCTCGAGCTTTGACACGTCGCCCATCACAACGTCGTCCTCGGTCATGTGCGTGGTGAACAGCCTGTCGCCCACCTCCGCGCCCAAGGCGCCGAACAGGCCCGCGCTGTAGTGGGTGGTTCCGGCGGGCCCGTATTCCAGGACCACCGCGCCCCCGACGCAAAGGAGGCTCCAGATGACACCCATCCGGTCGGAAGGGGTGGGCAGATAGCGGACGAGACTCATGAAGCGAAAACCTCCTTCCGGTACTCCTTTGCCTCCCGCGCGGCGGCCGCGAGAGCGCCGAGCACAAAGCCCGTAACCTCAAAGCCAAGCATCCCGCTTGCCCGGTCGGTATGGGCAATGGCGATGCCCTTCTTGCGCAGCCGCGCGGCGAACTCGTGCCCCAAATAGACGTCGGGCTGCAACTCGTCGTAAACAAACTGGAGAGGCGCGATGTTGGCGGTTTTCGTGACGTAGGGATCGCTCTTTTCGAGGATCGCGGCAATGTCCGCCCTGTCCTCCGGCTCGAGGGAGGATGTCTGGATGAGCGCGGGAATCATGCCCAGCTCGACCAGAAGCCGGTTGAATTCAAAGGTGCGCAGCGGCGTGTTGCCGTAGATGTATTTGACCCCCGAAAGCGCCCGCGCGGCCCCGTCCCGGGCTTTTCGGGCTGCGGCGTAAAGACCTCTCAATTGGTCGGGCAGCGGAAGCGCAAGCGCGGCGAACAGCCTTTCATATGCGGCCATGATGTTCTCCGGCGAAACAAACCGGTCGAAGAACACCCACGGGATGCCGAATTCGGCTTCCATCCGCCGCGCGAGGGGCAGGGCGATCTCGTTTACGACCACGTTGACTTTGGCGGCCGCCGCACCCTTGATTTCCTCCACGGAACAGCCGGAGGGGAGCCGCAGTCCCACCCGAGCCCCCGCCTCTCCCAGCACCCGGCTGAGCTCCGTTTTTGAAAAATCGCCCATGCGCTGCCCGAGCACATTGACGCTTCCGTCCGGGGGACGGGACTCCATTATGTCAAAGCACGCGGAGATTGTGCGCGCGAGACCCGGAATGTGGTTTTCGCACTTGAAGTGTTCGGTATGCACCGCCATGACAGGAATCCCCCACTTTTCGGTCATGCGCGCCGCGAGGGCATCCACGTCCTCGCCGATGATCTCCACCACGCATGTGGTGGTCAGAAACACGGCCCTGGGGCCGTACTCGGCCATGAGCTCCCCGAATGCCGCCTCCGCTTTTTCCCGGAAGCCAAAGGTGACGTCCCCTTTGTCCAGCACCACGGAGACGCAGCGTCCGGCCAGTCCGCCGAATTCGCCGGAGTGGATCGTCATGTCCTTGGTGTAGTACGCACATTCCTCCGTCCCCAGGACCAGAATCACACCGTCCCGTATGCCGCGCACGGCCATCGCAGCGCCCATGAGGGGACAGTGCGGGCCGGGGAACATGGCTGCGGTGAGCGTCTTGACCTCCCGGATGGTTTCCACATCGCGCAGCTTTTTCAGGCGCGCGACGATCGTCTTTCCGTCCATGGCTTGCTCCTTTTATGATATTTCGCGGTAGGCGATGAGGGGCTTTTCCCGACCGGGCACGGCAATGATGTCGCAGTCCACGTCGTAGACCGCGCGCATCATCTCCGGCGTGATGACGTCCCCGGGCACGCCCTCCCCCGCCTTTTTTCCGTCCTTGATGACCACAATCCAGTCGCTTACTTCCAGGGCGTGGCTCAAATCGTGCAGCACCATCACCACACCCATTCCCGCCTCGCGGTTGAGCTTTTTGATGAGCCGCATGGTCTCCATCTGGTGCGCGATGTCCAGATACGTCGTGGGCTCGTCCAGAAACAGGAATTCCGGCTGCTGGGTGAGAACCGTGGCGATCCAGACCCGCTGACATTCGCCGCCGGAGCATTCCCGAATGGACTTTTCACGAAGCGGCCACACGCCGGTCGCGCGCATGGCCCAGTCGATGACCGCCTCGTCCTCGGCGCGGCACTTTTTCTGATACCACCTCTGATGCGGCATGCGCCCGTACCCCACGAGTTCCTTGACCCGAAAATCCGGCGGCGCGGCGTGAATCTGCGGAAGCACCGCCACCCTGCGCGCCAGTTCCTTGGCGCCGAAATTCTTCATGTCCTTTTCACCCAGATACACCGCGCCGCCGCGATACGAAAGAAGGCGCGAGAGGCCCTTTAGGACCGTCGATTTCCCGGAGCCGTTGGGTCCGATGATCGTTGTGATCTTCCCCTTTTGAATCCTGATGTCCATCTGCGCCACCGCGACAAATTCGCCGTAGGCCATTTCCAGATTTTCAGCCCGGATTTCCACCGACTTTACCACTCCTTCTGAGCATATACAGGAAGAACGGCCCGCCCGCCGCCGCCATCACGATGCCGACGGGGATCTCCATTCCCGGAATGAGGGTGCGGCCCGCCGTGTCCGCGATCATGAGCACCAGCGCGCCCAAAAGCACGCTGGTGGGAAGCATTACCTTGTAATCGGACCCCACGAGCATGCGCGCGATATGGGGAACCACCAGCCCCACAAAGCCGATCATGCCCGCCACGGAGACCGTCGCCGCCGCGAGAAACGCCGACACGGCGGAGAGCAGAATCCGGCTCAGATTCACGTTTACGCCCAGGCTCTTGGCCATCTCATCCCCCAGTTGCAGGGTATTCGCGCTCCTGACACACACAAAGGCCAGGGCGATGCCGATGCCCGCGTACACCGCCAGCACGCGCACCTGCTGCCAGGACCGCCCGGAAAGGGAACCGCTCATGAACGCCAGCACACCCTCGAGACTGTCGGAATTGAGAAGCTGCAAAAGTGAATTATACGCGCCGAGCACCGAATTGATGGCCACGCCCGACAGTATGATCCGCACGGGATCCACGCCGCCCTTCCACGCGAGGGCGTAGATGAGCACGCACGCAAGCGCCGCGCCGCCGAACGCGAACAGGGGCAGCGCGCCGGTCATCTCCGGAAAGAGGAGAAGCACGGTCGTCGCCGCCGTGCCCGCCCCCGCCGAGACGCCGATGATCCCCGGATCGGCAAGGGGATTGCGCATGACGGACTGGAGAAGCGCTCCCGCCGCCGAGAGCGACGCGCCGATGAGAACCGAAAGGATCAGCCGAGGAAGGCGGAGATTCAGGACGACCACCCGGACCGTGCTTTTTTCCCCGCCGAACAGGGCGCGCAGGATCTCCGGAACGGAGTACCCCGCGCTGCCCACGGAGAGCGCGACGCACGCGGCGACAGCCAGCAGTGCGATCAGGATCAGCCATACGCCGCCCACCCGCAGGGCGCCGCCGCGTTTTTGCGCCTTTGCCATATTATTTGGCGTAATGCGCCCCAATCGTGTCGATGAGGGCGTTGATGTTGTCGATGACGTTGATGCCCGCACTGGCAACATAGGAAACGGGCAGGTAAATGATGTCGCCGCGCGCGATGGCGGGAATGCTGTTCCAGTAGTCGGGATTGTTTTTGAAATCCGTCTCCATAAGCGTACGATGCTCCTCGCCGGTGGCGCTTGCGCCAACGGCCAGCACGAGATCGGGATCGTAGCCGATGGCTTGCTCGTAATCCACGAGCACCATCGAGGTCTCGGCGTTTTCGTAGACGTTTGTAAAACCGAGCATCTCGGCCATGGAGCCGAGGGTGCCGCCTGCGGTCTGAATGTAATGGTCGGGGGGGCTGGACTGGAGCACCATGACGGTTTTGCCCGTGAACTCTGTCTTCACGCTCTCAAGGCGCGCTTCGAGGTCGGAGAAGGATGCCATGACCTCCGCGCCCGCCGTGCTTTCCGGGCCGAAGGCTTCGATGAGCGCCTCTGTCTGCTGCTTAATGGACTCGTAGGAGACGGTGTGCCCCGCGTCCACGTAGTAGACGGGGATGCCCGCGCCCTCGCACACGGCGCCGTAGGTCTCCTGGCTCGTGTAGCCCATGATCACCAGATCCGGCTCCATGGCGACGACGGTCTCGATGTCAAAATTCGAGCCGTGGCCCACCACGAGCTGCTCTGCCGCTGCGGTCAGGTCTTCTGGCCATGTGACGACGCTGCTGGCGGGAATCCCGACCATGGAAACGCCGAGCCTGTATAGGGCAAGGACGGGGGTCGTGGCGATGGAAACCACGCGTTCGGGCATCTTGTCGAGTACCACCGACTCGGTATAGCCCTTCTCCTGCATATTGGCGGGATAAGCGACGGTGACCGTCCCGGATTCCGCGAAGGCGGGCAGTCCGAGGGTCAGGAAGCAGAAGGCGGCAAGCAGCGAGAGAAGGCTCGTGAATTTGTGGTGCATGGGGGTCAACTCCTTCCATTTATGTGGATTGGCGGCCTGTGGCGCGCCAAACTTCTATGCGGTAAATGAAGTGTCGTCCGCCTGGGTGCGCGCGAGCACGCTGCCCGCGAGGGCGTCATAGACGGCGCACATGGGAGAATCCTTGGCGCGCTCGAAGACTGTTCCTCCTCCAGCCTCGGCAATCTGGATGTCTCCCGAGCGCGGAATGCGGGCGATGATTTCGGTGCCGATCTCTTCCGCAGCCTTTTTTACGATCTCCGTCTCGTTTTCGATGTTCTTGGCATTCAAAATGAGGCCGCTGAGCCGGGCGTAGCCGCGCTTCCCAAAGTTTCGGATCGCTTGGGCGATGTTGTCCGCCGCGTAGAGAGACATCATCTCACCCGATGACACGATGAATACCTCGCGGGCATATCCCTCCCGGATGGGCATCGCGAAGCCCCCGCACACGACGTCCCCCAGAACATCGTAGATCACGATGTCCGGCCTGTGAACCTGAAACGCGCGCAGCTCTTCGAGCTTTTCAAACGCCGAAATGATGCCGCGCCCCGCGCAGCCCACCCCCGGCGTCGGCCCGCCGGATTCGACGCACAAAACACCGCCGAAGCCCTCGAACACGATGTCGGGAAGCGCGAGC
Organism: Bacillota bacterium; assembly: GCA_023435435.1. Lineage (GTDB taxonomy): Bacteria > Bacillota > Clostridia > Christensenellales > Aristaeellaceae > RUG11247. The sequence continues at coordinate 42,034 of JAEYRW010000085.1, read as the reverse complement.
GCCTCGCCCTTTTTGCGCATTTGCTCGAGTACGGTGGGAATCCGGCGTCCGCCCATGAGGGTCTTTGTAGAATCCGCCTTTGGGTCACAGCCTACCTGCATGACCCGCTTCCCCCGCCGGGCCAGCGCCGCGGAAAGATTCGAGGCCGTGGTGGACTTCCCGATGCCACCCTTTCCGTAAATCGCAATCTTGCGCATTCTTCCCTCCATATGTTAGTAAGAGCTAACTCAATGGCATTAAAAAAGAGCCGAGCCGTGCAGGTCAAGCCTTTCCATCCAATTCAATCGTTAGGAAATACTAACTCCAATGGGATTATATCAAATCCCGGCGGTGCGGTCAAGTTAAAGAAGCATGAATCAGAGCAGGCCGCGCACCGTGCGCACTGAGATCTTTTTCGGCGGCGCCTGCGCGCCGGCTTCGCGCCGGGCGCAAAAGGCTCTCGTCGCATTCCACATTTTCTGTCGTGGATGGCGTACCGGAACAGGGTCCAGGAATGCCAAAAAGCCCTGCGCGCGAAGTCGCCGCAGGGCCTTTGCGTGCTCAGCCCAGTGTGATCAGGCGGCAGACGCCGCTATATCCCGGCGCGGTGACGGACTGGATCACGTCGCCGCACAGCGCGTCCTCATGGGCAAAGTGGACGTGCCCCGCGAAGACGCCGTACAGATTGCTAAACTCCCGCCGTGCAAGCAGCCGCAGGAACGCCTGGGTCGACGGAAGCGGGAGCGGCGCGTCGATGGTCCCCTTGGGACCGCGCGGCAAGTCCGCGGGCACGCCCGCGAGTATGGGCGATTTCCATACATTGAGGACGTCCGGCACGAGGGAAGGCGCATAAAGGGGGATGTGCAGAAACAGAAGACAGGGCGCGCCGCCGGAGAGCTGTTCCTCCACGAAACCGAGCTGTTCCGGCGAAATCTGGTATTCGCTGTCGTCCAGGGTAAGAATGCGCACGCCGTTTACGACCTTGACGCCGCAACCGTGGACAACGTCCATGAATGGCGCGAGTCTTTCCATGTATTCCGCATGCCTGCCTGTCCGGCCGTCCAGATATTCCGGCCACCAGTCGTGATTGCCGGTCACAAAGGCATAGTTGAGACCGGACTTGTTGAGCAGCAGGTCCAGCGCCTCCAGATTGGCGCGCGACGGGAAGTCTACGATGTCGCCGGTCAGGACGACCGCATCCGCGCCGGCCGCCCCGGCTTGCGCTAAAATCCGCTCGAACAGCGCGCGGATGGGGCAATCGGCGTATCTCTGAAACAGCCGCGTGCGCTCCCGGGCGATCTCGTGGGTGCGGGGCGCGTCCCGCTCGTCCGTATGCGTCAGGTGCATGTCCGTAATATGCATCAGCCGCGTCGGCGCGGCGAGGCCCGGGATTTCGATTCGCGTCTCCGCGATTTTGAGGCCCTCAAACGACCGGTTCATATTCATCCTCCTTGCCGTTCAGCCAGCAGGCGCTTTTGTGTCCGTTTCCCAAGTCCGCGAGGGGCGGGGCTTCCTTTTGGCAGCGCGGATCGTTTCCCCGCCGCTTGCAGCGCGGATGAAATGTGCAGCCCGCGGCGGCGGCCTTTGGCTCGTCCGCGGCTTCGGCCGCGCTGTTTTTCTCCTCCATGCGAATCCGCCTTCTCCGCGCCAGATCGAAGGTCGGCACGGAATCGAGGAGCAGCCTGGTGTAGGGATGCGCGGGGAAGTCGTAGACCTCGTCCGTCGCGCCCATTTCCACGATGCGGCCCATGTACATCACCGCGATCCGTGCGCTTACGTGCCGGACAACGCTCAGGTCGTGGGAGATGAACAGATACGCCATGTTCAGACTCTTTTGCAGGTCAATCAGAAGGTTGATGATCTGCGCGCGCACGGAGACGTCCAACGCGGAGACCGCCTCGTCGCACACCACGAAGTCGGGCTTCGTGGCGATGGCGCGCGCGATGCAGATGCGCTGGCGCTGTCCGCCGCTGAAGGCATGGGCGTAGCGGCCCATGTACATGCGGTTCAGGCCCACCGCGTCCATGAGCTCCTTGACCGCCTCCTCCCGCTGGGCGGCGGACTGGTTCGTCATGAGCAGAAGCGGCTCTCCGATCAAGTCCCGCACGGTCATATTGGGATTCAGGGAATTGAACGGGTCCTGAAAGATCATTTGCATCCGGGGACGCAGCGGCTTGAGCGCCCGGTCGCTGAGCCGTGTGAGCTCCGACACCCCATTTGCGCCGTGGAGAACGACGGAGCCAGACGTCGGCCGCACCGCCTGCAAAAGGCATTTGCCCAGCGTGCTCTTGCCGCAGCCGGACTCACCCACCAGTCCCGTCGTCTCGCCCCGGCGCAAGACAAGGTCGACGCCGTCCACGGCGATTTTCGATTCCCGCGATCGCCCGAGCAGCCCGGACGAGGCCGTGTATTCCTTCCGCAAGGCCATTGCCTCCAGGATCACATCAGTCATCGGCGCGCCCTCCTTCCAATTGAAACAGAAAGCAGGAAACAAAGTGCCCGGGTTCCGCCTCCCTCAATTCCGGAGATTTCCGGTCGCACAGCCCCGCAATTGCGTTCTGGCAGCGATCGTGAAACCCGCAGCAGGGCTTGAGGTTCAGCGGAATCGGCACACTGCCTTCGATGGAGGCGAGCCGTCTGCGCGCGCCGTCAATGGTGGGGATCGCCTCGATGAGCCTCCTGGTGTAGGGATGGAGCGGGCGCGTAAAGACCACCTCGGCATCCGCCCGCTCGACGATGCGTCCCAGATACATCACCGCCACCTCGTCCGCCATCTCCATCATCACCGCCATGTCGTGTGTAATGAACAGAACAGACATGCCCAGTTCGCGCTGCATACGGCGGATGAGCCTGAGCACCTGCGCCTGAATGGTGACGTCAAGGGCCGTTGTGGGCTCGTCGGCGATGAGAAGCTTGGGCGACGCCGCCAGGGCGATGGCAATCATTACGCGCTGGGCCATGCCGCCCGAAAACTGGTGGGGATAGTCGCTCAGCCGCTTTTCCGCTTCGCGGATGCCCACCGTGCGCAAAAGCGCCACGGACCGTTGGCGGATTTCCGCCGGGTCGCGGGTCACGTGAAGCCGGATGGCCTCGCCGAGCTGACTCCCGATTGTCTTGAGCGGAAAGAGCGCGCGCATGGGCTCCTGAAAGATCATGGAAAGCTCCCCGCCCCGGATTTTTTTGAGCGAACGGGAATTTTCGGGAAGGGCGAGCACGTTCGATTGTGCCTCTGTGCCCGCAAGCCGCACCGCGCCATCCACGAGCGCGGACTTGGGCAAAAGCCGCAGGAGGGACAGGGCGAGCACGCTCTTGCCACAGCCGGACTCACCCACGATGCCGACGGTCTTTCCCCGGGGAATCTCGAGGCTCACGCGTTCCACAGCGTGAACGAGCCCACCGTACACGGGAAAGCGTACGGTGACGTTTTCAACGAGAAGGACATTTTCGTCCATACTACGCGCCCTCCATTCCGTAGGGATTCACCGCATCGCGCAGGCCGTCGCCTACGAAGTTAAACAGAATCACCGCCAAAACCACCCACAGCGCGGGCAATAAGAGCCACGGCATGCCCGCAATGCTCTGCAAATTTTGAGCGCCCTGCAAAAGCACACCCCAGCTCACCGCCGGCGGTTGAAGCCCCAGCCCCAGAAAGCTCAGCGAGGTTTCGCCAAGAATCGTACCGGGGATGGACATGGTCAGCGAGACAATGATGTAGCTGGCGAAAGTGGGCAGCATGTGAACGCGCATGATATAGCCGCTCGACGCCCCGGCCAGCCGGGCCGCCATCACAAAGCTTTCCTCCCGCACGGCGAGCATCTTTCCGCGCACGACGCGGGCAAGCCCCGTCCAGCCGATGGCGGAGGTGATGAGTACGATGCACAGATACGTCTTGACCGGCGGCCAGTTCGTCGGGAGCGCCGCCGCCAGCACCATCCACAGCGGGATTCCGGGAATGCAGATCACAAGGTCGATGAGCCTCTGCACAAATTCATCCACCGCGCCGCCGAAATAGCCGGACACGCTGCCGATGGACAGCCCCAGCAGAAACGTCACGGCGATGCCCGCGATGCCCACAGACAGCGAGATGCGCGAACCGTACAAAATACGCGAGAGCATGTCCCGGCCGTGAATGTCGGTGCCCAGAAGGAACATCGGCCCGTCGCAGGCAAGAAGGTGAACATCCGTCTTGAAAAGGCCCCAGAACGCGTATTCCTCACCACGCCCAAACAGCCGCACCGGGTATTTAACGGAGGTATCAACCACCGAGACGCGCTCGAAGGTTTCCATGTTCAGCTCGCGCTTGAGGCCGTAAACGAAGGGCGCGGTCAGGCCGTTTTCATCGAAAAAGTGAATGCGCTGGGGTTCGAGGGACTTGTAGTCGGAATGCATGGCGTTCGCCGCGTATGGACTCAAAATCTCGCAAAACGCCGCGCCGAAATAGAGAAGCGCGAGGAGAACCAGCGAGACGGCGGCCAGTCTGTGCCGCCGGAATTTATACCACACCAGCTTTCGCTGGGATGCATAGAACATGGCATTTTCGCGGGCGTCGGTCGATGTATTTTTCATCGATGGTTCCCTCCTATGCGGATGCGCGGGTCGAGCAGGGCGAGCAGAATGTCCGAAATCAGCGTGCCCACGAGCGTCAGGGAACCCGTGATCAAAAGAATGCTGCCCGCAAGATACATGTCCTGCGTCTGGAGGCTTTTGAGAAGCACCGGTCCCACGGTCTGGAGATTCAAAACCACCGCCACGATGGATTCGCCGGAAATAATGGCCGGGAGCATCCACCCGATGGTGCTGATAAGCGGATTGACCGCCACGCGGATGGGATAGGCGAACAGCAGCCGCGCACCCGAAACGCCCCGCGCCTTCGCGGCAACGATGTACTGCTTGCCCAATTCATCGAGCACCTGGCCGCGCACCGCCCGCACGAGGCTTGCCGTGCCGTGCAGTCCGATGACGATGACCGGAAACCAGATGTGCCCCAGAAGGTCGCCGAATTTGGCGAGGCTCATGGGCTGATCCAGAAACCGTGTGGAAAACAGACCGTTTATGGCGAAACCGGTGGTTTTAAAGATCACATACACACCCACCAGCGCCAGCATGAACCCCGGAATGGAAACGCCGATGAAGCCAATCAGGGAAAACAGATAATCAAACCAGGAATACTGCCTCAGCGCCGCGATGACACCCGTGGGAAAGGCGATGAGCCACGTGAAGAAAATGGTGAGCAGGGACAGGAAGACCGTCATGGCGATCCGGTCCGCCAATACCTCCGTCACCTGTTCGCCGTACGTGAACGACCTTCCGAGGCTTCCCTTCGTCACGATGTTTTTTACCCACATGAGGTACTGCACGGGAACGGGTTCATCCAGATGATACTCCCGCGTGAGATTCTGAATCTCTGCCTCCTGAAGGGGCGTGCCCTCCATCTTCATCTGCTCGATGTGCGTGGACAAAAAATCTCCCGGCGGGAGCTGGATCAGGGCGAACACGATGATCGAGATCGCTACCAGTAAAACAGCCGCCCCCAAAATACGCTTGACGACATATCTTCCCAACGTCCCATCTCCTTTGCTTGCCGCGGGCGCGGCCCGCTGCAACATGCCCGCGGGCCGCGCCTTTGCGTTCAGTGGTTTTCCGGATTCTCGTAGTACATTTCCTCGATGGAGAAGCTCAGGATGATTGTGGTCAGGTCTCCGGTAAATTCGGTGTTTCTCAGGTCCTTATTGAAGATGACGGCCATCTGGGAATCGTCCATGATGGGGATGTACCAGTAACCCTCGCGGATGCCGTCCACGAGCTTCTGATAAATCGCCGGGCCTTCCGCGAGGTCAACCGCAGTGGTGTCCCGGGCGTAATCCATGAGAGTCTTGACTTCCTCCGGCGGCTCGATGCCCGTCTCGCCGTTGGACTGGTACCACGCGTCCCACAGAGGCGCCCAGTAGCTGAACTTGGCGTCCGCCATCCACCAGTAGGTCTCCATGCGTTCCACGAACGCCTGGATCTGGTTGGCGGGCCTGCGCTCCGCCCAGAGGGAGTAATCGATGGTCTTCACCTGGGCGTTGATGCCGACCGCCTTGAGCTGGGTCACCAGCATTTCGGAGATGGGCAGGTTCTCGGGCACGCGGCTGGACGCCTCAAAGAGGAGATCCACGGTGTTTCCGTCCGGATAGAGCCGGATGCCGTCGGCGTTTTTCTGGTCGAGACCCAGCTCGTCCAGAAGACGGTTCGCCTCGTCCGGATCGTAATCGCCGTAGCCGATCTCGCCGGCCAGGACGCCCAGCCCGAAGAACACCGTGTCCACGATGTCCGCACGGTCCACCGAGAGGCTGATGGCCTTGCGGAAACGCACGTCGCCGACGACGCTCTGCCAATCCGCGTCGTCATAATTGAGGTTGAGGTAAATGTTGCCCAGGCGGCCATGGTAATTGGCGACGCGGGTCACATAATTGCCGGTCTCCTCGTTGGCCTTGAAAAGCTGCATCTTGCTCATCTCGGCGTTGCTCGCGTAGTCCACCTGGCCGGAGATGATCATGTTGGCGCCCGTCTCGCTGTCGCCGACGTAGTAGACCTCGCCGTAGTCCACGTACGGCATCTGACGGCCCGAGGCGTCCACCTTCCAATAGTAGGCATTGCGCTCCAGCGTGATCTTTCCATTCAGGTTGCTGATGGGAACCCAGGGACTCAGGGACGGGAAGCCGATTGCCTTTTCGCTGCCCATCTCCCAACTGGTGATGTCGTAATCGTTGAACAGGTCGGCCCAGCTGTCATACTTTCCGTCCGCCACCAACTGGGCAAGGGCGTCGGGGTCGGCATATGCCTCGTGATACTGGGACAGATAGTGGTAGGGCTTGAGGAAGTAGTAATAGCTGGGCCAGCTCTGCACCGAAATTTTCAGAAGGAAGCCCGGGTAGGGTCCGTCAAAGGCGAGCCGGAACGTATAATCGTCCACGATTTCCAGGGTCATGGGCGTGCCGTCCGCCTTGCCGCCGGTGCGGAACATGTTGGGAAGGGCGGGTGTGAGCGTTTCGTTCATGAGAACGTCCTCAATGGCGAAGCGCACGTCTTCCATGGTCACCGGTTCGCCGTCCGACCACTTCATGCCCTTGCGCAGCGTGAAGGTGTAGACGGAGCCGTCCTCGTTAACCTCGTAGCTTTCGGCAACGTTTGCCACAAACTCTTCGCCGGTAAAGCTGGGGCTGTTGACCAGAGGCTCGAACATGCCCACCAGAAAGACGCCGACGTCGTTGAGTGCGCCTGTGGCGCAGCGGATCGTGCCGCCGAAGTTGCCCTCGGTGAGGGCCAGGTGCTCCGGGGCAAGTTCGTTGAGAAGTTTCGGGGTTTCGGGAAGCCGGTCCTCCAGGGCGGGCAGGCTGCCCGCCGCCACGCGCTCTGCCAGCATGGGCGATTCCTTCTGAATCTCGCCCGACTCCGCCAGCGCCATACCGTTCCACCAAGGCGCAATGCCGCTGAACAGAATGGCCGCCGCGAGGCATAGAGTAACCGGTATTTTCCATAATGCCTGCTTCATAGTGATGCTCCTCTCCTTTTTGGGCGTGGAAAAGCGGATGTGTCCTGCTTCTCACCGACCATCAGTATAATGCAAGCTTAGAAATATTCAATATTGTGCTTATCAAAATTGAGTAAAACTCATTATTGTGCCGAATGCGGCATGCCGCCGGCGTGTGGCGGGCACAATGCCGCTCACATTTCGGCCGCTGCGACCGCACCCCGGCAACCGGAAGAGTCGCAAAATGCAAATTATCGTGAAAAATGCGTGGAATACTTTAATTAAAATAACTTTTGTGCTATCATCTACTTATTGATTCAACGCGCCGTCCCGAAAGGCATTTTTATGGATAAGAAAAAAAGACCCCATGTCAATCGATGGAATTCCGGGTGGCTGATTTCTTACACTTTTTGGTATCTTCTGATTGCGATTGGTGTTTACATTGTGTTCACGCTGGATGGGAAGACGCTCATTTGGGCCAATGATGGCCTCCGGCAGGTCTACAATACGATTTCTTACATATCCGCACATGTGCGTTCATTCTTTGCCACCGGACATTTTACGTTTGACATGATGGACTTTCAGCTCGGACAGGGCATGGATACACTTGCGTGCATGTGCTTTTACGGGTTAACGGATCCCGTCAACCTTCTTTCGGCGCTGGCCACCGGCGACAGCATGGAGACAATGTACGCGATTCTGATCGGCGTGCGGGTATACCTCGCGGGCGCGGCCCTTGGACTGTACTTGCGTTATACGTTCAGAACCGAGGGATGGGCAACTTCATCTGCCGCGGTTCTGTACGCCGTCTCCGGGTACCTGATCTACGCGGCGGTTCGGCATCCGCATTTCGTCAACGGCGCCCTCTACCTGCCGCTGATTCTTTATGGCGTGGAAAAGCTCCTGCGCGACCGCAAGCCCCACGCATTCGTCGGGTTCTCGGCGCTCATGCTGGTCACCAATTTCTTTTTTGCCTATATCAATACGGTAATCGCTGTTTTTTACATCATCATGCGAATCGCGTTCCGATACCGTGCGCGTCGCCTGCGCGGCAGCGCGGCGGACGGCTTTGCCCTTTTGGGCTCGTACATCTTGGGTATGGCGGTTTCGGCGGCCGTATTTATTCCGATTACCTATCAGTATCTGCAAAACGGCCGGGCCCTGATCCAAACGGGGTACACCGACTCGCTCCTTTTTTATCCGATGGGCCATTACATTTCGCTCTTTGGAAGCATTGTGCAGCCGGGCGGTACCGCGGGAACCTGGGCGGTGATCGGGTATACGCCGATCTCCCTGTTCTGCGCGGCGTTATTGCTGCTGAAGCGCGGGAAAAGCCGAACCGACGCGCAGATTCTCATCGGGATCAGCGCGCTCCTGTTTTTCCTTATGGTTCCATTTTTCGGGAAGATGTTTAACGGATTTGGTTATGTGACGAACCGCTGGAGCTATGCGCTTTCCCTCCCCATTTGTGTTGCATGTGCCGTCATGCTTCCCGCGCTTGCGACAATCGGCAAAAAACAGCTTGCGGCGCTCGGCGTGTTCTGGGGCGCGTATCTCACTGTGGCCATTGTGCTGGCGTTTATCACAAAAACGATGAGACACTTCGCGACGGGTTATGCCGCTATGATTGTGTGCTTTTCGGCGCTTCTTCTCGTGCGCGTCATGAAGGTGACGAGCAAATTCATGTTTCAGGCACTGATCGCGCTGATCGCATTTGCCTACGCGTTCTTCGTCTACTCACCCGGTCTGCGCAACTATGCGATGCAGTTTAACGACAGGGGCGTCTATGCGCGAATCATGAACGACAATCTGGCCGCGCTCAAACTGGTTGACGATGACGGCGTCTACCGTTCGACGGAAGTACATATCAACGATCCGCTTTCGGATCTGGTGGGCTACATGCCCGTGTCGTACTATTGGAGCATCGTGCCCGCGTGGACCGCGGAATATCAGCGCAACGTCATGCTTAGTTCGCGTTCCGCTTTTCACAACGTGCGTGGATTGGACGGACGGACGACATTGAGTTCGCTGGCAGGGCTCAAGTATATTGTTCGCCCGAAGGGCGATTATTCGCTGCTTCCTTACGGCAGTTATCCTGTCGCCGAGACAGATGCGGCTGTGGTTTACCGGAATCCCCACGCGCTGCCATTCGGCTACGCATTCACGCGTTCGATTTCGGAGGAAGCGCTCAAAAATCTGACGCCCGTCGACCGGGAGCTTGCCTACGCAAGGTATGCCGTTTTGGAGAATGCGTCGGCAAGCGGCGTCCCGGAGGGAACATACGAGAGCGCTCTCGAAGAACTCAAATGGACGCTTGAACCGGTGCGCAATCTCACGCTGGAAGAAAATAGGATCGTCACCAAAGAAAATGGCAGAATGCGCATGAATTTTGAAGCGCCCGCAGGTTATGATATCTTTTTACTGATCGACGGCGTTGTCACGGATCGAAAAAACTCCGCGAAGCCCACGGTGCTTGAATATGCTTCGGGGGAAACGACCGGCTACGGCTTTCTCACCACTGCGGCCAGCACCGTTTGCTATGGGCAGACGGGCGTGCTTCTGGATCTGGGATGTACGGATAAAGCGCGCGACGGCGCGGACCTCCTGTTCTGGAAGGCCGCCAAGATCAGCTATGACTCCATTCACGTGTACGCCGTGCCCATCGAGAATGTGATAGATCCCCTTGAGGCGCTCGCGACTCATCAACTCACGAACATCGAGACGTCGAGCAATCGCATCTCGGGTGATATTGCCTTGAACGAACCGGCCATCCTCCAAATCAGCGTACAGTACGGCGATGGATGGTCGGCAACCGTCGATGGAGAGGGCGCGGACGTTTTCCGCTCCGGCGGCATGTACACGGGCGTGCGCCTCAACCTCGGCAACCACACGGTCGTATTCACCTATCAAACGCCCTTTCTTTCGCAAGGATTGATTTTCACCGGCGCGGGGGTTCTGACATGGATCAGTCTTGCGATATGGCTCAAACGGCGTTCACGCAAGCGCGCGTAAAAATCTGCGATGAAGCGGGTTCCCATCGTTTATGGTGTTTTCACACGCCGTCGTTCCCGCCGATTGATGCGTGAAATCTCCCGTCAATCCCCATACCGCGCGCGTCAAGATCGACCGGGCGTCGCACCTTCTGATGGCGACGGACATGCGCGTCAACGAGATTGCGCAGGCATCGGATAGTCCAGCCTCAGTTCTTTTTTCAAACACATTCAAAAATACCCTTGGCCAATCGCCGAAGGAATACCGGTTTCGCGACCGGCAGCGGTATTTTCAGGGCGATCCGGCAGTCCTTATATAGCAACGGCAGGAGGAATACACATGAATTCGCGAAGGCTCATGCTCGACACACTGGGGATGGTCAATCACGGCCGCGCGCCGCGGGAGCTCTGGCTGCTCCCCTGGGCGGGAAAGCGGTACCCGGACGCGCTCGCCGAAATCACCCGGTCATTTCCGCCGGACATGATCGGCGTTCCGGGCTGCCTGCGCGAAAAAACCGTCGGCAGGGGAGACGCCTATGCGCCGGGCATCCACACCGACGACTGGGGCTGCGAATTTGTCAACATTCAGGATGGCGTCATCGGCGAGGTGAAAAATCCGCAGATCAAAGAGGACGACTGGTCGGACGCGGCGCTGGTGCATGTCCCGCGGGAGCAGCTTTCCGTGGATGTCGAAAAGGCAAACGAGTATTGCCGCGCCAACGCGGACAAGTTCCGCTGCGGCGGCTGCTGTCCGCGCCCGTTTGAACAGCTTCAGTTTTTGCGCGGCACGGCCAATCTGTACATGGACCTCATGGATCCCCCGGCGGAGATGCTGAAGTTCATCGCGAAGATGCACGCCTTCTACTGCGAGCTTCTGGAGGTGTGGGCCGGAACCGAGGTGGACGCGCTCAACATGATGGACGACTGGGGCTCGCAGACGGGGCTTCTGATTCCCCCGCGCGTCTGGCGGTCCGTCTTCAGGCCCATGTACAAGGATTACATCGACATCGCCCATCGCGCGGGCAAGAAGATGTTCATGCACTCCGACGGGCATACGCTGGCAATCTATCCCGATCTCATCGAGCTGGGGCTCGACGCGTTCAATTCGCAGATCTTCTGCATGGGCGTGGACAAGCTTGCGCCCTTCAAGGGGAAGATCACATTCTGGGGCGAAGTTGACCGGCAGCACCTTTTGTCGACCGGGACGGAAGCGGAGGTCGAGGCGGCGGTGACGCACGTCAAGGAAACCCTTTGGGAAAACGGCGGCTGCATCGCCCAGTGCGAATTCGGCCCCGGCGGACGGCCCGAAAACGTCAGGAAGGTGTTCGAAACCTGGGATAAGCTGACCGGCGCATAGAAAAGGAGGGGCCTTCGCCCCCGGCCCCTACCCCGACGCCGCGTCGCTGCGTTCAAACAATTTGCGGCTGATTGCGCTTGCCCGGGCCTTCTCTGCCGGTTTGCTTTGCTGCTCTGGCGGGCACAGGAACGACCCGTGATTCCATTGCGGGAAGGGCAGCACCGCGAAGGCCGCCGTTGGCGTTTTCACACGATTTCTAAGATATCGCGTCGGCCCTTGGATGCTTGGCGCCGCGCGCTTTGGGAACGATGATCGGAGAATGGGACAGCGGGTCTTTGATGACGATGCATTCGAGGCCGAACACGTCGCGGATGAGTTCCGGGGTGATGATCTCCGACGGAATCCCTTGCGCGAGCAGTTTCCCCGCGCGAAGCGCGAAGATCTGGTCGGCGTAGCGCGCGGAAAGGTTGATGTCGTGAAGAACCATCACGATGGTTACGCCGCGTTTGCGGTTGAGATCGGCAAGCAAATCCAGAATTTCGATCTGATAGGTGATGTCAAGATATGTGGTCGGCTCGTCCAGGAGAAGGATATCCGTCTCCTGCGCAAGCGCCATGGCGATCCACACGCGCTGCCGCTGGCCGCCCGAAAGCTCGTCCACGCTGCGGTTCGCGAGTTCCGCGATGCCCATGGTATTAAGCGCGTCCTCCACCGCCGCGTAATCGCCCTTCCCCATGCCGCGCAGAAACGTTTGATGGGGAAACCGCCCCCGCGCGACGAGGTCGGAAACCGCGATTCCTTCCGGGACGATGGGCGACTGCGGAAGCAATCCGAGCTTTTGCGCGAGCTTTTTCGTCGGCATGGAATGGATATCCCGCCCGTCCAGAACGACGCTGCCCGCCATGGGTTTCAAGAGCCGCGCAAATGTCTTGAGAAGCGTCGATTTTCCGCAGGCGTTCGCGCCGACGATGACGCTGATTTTCCCGTCGGGGATCGCGATGCTCACGCCGCTGACAACGACCTTCTTTTCATAGCCAGAGATGATGTTTCGCGCCGCCAATGATCCGCCCATTACGCCGCACCCCCTTTTCGGTTGATTTTGATGAGCAAAAAGACGAGATACGGCGCCCCGAGAATCCCCGTAATCACGCCCACCGGATACCGGGAGGGAAGGGCGAACTGTCCGGCCAGATCCGCTGCCAACACCAACGCCGCGCCGACCAGGGCCGCCGGAAGCGTGGAGGGCATGCCCGCGCCGACGAGCTAGATGGCGATTGGTCCCGCGAGAAAGGAGACGAACGCCACCGGGCCCGTCACCGCGGTCGCAAACGAGATGAGCAACACCGAATTCGCGATGAGAACCACGCGCGTCCGGTCGGTCCTGACACCCAATGTGGTTGCCGTCTCCTCCCCCAATTCCAGGATTTGCAGTTTCCGGGAAAAAAGGACGATGCACGTGCCGCATGCGATGACCGCCAGCGACAAGGCCCGGACATCGCTCATTTGCATGCCGTTGAGACTTCCGCGCATCCAGCGCAGCGCGCTCGCAACGTCATATTCCGAGGCCTTGAGCAGCATGTAGGAGACGAGCGCGCCGAGCATGGCCTGCGCGCCGATGCCGATCAGGATGAGCCTGCCGCCGGAAAAGCGCCCGCCGCGCGAGAGGGCATAGATGAGCACGGCGACGAAAAGGCCCGCCGCAAGGGCAGCGGCCGAGACCACCGTGCCGCCAAGCCCGAGAACGAGGATGCAGAACACCGCGGCCGCGCTGGAGCCGGTGGTGATGCCGATGATGTCCGGGCTCGCCAGGGGATTTCGGAGCATGGTCTGAAACGTGTTGCCGCCGATGCCAAACGCCATGCCCGCGAAAAGGCCCGCGAGCATGCGCGGCAGGCGCAGCGTCGCGACCGCGTATGTCGCGCCCTTGATCGCTTCGCCGCGCAGAACACGGTATACCGTTTCCAGGGAGTAGACTGTATTTCCCATGACCAGCATCGCGCAGCAAAGGCACAAAATGAGCAGGGCAAGCAGAATGAGCGTCATGTTAAGCCGACGCCTGCGCCTTCCGTAGCCCGCCTGAACGGCGCTTTTCTCTCCCGTCATAGCGCGCGCATCCTCGCTTTCTTCGCGATATAGATCAGAATCGGCCCGCCCAGAAACGCGGTGACAATGCCGACCTCCAATTCGCCGGGCCGCCCGAGCAGCCGCCCGGCCACGTCCGCCAGCGTCAGAAGTGCCGCGCCCGCAATGGCGGACACGGGCAAGGTCAGGCGCATGTCCTGGCCCAGAATCAGCCGCGCCGCATGGGGAACCATCAGCCCGATAAAGCCGATGGGCCCCGCCAGCGCGGTAATCGCGCCGCACAGAACGACGCCGGTCAGGGCGCCGAGGGTGCGCACGAGTCCCGTTCGCACGCCCAATCCCACGGCCACGTCGTCGCCAAGGGCCATGGCGTTCAGCGCGGGCGCCAGCAGGAATCCAAAAACGACGCCGATTGCGAGGAATGGCAGCGTGGCCGCGATTGCCTCCCATGTGGCGCCGCTGACGCTGCCGATCTGCCAGAATCGAAACGTGTTCATGACGCTGGTGCGGGGAAGAACCAGCGCGCTGACCAGGGAGGAAAGGGCCGCGCTGGTGGCGGAACCGGCCAGTGCCAGCTTGATCGGTGTCGCGCCGCCCGCGCCCATGGACGCGATGGCGTATACGAAGGCGGCCGTGAGCGCCGCGCCGAGGAGGGCGAGCAGAATGTATTCGCCCATCGCACCGATGCCCCAAAACGCGATGCCCGCCACCACGAACAGCGACGCCCCCATGTTTACGCCCAGGATGCTCGGGTCGGCGATGGGGTTGCGCGTAATCGCCTGCATCAGAAGGCCGGAGACTCCAAGAGAGGCCCCGGCGATCAGGCTGAATATGGTTCTGGGAATCCGTTCCCGAACGACCAGCGCGGTAAAATCCGCGCGCGCCCCGTCCCGGAGCGCGCCCAGGACGTCCGCAATCCCGACGGGCCGCGAGCCCAGCGCCAGGGACAGGAGCACGCAGACGGCGAGAACGCCGAGGCTTGCGAGAATCAACAGGGGCTTTTTCGACCGGTTCATTTCACTTTTTCCGCGGCGGAGGCGATCATCGCGAGATACTCGTCGATCGTCGCGGGAATGGAAAGCGCACTGGGCGTGCAGGAGGCGGAGAGATAGGAACCGTTTTCGATCACGACCACCGCCCCGTTCTGAACCGCGGGAACGCTGCCAAGAAGCGGATCCGCCTGCATGGCCGCGAGCAGGCCGTCGTCGCCATAGGTGATGATGATATCCAGGTCCGTGAGTCCGTCAAGATTTTCCGCGCTCACCTGAACCGCGAAGCTGTTCTCATCCGCGATCAGATCGGTGACGCTCTGCGGAAAGCCGAGGCCCAAATCGGTAAGATACGCCGCGCGCGGATCGGCAAGTGTGTAAATGTAAACGCTGCCGAAATCGGTGGGTGCGATGTAGAAGAACGCCGCCGTCTTGCCCTCCAGAGCCGGATATGCGCTCACCTTGCCCGCAATGAGCGCGTCGAGCGAAGCGACAAGCGCCTCCCCCTCCGCCTCCATGCCCATGCCCGCAGCGTCCGTGACGATCATCTCGCGCCAAGTCGTCTGCCACGCCTCGGTGGGATACGCGATCACGGGCGCGATCTGGCTGAGCATGTCGTACTCTTCCCGGGTAATGCCAGAATAGGCAGCCAGGATGACGTCGGGCTGCGCGTCGTTGATCGCCTCGTAGTCCAGTCCGTCCGTATCGTCGAACACGGCGGGTTCCGAAACACCCAGCGCCGCGAAGCCTTCCACGGTCCAGGGGAGAAGATCCTCGTTTTCGCCTACGCCGTAGTTCGCCTTCGAAACGCCGACGGGCACCACGCCCAACGCCAGCGGCACATCCAAATTGCCCCAGGAAATGGCCACGACGCGTTCGGGCTTTTTCTCAAGAACCGTCTCTCCATACGCGTGGGCAATTGTAAGGGGGTACTGCACCGCGGAGGCGCTCTCCGCAAAGGCCGCGGGTACGCCGATCACCAGAGCAAGCGCCGTGAGCAGGGTCAGAATCCGTTTGAATCTGGATAATGTCATCGTTATTCTCCTTTTTGTTAGGTTTGCCAAACACAAGAACTATAACCGAATCCTCCCAGTTTGTCAAGAGAAACTTGCTTCGACGGCGCACCGGCCGCTTGATTTCAAAAAAGAGCTCGATTATAATAAAGATCGGCTCCGGGAACGGACGCAAGACGGGCGGTGCGGGTACATGAAAATCGGAATTGGAATCGATACGGGCGGCACATATACCGACGCGGTGGTTTACGACTTTGAAGGCGGGCGGATCCTGGGAACGGCAAAGGCGCTCACCACCAGGCACGATTTATCCGCGGGCATTTTGGAGGCGCTTGACGCGCTCCCGGCGGAGGCGGTTGGGGCGGCGGAAGTGGTCGCCCTTTCGACGACCCTCGCCACGAACGCCTGCGTCGAGGACAAGGGCGGGCGCGCGAAGCTGATTTTTTTCGGCGGCGACAGGGAAACCATCGACCGGTACGGCGGGGCATACGGACTTCCGCCGGCAAGCGAAATGTACATCCAGGAGAGCCATACCAGATTCTCCGGCGCGATGGAGCGGGAACCGGATTGGAATCTGTTCTGCGCGAACCTCGAGGATGGGTTTGAAGGGCTGGAGGGCGTCGGGATCGTTGAAGCCAACGCCCTGCGAAACGGCGCGTACGTCGAAAAAAAGGCAAAGGAGCTGTTTGCGCAAAGGCACCGGATCCCCGTCGTCTGCGCGCACGAACTGTGCAACGAACTGAACTGTCTCCAGCGCGGGGCGAGCGCCCTTTTGAATGCCCGGCTCTTCCCCATCATTCGGGAATTCATCGGCGCCATCAAGGCGTCCATGGAGAAGCGGGGCATCCGCGCGGCGGTGGTGATCGTACGCAGCGACGGCAGTCTCATGTCCGATTCCTTTGCGCGGACGCGCCCAATCGACACGCTGCTCTGCGGCCCCGCCGCCAGCGTGATGGGTTGCGCGCACCTCGCTCACGAGAAAAACAGCGTCGTCGTGGATATGGGCGGGACGACCACAGACATCGCGCTGATCCGCGGCGGCGTCCCCCGCAGGGCGTCGGGCGGTCTGCGCATCGGCAGGTGGAAAACCTTCGCGGACGGCCTTTACATCAAGACCTTCGGTCTGGGCGGCGACAGCGCCATCCACTACAACGGGCAGAAGCTGTTTCTGGAAAACGACAGAATCATACCCCTTTGCGTCGCCGCCGAAAAAGACCCGCGGATCACAGACAACCTGAAAAGTCTTGTGGAAAGCGGGAAAAAGCACACGCGCTATCTTCACGAGCATTACATACTCGTCAGGGATATCGCGGGCAGCGCGCGGTACACCCGGGAGGAGCAAGCGCTCTGCGCCGCTTTGAAGGGCGGCGCCCTTTCGTTGGCCGAAGCGGCGGACAGCGTGCCGGGCAGGGATCTTTACAGTCTGGACGTCTCCCGGCTCGTCGCGGAGGGCGCCATACAGGTGTGCGGGCTTACGCCCACGGACATCATGCACATCAGGAAGGATTTCAGCCGATTCCCCGCCGAGGCATCCCTCCTGGGCGCGCGGTACGTCGCCGCAAACCTGGGGCTTTCGGTGGACGAACTGTGCGATGGCGTCTATGACGAAATCAAGAGAAAGCTCTATGTGAACATCGTCGAGGCCCTGTTGGAGAACGGGGACGGGCGCGGCCTGCACGGCGGCGTGCGCGGGGACGTCGAGCCCTTCATCAACGAAAGCTATGAGGCCGCAAAAACCGGCGCCCGGCAGCCGCTGGTTTCCATGCGATTCGAGACGGAATTCGTACTGACGGGCGTCGGCGCGCCCATCCACCTGTTCCTGAACGATGTGGCGAAAATGCTCGGCACAAAGGCCATCCTGCCCGCGCACTATGAGGTCGCAAACGCGCTGGGGGCAGTGGTGGGCGATGTGTGCGCGACGTGCGCGGTGGAGATCAGGCCAAATTCCAGCGCGGACGGGGTGAGCGGATACACGGTATTCGGGAAAACGGGGCCGCGCGTGTTCCCTGTGCTCGAAGGCGCGGAGGCGTACGCCATGGCGGAAGCGGAAGCCGCCGCCCGCGCGGAAGCGGCCAAACGCGGCGCCAGGGGGGAAATCACCGTCTCCGGCAGGCTGGACCGGCATGAAGCCGCCGCCAAGGGTTTTATGGTGGATTTGGGGACAAAGGCGGTCGCCCAAGCGGTGGGGTCAATCGGCCTTTCGGCGGAGGATGGGAACGCCCGCATTCCGTGAAAGCGCCATTCGGACGGGATGGGTAAACAAAAGAAGATCGCCGACTGTCAAGCGCGGCGATCTTCTGCGTGCGGCACGGCGCCTCCTGCGTTATGTAAGCGCCTTCCCCAACGCCTCGCATTGCGCGATGGCGTCCGCGTCCGGCTCTTCGCAGCAGATGACGGGTTCAGCCGCCATGTCCGCGCCCCGCGCCGCGCAATCCGCCTCCCAGGTGCGCATCCATTCGCCGTCGCCCCAGCCGTAGGAGCCGAACAGAGCGATCTTCTTGCCGCCGAGTTTCGCCTTCACGTCCTCGAACATGGGGAGAAATTCGCCGTCCTCCAATTCCTCCGCGCCCATGGACGGGCAGCCGAACGCCACCGCGTCAAATTCATCCATCTTGCCCGCCGAAAATTCGGACGCCGTAAAAAGCGCCGCGTCCGCCGCATTGGCAATCGCCTCCGCCATCGCCTGTGTATGTCCCGTTCCGCTCCAGTAAACGACCGCAACCTTTGCCATGTTGTTTCTCCTTTCACGCTGAGACGGTGAGCTTTTCGATGCTCATGCCCGTCCGGTACATCCATGAATAGATTTCCTTGCATTTTTTGAATGAGCGAAAGCGTCTGCGTGCCTCCATCTCGTTGGAGTACACCTTCCAGCATCCGCACATCCGGCATCCCGCGCCCTTGTTTTCGATAAATCCCATGACATCCGCCAGCGGGTAGCCTAAAAACAATCCGATCTCGTGCGGGAAGCAATCCGCGCGCCCGAGGCGTTCCCGCAATGTCGCGATGGCGCTCTCCACCGAAAGATCCCGGTATCCCCATGCGCCGAGAAACCGGGCCGTCTCGCGATCGGAGAGCATCGCGGCAATGTCGCGGGTCCGGTACAGGAAGATGAGCGAACGGCCCATTTGACAGCGCATCCGCAGAAGCCCGCAGCCCTTTTCCGCGATGAGCGCGTTCACGCGCGCGATTTCGGCCTCCAAAAACGCGCTCTCCATGGACAAATTAAAAAGACAACCGGCCTTGAGTCCCGCCAATGTCGGAGACGCGTGTTCAATGATTGCCGCTTCCAGCATGGTTCCTCCCTTATGGTGTCAGGATGCACTTGCTATCATGGGAAGGTCCTTGTTTCATGCGTTCCCTTTTGTCAACGAATATTAGTACACCCTAACACCTGGTGGTTTTTTTGCGCGGAGAAATTTGCAAATCCGCGCACCATCAGTATAGGGCATTGTATTTTGCCCCGTCAAGTTAATTTTTGGGGATGCGCGGAGAGTGGTGCGGCCCTCCAAATATAAAAAAAGCGCATCTGGCTCGTCCTGTTGACAAATTCGTTAGGAGATGCTAATATCATTGTATAATGGAAAAACGTATGGAGATGGGGAACGCGTATGGATCTGACGAAGGCCCAAATCAAATATGTGTTGGGCGTTTATGCGCTCGGTCAGGAATCTTCTCCCAGTATGGCGGGGCTTGCGAAGCATATGGGCGTCTCAAAGCCCAGCGCGCACAGAATGCTTACCCAGCTCGAGGAAAAGGGCGTCGTTTGGCGCGACGCAAAGAAGCGCTTCAGCTTTACCGAGGCCGGGATGGGCGTCGCGGAGGCGTTGTTTGAAAAAAGGCGCGCCATCGAAGCGGCGCTGGCCGGCACGGTCGCGCTGAATCCGCGGCTTGCCGAGCGCTGCGCCGTCGCCGTTCTGTGCGAAATGTCCGTGCCATAGGTTGACCGTCCGCACCGCCATCGGCCCGGCCAAATCCGCTTCGCGCGGATTTGGCCGGGCGCTGTCCGCAGACGACAGAACGGCGCCTACACGCCCCAGGCCAGGCTTTCCCGCTGCAGGTCGTAAAGCTTGCGGTAGAGGCCGTTTTTCTTCATCAGCGCGTCATGGGTTCCCTGTTCCCGCACCTTTCCCGCATCCAATACGATAATTTTGTCCGCGCCCGCCACGGTGCGCAGCCGATGCGCGATGACAAGCACCGTCTTCCCCTCGATGAGTCTGGAAATCGCCGTCTGAATGAGCACTTCGTTTTCAGGATCGAGGGAAGCCGTCGCCTCGTCGAGCAGAATCACCGGCGCATCTTTGAGAAGCGCGCGGGCGATGGAGATGCGCTGCCGCTCGCCTCCCGAGATCGTGGAGCCATTCTCCCCCAGCATCGTCCGGTACCCCATGGGCATCCTCCCGATAAACCCATCGCAGCAGGCGGCTTCGGCGGCCTTGATGACCTCCTCGTCGGAGGCGTTCATGTTGCCGATCCTGATGTTATTGAAAACCGTATCGTTGAAAAGAATCACATCCTGAAACACGAAGGAGATGTGATCCATGACATACTCCGGGTCGAGGGTCGCAAGGTCCACGCCGCCGAGGGTCACCTTGCCTTTGTCGACGTCCCAGAAGCGCGCGGCGAGCTTGGCCATGGTGCTCTTTCCGCTGCCGGACGGGCCTACCAGCGCGGTAATTCCGTTTGCCGGGATCTCCGCCGTCACGCCCTCGAGCACCCGCTCCTTGCCGTAACCGAAGGAGGCGTTCTCAAAGCGGATGGTGGTGTTGGGAATCCTCGCGCCGTCCGCGCCCGTCATGAGCTTGACCTGATCGAGCCTGCGCATGCGGCTGGTGGCAACGAGCATGTGGAACAGCTCTGGCAAAAGCGTCAGCTCCGTGAGGATCGGGCCGTAGATGCGCACCACGATCAGGAAAAACATCAGAAGCGGAATGAGCCCGATTTTTCCGCCGGTCAGCAGGTTCGCCCCCACAAACACGGTAAGGCCTGTGCCCACCTGCAAAAGAAGCTGCGCGCCCACCACGATGACGCCGGTTCCCAACTCCATGCGGATGGCGAGCCGCATCATGGCGTTCAGGGCGCGGTTCATCTCCTTCGCCTTTTCGCCGTCCATGTTCAGGGACTTGATCACCTTGATGCCCTCGATGTACTCCTGCACCTGTTCGGACGCCTTGAGCTTCACATCGATGAACTTATGGTTCGTCCTGTCCTGAATCCGGCGGGTGAAGAATATGATGAAAAACGAAATGGGAACGGTTGCGAACGTCGTCAGCGCAAGCCGCCAATCGAAGAACGCCAGCATCGCGCAGATAATTGTGATGGAAATCCCGTTGGCAGCCAGCTGCGGAACGACGTGGCTCAGAATGTGTTCCAGCGTCGCGCAGTCGCCGATGAGGTTCGTCGTCAGCTCCGTCAAATCCTTGGAGTTGAAAAAGTTCATGGGCAGCCGGCGGATGCGCTCCGCGACGCCTACGCGCGTGTTTTCCGCCTCGATATAGGAGGTCACATAGGTCTTCTTATAGTCGTTTTTGTTGGCCAGAAACACCAACGCGGCGCCCGCGCCCCCCGCGGCAAGAAGCCCCCAGAGCCGTCCCCAGGAGATCGTGCCCCCCAGCATGGGCGCGAGAAGCTCCCGAAAGATTCCGATTGTGATGCCGAAAGGGAACATCAGCGACAGATTTGTCAGCGTGCAGGCAAAGACCGCCTTTTTCAGATCCGCATAGCCCTTGTCCGAAAGCCCCAGCATTCGCTTGAAGTTAAGCATCCGCGCGCGCCTCCTTTCCCATTCTCCAATTGAGCGCCTGTGTATAGCTGTCCCACATGGCGCGATAACGCCCGTTTTTTTGAATCAGTTCGTCGTGCGTGCCCTGCTCCGCGCGCCTGCCCCCGTCCATCACAATGATGTGGTTCGCGCCCCGAATGGTGGAAAGCCGGTGGGCAATCATGATGACGGTTTTCCCCTTCATCAGTTCGCTCAGCGCCGCCTGAATGAGGTGCTCGTTTTCCGGATCGGCGAAGGCGGTCGCCTCGTCCAGCACCAGCACCGGTGCTTCTTTGACGATCGCCCGGGCAATGGCCACGCGCTGCTGTTCGCCGCCGGAAAGGTAAACCCCTTCGCGTCCATAGATGGTCTCGTAACCCTGCGGCAGACGGCGTATGAACTCGTCGCACCGCGCCGCCCGCGCGGCCGCGTACACCTGTTCGTCCGTCGCGGCGGGATTCCCGATGCGGATGTTGTCCATCAGACTCTGTTTGAACAGGAATACGTCCTGAAACACAAAGCTCACCATATTCATGAGGTCGGCAATCCTCATATCGCGTATATCCACCCCGCCGATCCTGATTCTGCCCCCGGTCACGTCATAAAATCTGGGAATGAGATGAGCGATGGTAGACTTGCCGCCGCCGGAAGGCCCGACCACCGCCGTCACCTTCCCTTGCCGCGCAACGAAGGAGACGTCCTGAAGCGCCCGCACTTCCTCCTTTCCGTCGTAGGAGAAACTTACGCTTTCAAACACCACATCCCCCGCCTTCCCCGCTTTGGGAGAAACGGGCTCCGGGAGCGGTTTGCGGGCCAGAACATCATCCATCCGCTCCACAAAGGAACCGATCTGACGGCAGTTGGTGGCCGAGTACATCACCTTCATCATCACCGATGAAACCGCCGGAACGAAGATCAGATAAAAGATAAACGTCGCGACAAAACCGCTCAGGCTTTCGCCCGACAGACCCATGCCCACGAGGATACCCACGGGCACGATGAAGAGGTAGACATTGTTGACGATGGTGGTGAAAAGCGACATCGTGTTTTCCCATTCGAGGGTGTAAGGGATGACGAAGCTCGTGTATCGCTGAATGGAGTCGTGGAGCCGGTTGAATGAATACACCGTCTGGCGGAAGGCCTTCACGACGCTGATCCCGCGCACGTACTCGACGGATGCGTTGTTCATGTCCTCGAGCGCCGCCTGATACTGGTTCATCATCTTCACCGCGCCAACGCCCATGTACCCGCTCATCTGAACCACGAAGGCGATAACGATGGCGAAAAGCGCCGCCAGTCCGAACCGCCAGTCCACGCTCATGAGGATGGCGATCATCACCACCGGCGCCGTGAGCGCCGCGACGAGGTCCGGCATCTGATGGGCGATAAAGCCCTCGATTTTTTCGATGTTCTCGTCCATAATTTTGCGCAGCTTGCCGCTTCCGAAGTTCAGATGTAAGCCCAGCGGCAGCCGTGCGAGGTAGGAAGCGAAGTTCACCTTCAAATCATACAGCGTCCCGAAGGCCGCGAGGTGGGAAAGCATCAGGGCCGCGAAATAAAGAAGCACATTGGCCGTGATGCCCGCAAAGGCGATCCACCCCCACATGGCCACCGCGCCGGAATCCATCCCGGAGAAATCCGGGTAGTACGGAATCACCTCCCGCACGATCCGGTAGATGCATATGTACGGAATAAACGATGCGACGGATGCAAGCGATGAGAGGATCACTGCCGGAATGATGAAACGCTTCTTCATTCCGGCAAGCTCGAGCAGCCGTGCGAAGCCCTTTTTCGGCCCGCCCTTCTTAGTCATGAGAATCCCTCCTTTATATTAGTACATCCTAACTTAATGGGAAAAAGAAAAGCTCTCCGCCCGTGTGAGTATAGCACAGTTTGCCGGTTCCATCTACTCCGCGCAGTCGCAGCTTTGCTCCAAACCGTCGCGCCCGCACTTGATCGCGCAACGATAACACTTGGGCGCAAGTCCAGAAAAAGCCTTGAAAGCCGCGGAGAATTTGCCGGGGTTTTCGTATCCCGCAAGGGCCGCGACATCCGAAACGCTCAGGTCGGCCCGCTCGTGGAGGAGGCGTGCGGCAGCCCCCAATCTGCTTTGGCGCATAAATTCACCCAACGGCACGCCATACACCGCCTTAAAGCAGCCCTTGAGCGTCGTTTGGCAAACGCCGTACCTTTGGGACAGTCGGGGAATCGTCGTTTTCTGAAGCGGATCGCGCAAAATACCATGGTAAAGGCATCGGACGGCTTCCACCGTCATGGGCGGATATTTGATTGCGGACAAGCGCACCTCGGCGTCTGATTGCGGCAAAAGCAGCATCAGCTCGATCACTCTAAGGAGAGAAAGCTCTCTGCACGCGTCCGCTTTCGCGTCGGCCAACGACGCGAAGACCCGTTCCGCAGCCAGGCCCGGCCGCGCGACAAACAGATCCCGCCCCGCGCACAATTGCCGGAGCGTGCGCTCGAGGGGAATGCGCACGGCCGGAAAGGCTTTGTCAAGTGCGCGCTGGGCGCGCTCCGGATCAATCAGTATTGTGATTCCTTCATAAAATTCCAACGGAAGCATGGAATTCACAATGGCCTGCTCGCATTGCCATCCAACGCACATCTCCCCCTTGCGAAGATGCCCGCGGCGCCCGTTTTCCAATTCCCACGCATAGCTTCCCTCCACACAATAGTTGATGGCCGCAAAGCGAAGCGCCTCGTCATCCACGCGCTGATAGCAGGAACGCATTTTCAGCCTGCTGTAAACCAGCTGAATGCCATCGAGCACATCCCGTACAATCATCTCCCCCTCGCCAACCGCATCCCGAACAGTCAAAACGAGAAAAGGCGGCCGCTCAGAAAGGGCGTCGACGCACATGCCCTCAAAAGCGGTGCCCTTAAGCCGTGTCATCATGCCGTTCCACCTCCCTTCCCATCGTGCGTCGAATGCCGCATGTCATTAGGCATTCCTAATATCATGGCAAAATGAAGGGTTCCAAACCGCGTACGCCGGGCGGCAGGAACCTTCGCCGCATCCCCGTTGATTATAGGGCAAATCCCGCCACACGTCAACACGAAGACCGGCGCTTCGTGAATTCGCATTATTATTCTTAATTATTTGTTCTATCTTGTTGCGTTCCGGCCGGAATCGCGGTATAATCTGTTTGGATTTTACTTTCCTTGAGAACATTGCCAATTGAATAGACGGGAAGTTTCAGGTGTCCGGGGCTGCGGCCCCGGGTGAAAAGGGAACGAGGTGCGAATCCTCCACAGGACCGCTGCTGTGTTGCCGAGCTGTTTTTCACGGGCGATCGGTCGCCCGGCCACTGGCGATAGCCGGGAAGGCGAAAAACAGCGATGAGGCTCAGTCAGAAGACCTGCCTGAAATGAGCGTATTTCTTTCTTCGGACGAGAGAAGGATATGTCCCCAAGGTCCTCCCCATCCCTGCGGGCTTGGGAAGGATGCGCAAAAAAGTCGATTCGCGCCATCGCGCGGCGGCGTTTGTTTGCGTACGCGAAAAGCGACAAGGATGTGTCGGAACCCGGTTCCGGCACGTCCTTTTTCTTTGTGTGCGCAATTTCCGGGGGTCTCTCTGTCCAGACACCGCCGCAGACGCGGACAGATGACCGCGTTGTGAGAAACAGACCCCGCAGAAAGGCAGGTAACCCCATGAAAAAGTCCCTGATTTTGCTCCTCTCGGCCATCCTCGTCTTCTCCTCCGCATCCTTTGCAGCCGCCGAGGAAGCGCCCGCGCGCGCCATCCTGGTGGTCAGCTTCGGAACCAGCTACAACGACAGCCGCGCCCTCACCATCGACGCCATCGTTTCGGACATCGCGGCCGCGTATCCCGATTGGGACGTGCGACAGGCGTTCACCGCCCAGACCATCATCGACAAGCTCGCTTCCCGCGACGGCACCCAGATCGACGGCGTGGATGAAGCCATGCAGCGCCTCATCACAGACGGCGTGAGGGAGGTCGTCGTGCAGCCCACCCACGTCATGCCCGGATACGAGTACACCGACGTGGTCAATGCGGTGCGCGCGTACGCGGACCAGTTTGACACCCTCGCCATCGGAAAGCCCCTCATTTACACCGAGGAGGACTACGAGGCCGTGATCGCCGCCCTGACCAAGGAAATTCCCGAGGTGGGCTCGGATGACACGGCGGTGGTGTTCATGGGCCACGGCACCGAGCACTACGCCAACGCCACGTACAGCGAGCTCGAGTACATGATGCACGCGGAAGGCTACGAGAACCTCTTCGTCGGCACGGTGGAAGGGTTTCCGGGCGTGGACGAGGCGATCTCCGCGGTGACCGCGTTCGGCGCGGCCAAGGTGGTTCTCTATCCCCTGATGGTCGTCGCGGGCGACCACGCCAACAATGACATGGCGGGCGACGAGGAAGACTCTTGGAAGACGCTGTTCACGCAGGCGGGCTTCGAGGTGGAGTGCCGCATCCAGGGCCTTGGTCAGAACGCCGACATCCGCGCCATCTATCTGGATCACCTGGCGGCAACCATGGCCGAGGCAGGCCTGTAACGCCGGGAAACCCCTCCGCGGCCGCGCCCGATCCGCGCGGCCGCGTGACCCAATTCAGGAAGGAAAGTGTACAAATGCTGAAACGGCTCACTGTTTTGGGGATTGCCCTTCTGCTCCTTTGCTGCGCGGCCTGCGCGGAGGGTGCGGCCGTTCCGGCAGACGGCCTGTATACCGTGGGCGTGACCTCCTCCTCGGACATGTTCCGCGTCACCCAGTGCGTGCTCCGCGTGGAGGGCGGTAAAATCACCGCCGTCCTCACCCTCAGCGGGCACGGGTACGGCTATCTGTACGTGGGAACCGGCGCGGAAGCGGACCAGGCGCCCCAAAGCGACTGGGCGCCCTTTGTGGAGGATCAGACGGGCGCGTACACGTATGCCATTGAGATCCCCGCGCTGGACGAGGATCTTTCCGTTGCGGCCTATTCCATCCGGTATTCCAAATGGTACGACCGCACCCTCAACTTCCTGTCCGGCAGTCTGCGGGACTACGATATGGTCCCCGCGGACGGCAGCTATGCCGTGGACGCGTCCCTTGACGGCGCCACGCTCCCCTGCTCCCTTTCCGTGAAGGACGGCGCGATGACCGCCAGCCTGGCATTGTCAGGCGATGATGCGCTGCGCGCGGACGGGACTGACCACGAAGCCGCGGACGGGACGGTCTCCTTCCCCGTTTCTTCCCTCGACAAGAATCTGGCCGTCGAGACGCGCGGCGCGGACGGTTCCTGGACCGCCCACAGCCTCCGGCTTCTCTCCCAGTCGCTGAAAAGCCTCGCGCTGGTGCCGGACGACGGAACCTACTCCATTTCCGTTCAGTCGGATTCCAACCTCTTTCCGGTTTCGGGCTGCACGCTGTCCGTCACAGACGGCAAAATGACCGCCTATGTCACCGTCGAAAACGGGAAATACGACTCTGTTTACGCTGGCTCCGCCAAGGACGCGCGTCAGGCGGATGCGGAGGCGATCATTCCCGCCGTCGTGGGCATGGACGGAAGTTATACTTATGCGCTCCCGCTGACCTCTCTGGACGGCGCGGTTCCGGTATCCACATGGTCGGAGAAGAAATCCAAGTGGTATGACCGGACGCTGACCTTTGACGCGGCCTCCCTCGCGCCGCTTTCCGTTGAAAGCGCCCTTTCATTCGCCTTCACAGGCGGCACGGGCCGCGTGACCATCACCTGCCCGACGCTTTCGGCCGTGGGGAACGAGGCCATCGCCACCATCGTCTTTTCCAGCACCAATTACACATACGCGCAAACCGGCGGCGTGAAATATTACAATCAGAACGTCGGCGGAAATTCCACGTTCCTGATTCCGGTGACGGTAAACGGCGCGACCACCATTGAAGCCGAAACCACCGCCATGGGAGATTCTCACGTGGTCGAATACGTTATCTATGTCTACACGGACGGCACGGACGCGGCGGCAATGGCGGGTACGCCGGAGGCAACCACCGCGCCCGCGCCGACCGAGGGCGCGCGCGCGGGCGAAGCGCCCGTCGTTTCCGGCCTCGCTTACGTTTCCACGCTCCCCCTCGCTTGCGCCCAATGCTTCGCGGTCTACTTTTACGAGGACGGCTATTGTGTCGTCTCGGTGTCCGACGGGCGGAACTATCTGGTCGTCCCGGAGGGAAAGACCGCGCCGGAAGGGGCGGACGCGGATTTTGTGATTCTTAAACAGCCCATCGACCGCGCGTACCTCGCGGCGACTTCGGCCATGTGCCTGTTTGATGCCATGGACGGGCTCCCGGTCATCCGCTTTTCCGGTACCCGGGCGGAAAACTGGTATGTGGAAAACGCTGCGGCGGCCATGGACGCGGGCGACATCCTGTATGCCGGCAAATACAGCGCGCCGGACTACGAGCTGCTGCTCTCCGGCGGCTGCGATCTGGCCATCGAATCCACCATGATTACCTACGCCCCGGAGGCCATGGAAAAGCTCGAGGAACTCGGCGTTCCCGTGTGGATCGACCTGTCCAGCTACGAGCCGGAACCCTTGGGCCGCACCGAGTGGATCAAGGCGTACGGGGTGCTTCTCGGGCGCACGGACGCGGCGGAGGCGGTGTTCGACGCCCAGAAGGCGTATGTGGACGCGCTGTCCGGCATCGAAAACACCGGACTTTCCGTCGCGTACTTTTACATAAACGCCAGCGGGCTCATCGTCACAAAGCCCGCCACCGATTCCTTCGCCCGGATGATCGGGCTGGCCGGGGGCAATTACGTGCCCGCGGGCCTCGAAGGCGCGGATGGCGATTCCTCCGTCACCATGGACGCGGAGAGCTTTTACGCGGCCACCAAGGATGCGGATTTCCTCATCTACAACGCCGCCATCGACCAGGCCCCCGGGTCCGTCTCCGATCTCGCGGCCGCCAACGCCATGTTCGCGGACTTCAAGGCCGTGCGGGAAGGCAACGTCTGGTGCACGGAGAAATCCCTCTACCAATCGTCCGACAAGATCGGGCTCATCGTCTCGGACCTCAACGCGATCCTGACGGGGAACACGGATGGCGTCGATTTCCTCCGTCATTTGGAATGATTGGCATGGCGCAAAGGCGTTCGCGTTATGTGCTCGCGTTTTTCCTGATGACATTCGCCCTCTGCGCGCTTCTGATCGCGGGCATCAATTCCGGCAGTGTGCGCATTTCATTGGGGCAGATTGGACGCGCGCTGTTTCTGGGCGTCGGGAGCGAGACGCACTTAAGCATCGTATGGAAGATCCGGCTGCCGCGCATTTTGCTCTCGGCGGTTCTGGGCGGCGCGCTGGCGCTTTCGGGCTTTTTGCTTCAGACTTTTTTCCGAAATCCCATCGCCGGGCCGTTCGTTCTGGGCATCGCGTCCGGAGCGAAGATGACCGTGGCGGTGGCGATGGTGTTTCTGGGCGCGGTGTTCGGACGGCTTTCGGCCTTCGCTCTGATCGGCGCGGCGTTTGCGGGCGCGCTTTTCGCCACCGGCTTTGTGCTGCTGGTGTCCGTCCGGGTGGGGCGGATGTCGGTGCTCCTGGTGGCGGGGATCATGATCGGCTACATCTGCTCGGCGGTCGCCGACTTCGTCGTTGCCTTCGCCAGCGATTCTCAGATCGCGAGCCTTCACACCTGGGCGCTGGGAAGCTTTTCCGGTGCGAGCTGGGACGGTGTGAAGATTGCGTCGGGCGTGGTTTTCGCCGCGTTCCTTCTTGTATTTTTCCTGTCCAAGCCCATCGAGGCGTTCCAGATGGGCGAAAACTATGCGCGCAGCGTGGGTGTCGACGTCCGAAAAATACGCGGGGCGATCATTTTGCTCGCCTGTCTTTTGGCCGCGTGCGTCACGGCGTTCGCCGGACCCATCTCCTTTGTCGGGATTGCCGTTCCGTACCTGACCAAGCGGAGTCTTGGGACGGCCAGGCCCCTCGTCGCGCTTCCGGCGCTGTTTCTCATGGGCGCGGACTTTTGCATGCTGGCCGATCTCATCGCCCGGACGGCGTTTGCGCCCACGGAGCTGAGCGTTTCGACGGTGACGGCGGCGCTGGGCGCGCCGGTGGTGCTCCTCATGATGCTCCGGCGGGGGGATAGGCCATGACCATGGACGCGTATTCGGTCAGACTCGAGGGCCTGGCGGTGGGCTACCGCGGCAAAGCGCTCATCCGGGACATCGACGTTGCGATTCCCAAGGGTGGAATCGTGACCCTCATCGGCCCCAACGGCGCGGGAAAATCCACCATCCTCAAAAGCATCATCCGGCAGCTTCCCCCCGTGGCGGGAAAGGTGTACATCGCGGGCGGCGACGCTTCCGGAATGCCCCTCAAGAGCATGGCGAAAAAGATCGCCGTGGTCCTCACCGAACGGCTGAAGCCGGAGCTCATGACCTGCTATGACGTGGTGGCCACGGGCCGTTACCCGTACACGGGACGGCTGGGCGTGCCGGCGCGGGCGGACGAGGAAGCAATTCTTGAATCCATGCGGCTTTTGCGCGTGGAGGATCTCCGCGCGTGGGATTTTGGCGCGGTGAGCGACGGCCAAAGGCAGCGCGTTCTGCTTGCGCGGGCACTGTGCCAGCAGCCGGAGATTTTAATTTTGGACGAACCCACCGCGTTTCTCGACATCCGCCACAAGCTGGAACTCCTGGGCCTTTTGCAGACTCTTTCGCGCAAGAAGGGGATCACCGTGCTCCAGTCGTTGCACGAGATTGACCTGGCGCAGAAAATATCCGACCGGGTGTTGTGCGTAAAGGGCGAGACCGTTTTCCGGTACGGAGCGCCGGACGAAATCTTCCGGGGCGATGTGATCCGGGCCCTCTACGACGTGGACGATGGCGCGTACGACCCCCTGTTCGGAAGCGTCGAGCTGCCCAGACCTCCCGGCGCGCCGGAGGTGTTCGTCCTATCCGGCGGCGGCAGCGGCATTCCCGTGTTTCGCGCGCTCCAGCGCGCGGGCACGCCGTTCTGCGCGGGCATTCTTTGGGAAAACGACATCGACTATCCCCTCGCCCGGGCGTTGGCCGCGCGGGTCATCGCCGAAAAACCGTTTTGCGCGATCCGCGACGGAACCTATCGCGCCGCGCAGGCGGCGATGCTCCCGTGTCATCGGGTGATCGACGCAGGCGCGCCCCTGGGGGAAATGAATGTCCGGCTGCGGGAGCTCGTCGCGGAAGCCGCGGCGCGCGGGGTGCTTGAAAGGATGAAATAGGAGGACCCATGCTGTATTTTGTTGGCGTCGGGCCGGGTGATCCGGAGCTTTTGACTTTGAAGGCGATTCACGCAATCGAACGGTCGGACGTGATCGCTTTGCCGGACGGTGGCGTCGCGGCGCGCGTCGCGCAGGCACATCTCGAAGGCAAGGTGCTCGTGCCGCTGCGCCTTCCGATGACGGAAGACCCATCCGTTCTCAGCGCGGCCCGGGCGGAGGCTGCCCGCACCGTCGAAGCGCATCTGGCGCGGGGCGCGACGATGGCCTTTCTGGTGCTCGGCGATCCCTCCCTCTACGCCTCCTGCGCCTATTTCATGGATGCTTTTTCCGGGCGCCATCCGTTCGAGGTCGTGCCCGGCGTGCCCGCCATGTGCGCGGCGGCCGCCGCGCTGGGCGTGCCTCTCGCCGCGGGGCGCGAAAAGCTGCACATCCTGCCCGGCTACCGGGCAGGCGACGAATTGCCCGACGGAAACGTCGTCGTCATGAAGGCGGGAAAGTCCTTGGCCGCGCTGCGCGACGCGTGCGCGGGACGGGAGGCTCATGTCGCACAAAACCTCGGCATGCCGGACGTATTTTGCGCGCCTCTGGCGGAGACGGACGAGGCGGGATACTTTACGACTGTGATCGTCAAAAGGAAGCGGGAGTGCCCATGAAAAAAATCACGGTGATCGGCGCCGGGCCGGGCTGCGCGGCGGGAATGACCGTCGAGGCGGCGCGGGCCGTCGAAGGCGCGGACGTCGTCTTTGCCGCCGCGCGGCACGCCCATCTGGCGGGCGGCAAGTGCGTGCCGCTGGAACCGCTGTCGGCCGCGCTGGATGCAATACAGGCGCGTCTGCATGCGGGCGCGAAGAGCGCGGTGCTTTTGTCCGGAGACGCGGCGCTGTTCAGCCTGCTTCCCGCCCTCGCGCGCAGATTCGGCGCGGAAAACCTCGACGTCATCCCCGGCGTCGGCGCGCTGCAATCCCTGTGCGCGGCGCTGCGGGAATCGTGGCAGGGCGCGGAAATTCTGTCGGCCCACGGACGGGATTTACCGGTTTCGGCGCTCCTGCACGCCGTGCGAACCCATGGACGCACATTTTTGTTCTGCGACGCGAAGCACGGCCCCGGCTGGGCGTGCGAGGCGTTCGCGCGCTGCGGGCTCGGCGCGGTTGAAGTCGCGGTGGGCGAAAGACTCAGCTATCCCGACGAGCGGATTACCTCCGGCACGGCAAATGAGCTGCGCGGGCAAAAATTCGACGCTCTTTCCATGGCGCGCATCTTGAATCCCGCACCCGTCAGTGGGCTTCCGCCCATCGGCATCCCGGACGAGGCGTTTCAGCGCGGCAAGGTGCCCATGACCAAGCGCGAAATCCGCCGGCTTGTGATCGCCGCGCTCCAACTGACCCCGGACTGCGCCGTGTGGGACGTGGGCGCGGGCACGGGCAGCGTGTCCGTGGAATGCGCGCTGCAATGCCCGGCGGGATGGGTCTACGCCGTCGAGCGGGAAGCGGACGCGCGCGCGCTCACCGAAGCAAACGCCCGACTGTTTTGTGCGGAAAATCTGACTGTCATACCCGGCTCCGCACCGGAGGCATTCGCGGGCCTTCCCACGCCGGCCCGGGTGTTTCTGGGGGGCACGGGCGGCGGGATGGACGCCATCCTTGATCACATCGAGGGCCTGGGCGTGAATCTGCGGCTGGTGGCCACGGCGGTCACCCTCGAAAGCGCGCACAGACTGACGGAGCGGCTGTCCCGCTGGGGCGATTTCGAGGCGGCGCAGATTGCGGTTTCAAGGCTCGAGACCGTGGGCGGATCCCGCATGTTCCGCGCCCAGAATCCCGTCTTCATCCTGTCGGCAAACTGGGAGGGAAAACAATGATCTATTTCGTGGGTGCCGGTCCCGGAGCCACGGACCTCATCACGGTGCGCGGGCAGGCGCTTCTGCAAAGCGCCGATCTCGTCGTGTACGCGGGCTCGCTGGTCAATCCGGCGCTTCTGTCCCTGTGCGGGCCGAACTGCGGAATCCTCGACAGCGCGAAAATGACGCTGGAGGAGGTCGTTTCCGCCATGGCGGCGCGCGGCCCGGCGGAAACCGTCGTACGGCTCCACACGGGCGATCCCTCCATCTACGGCGCCATCCGGGAACAAATGGACGCGCTGCGCGCCCGGGGCCTTCCGTTCGGGGTCGTGCCCGGCGTAAGCTCCTTCTGCGCGGCCGCCGCGGCCCTCGAGGCGGAGTACACGCTGCCGGACGTTTCCCAGACGGTGATCGTCACGCGCATGGCGGGGCGCACGAGCGTGCCTGAACGGGAAAACATCCCCGCGCTCGCCGCCCACGGCGCGACAATGGTGCTGTTCCTGAGCGTCGGGATGCTGGAAAAACTGCGGGACGAGCTGCTCGCGGGGGGATATTCTCCGGACACCCCTGCGGCCATCGTGTACAAGGCAAGCTGGCCGGACGAAAAAATCGCGCGCGGCACGGTGGCAAATCTCCCGGAACTCGGCGCGGGCATCACGAAGACCGCGCTGGTGCTGGTGGGTCGCTTTCTGGACGGCGATTACGCGCGTTCGAAACTCTATGATCCCGCGTTTTCCCACGGCTGCCGCGAGGCGAAACCGTGACTGTGCGTGCGGCCGCGTTCACCGACCGGGGCGCGGCGTGGGCCGAAAAGCTGGGCTTCCCTGTGGAGAGGCCGAAAAGCGCCATGGAATGGGCGGCTTCGGCGTTTCCCGCGGCCGACGCGCTTTTGTTCATCGGGGCGTGCGGCATCGCCGTGCGCGCCGTCGCGCCGCACATCAGAAGCAAGACCACCGACCCGGCGGTGGTGGTCATGGACGAACTGGGCAGGCATGTCATTCCCCTCCTCTCCGGGCACATCGGCGGCGCAAACGAATTTGCGCAACAGATCGCCCGACTGACGGGCGCGGAACCGGTCATCACCACCGCCACGGACCTGAACGGCGTGCCCGCCGTGGATGTCTGGGCCGTAAAAAACGACTGCGCCATCGAAAATCCGCCCATGATCGCCCCCGTCTCCGCTGCCGCCCTCGCGGGCCGGGCGGTGGGCGTGATGATTACCGAGCGCGATTTGCGGCCCCCGTTTCCCGCGACGCTGATCCTGCGGCCGCGCACCCTCATTCTGGGCGCGGGCTGCAAGCGCGGCGTCGACGAAGGATACTTCGAGGAATGCGCGCTGGATTTTCTGAAAACATGCGGCGTGACGCTCTTGTCCGTGCGCGCGCTTGCGACCATCGACCGGAAGATCGGCGAGGCGGCGCTTCTGCGCTTCTGTGAAAAATACCGTCTGCCGCTTCTGACCCATTCGGCGGAGGAACTCCGGGCCGTGCCCGGCGCGTTCGCCCACTCCGACTATGTGGAAAAAACCGTGGGCGTGGGCAACGTGTGCGAGCGCGCGGCGTGCGCGTCCGGCGGGCGGCTTTTGATGGGCAAGACCAGACACAAAGGGATGACGCTGGCGCTGGCCGGGGAGGAAAACACGTGATCTATGTCGTGGGACTCGGGCCGGGGCATTCCGGCATGCGCACGGGGGAGGCCACGCGCGCCATCCAACGGGCGGATGTGATCGTGGGCTACGGCGTCTACGTGGATCTCATCCGTGGGGAATTCCCGGACAGGGAAACGTTCACCACGGGCATGCGCGGCGAGGTGGAGCGATGCCGCGCGGCGGTGGAATTTTCCCGCGCGGGCAAGACCGTCGCGGTGGTGTGCTCGGGCGACGCCTCCGTCTACGGCATGGCGAGCCTGATTCTGGAACTCACGGACCCCGAGGAC
Source organism: Bacillota bacterium (assembly GCA_023435435.1). Lineage (GTDB taxonomy): Bacteria > Bacillota > Clostridia > Christensenellales > Aristaeellaceae > RUG11247. The sequence goes on along the minus strand of JAEYRW010000085.1, from coordinate 7,445 downwards.
GATGTGGAAATCGTACCCGGCGTCACCGCCGCGCTGGCCGCCTCGGCCATTCTCGGCGCGCCGCTTTCGGGGGATATGGCCATCGTGAGCCTCTCCGACCTTCTGACGCCCTGGGAGACCATCCGGCGGCGTCTGGAGGCGGCGGCGTGGGGAGACTTCCCCATCGCCATCTATAACCCCGCCAGCAAAAAGCGCGCGGATTACCTCGCCCGGGCGGCAGAGACCCTTCTTGCCCGCCTGCCGGGAACGACCGTCTGCGGCTGGGTCAGAAACATCGCCCGGGAAGGGCGGGAAAAGGGAATCACTCCCCTCGACCGGCTCGCGGAAGTGCCTGCCGACATGTTTACCACCGTCATCGTGGGCAACAGCATGACCGTCCAAATGAACGGGCGGCTGGTGACGCCCCGGGGCTACCGCAAATGAGGGAGGGCTTTACCACAGGAAGCTGCGCCGCGGCGGCGGCGCTGGCGAGCTGTCTGTGGCGGCGGGACGGCGAATGTCCCGCGCGGGTGGAGATCGTGGTTCCCGCGGGGCGCGCGTTCCGCGCGGAGATCCTCGAACGGGGCGACTTCACGTGCGGCGTCATCAAGGACGCGGGCGACGATCCGGATGCCACCAACGGCTGCGAGGTACGCGCCCGGGTAGAGATTTTAAACGCGGACGGGAACGTGTCGTTTTGCGCGGGGGAAGGTGTGGGAACCGTGACGCTTCCCGGGCTGAAGGTGCCCGCGGGCGAGGCGGCGATCAACCCCGTGCCCCGGGAAATGATCGAAAGGGCGGTCCGGAGCGTCTATCCCGTCCGCGCCGCACGGGTGACGGTGTCCATTCCCGGCGGAGCGGAGATTGCGAAAAAGACGTTCAACCCCCGCCTCGGCGTCCGGGGCGGACTGTCCGTATTGGGCACGACGGGGATCGTCCGCCCCATGAGCGAGGATGCGCTTACGGAGACGATTGCCCTTGAACTCTCCGTGCGGCGTGCGGGCGGCGCGGACGCGGTTGCGCTTGCCTTCGGCAATCAGGGCGAAGAGGCCGCCGCGCGGCGGTTTCCCGGCGTTCCGGTGGTTCAAATGAGCAATTTCGTGGGCTTCGCGCTGGACGAGGCCGCCCGGCAGGGCTTCTCCCGCGTGCTCGTCGCCGGGCACCCGGGAAAGCTCTCCAAGGTCGCCGCCGGGGTCATGCAGACCCACAGCAAGTACGGCGACGCGCGGCTGGAGCCCATCCTCGCCCACCTGGCGCTGATGCGCGCGCCCGCGGCACTCCTCGAACGGGTGTACGGCTGTGCCACCACCGAGGCGGCGCTTTCCGAGATCGAAGGGGCGGGCTATTCCGGCGTATGGGCGCGCCTGGCGGACGCCGCGCAAAGGTACTGCGAGGCGCGGGTGCGCGGGGCGCTGGAAGTGGACGTTGCGTATCTTGCGGGCGTGGTCATTGGCGCGAGTGCGCGCATGCGGGGGGATGAAAACCGTTGGCTGAGACCATGAATCTGCTGCATTTGTACACGGGAGAGGGCAAGGGCAAGACCACCGCGGCCATGGGGCTGGCGCTGCGCGCCATCGGGCAGGGGCGGCGGGTGCTGGTGGCACAGTTTCTGAAAACCGGGCGTTCGGGAGAGCTCGCGGCGCTCGCGCGCTTTTCCGAGGCGCGCGTGTTCGAGGCCGCGCCCATCGGGAAGTTTACCTTCAGGATGACGGACGCAGAAAAAGCCGAGGCACGCGTCCGCCAGACGGCTCAACTCGAGCGGCTGATCGAAGATGTGAACACGGAAAAACCGGGATTGATGGTGTTTGACGAGCTGGCGATGGCAGTGAACCGGGGACTGACCGCCGAAGCGGACATGTGGCGGCTCGTCGAAGCTGGACTCAAATCCGGCGAGGTGGTGGTTACGGGCCGGCACGCGCCGGAATCCTTGCGGGAACGTGCGGACTATGTGAGTGAAATCATGAAAATCCGCCACCCATACGACCGGGGCGTGGGCGCGCGAAGGGGGATTGAGCTTTGATGAAGCCCGGCGAAATCGAGCGGCGCAGCATGGAAATCATCGCATCCGAACTGACGGTTCCACTCGCGGACGAGGTAAGGCCCGTCGTCATGCGGGTGATTCACGCGACGGCGGATTTTTCCTTTGCGGAAAGCCTGCGCTTTACGGACGGGATCGTTCCGCGCATCCGCGAAATGCTGAAAGGCGGCGCGACGGTGGTAACTGACACCAACATGGCGCTGGCCGGGATCAGCAAGCCCGCCGCCGAAAGGCTGCGTGTGCGCCTTTTATGCCACATGGCGGAACCGGATGTCGCGGCGGAGGCAAAGGCCCGGGGCGCGACGCGGGCGACGGTTTCCATGGAGCGCGCGCTTGCCGGAAAAGGGCCGAAGGTATTCGTGTGCGGGAACGCGCCCACGTTTCTCATGCCGCTGCTCGACGGTCCATTCCCGGAAGATGTCGCCGTCATCGGCGCGCCCGTGGGTTTTGTCAACGTCGTCGAGGTGAAACAGCGGCTGTGGGAGAGCGGCATTCCCGCCATCGTCGCCATGGGACGGCGCGGGGGCAGCGGCGTGGCGGCGGCGATCATGAACGCGCTTTTCTACGGCATCGAGGGGGTGCGCGCGTGAGGCTTCTCATCGGCGGGGCGTCCAGCGGCTGCGGAAAGACCACGGTTTCGCTGTCCGTCATGGCGGCGCTCAAAGCGCGCGGACTTTCCGTCGCGCCTTGCAAGGTCGGGCCGGACTACATCGATCCTAGCTTTCACCGGGCGGCGTGCGGCCGGGCTTCCCACAACCTCGATCCATTCCTCATGGGTGAAAGCGCCGTGCGCGCGGTGCTCGCCCGGGCGGAGGCGGCAAGCGACATCGCGGTCATCGAGGGTGTGATGGGCTATTACGACGGGCTGGACGCTGTGCGCCTCAAATGCTCGACACATGAAATGGCGCGCGTCACCGGAACGTCCGCCGTTCTCGTGGTGGACGCGTCCGGAGGCGCCGCCAGCGTAGCCGCCACGGTGCGGGGTTTTCAAACGCTGGTGCCTGAGAGCGGCATCCGCGCGGTGCTGGTCAATCGCGTCTCTTCGGCGCGGCACTACGAACTCGTGCGCGAAGCGGTTTCCTACTACACCGCCCTTCCCTGCGCGGGATATCTCCGCAAGGACGCTGCCCTCGACCTGCCCAGCCGCCATCTGGGGCTGGTGCCCGCCGGAGAGACGGACGCGCTCTCGGAAAAACTTCGGCGCGCGGCGGAAAACGCCCGGGCGACCGTGGATCTCGACATGCTCGTCGCCCTGGCCGCGGAGGCCCCGAAGCTGGAGGGAAGCCTCGCCGCCCTTCCGCGGCGCGCGGGATATCGGTTGGGCGTGGCGCGGGACGAGGCGTTCTCGTTTTATTACGAAGAAAACCTGCGGATGCTGCGGGAAAGCGGCATGGAGATTGCCGAATTTTCGCCGCTGCGCGACCAAGCGCTGCCGGAGAATCTCAGCGGGCTGTACATTGGCGGCGGATTTCCGGAGGTGTTCGCGGAACAGCTCGCGGCGAACCGCTCCATGCGGGAAAGCGTGCGCCGCGCGCTGGAATCCGGCCTCTACTGCTACGCGGAATGCGGCGGGCTCATGTACCTGTCCCGCGCCATCGACGGGCGGGAGATGGTGGGCTTTTTCCCCATCGAATGCCGCATGACGGACAGGCTTCAGCACTTCGGGTACGCAATCGTCGAAGATGAGGCAGGCTTCACCTACCCCGCCCACGAATTCCACCACGCGGTGGCGGAGCCCGCGGAGCCGGTTCACCGCGCGTTCCGGGTGCGCAAGGCGAGCGCGCCGGAAAAGACGTGGGCATGCGGTTACGCGCGGAAGAACGCGCTGGCGGGCTTTCCCCACCTGCATTTTTCATCCCATCCGGAACTCATCGGGAGGTTATGGCCATGATTCACGGAGGAAACGTCTGGCAGGGCGCATCGCCCGATGCCTGGCTCGATTTTTCAGCGAACCTTCGGCCGGAGGGGCCGCCGAGTTGGGTGCGGGCCGCCCTCGGGCGCGCCATGGGCGAGGTAAAGTTTTACCCCGACCTCGCCATGGGCGCCGCGCGGGAAGGCATCGCGGCGTACGCGGGCGTTCCAGCCGCGTGCGTGCTGCCCACCGCGGGGGGCATCGAGGCCATCGACTGCGTGTGCCGCGCGGGGACGGGCCGCGTGATCGTGCATCCGCCCACCTTCGGCGAATATGCCCGCCGGGCGGCGGCATGCGGGCGGGCGCTTGCGTCCGGGGACGCGAAGAAGGGGGACACGGTTTTCCTGTGCAATCCCAACAACCCCACGGGGGCGGCGCTCTCCCGGGAACGGGTGTTGGAAATGGCACGAACGTCGGATGCGAAACTGTGCGTGGACGAGGCGTTCGTGGATTTCTGTCCCGAAATCAGCGTGCGCGAACGGGCAGCGGCGGGCGAGCTTGTCGTGGTCGGTTCCCTCACCAAGGCGCTGTGCGTGCCGGGGGTGCGGCTGGGTTATCTGATCGCCGCGCCCGAGGCGGTCAAAGGATATGAAAAGTGCGCCGTGCCCTGGTCCCTGAACGCCTTCGCCGCGGCCATCGCCCGGGAATTGCCCGGTCATTTGGACAAGCTGGACGAGGATCGCAAAACCAACATGCTTCGGCGGGAAGCGCTGGCGGCGGCATTGCGCGGACTGGACGCGGACGTTTTCCCCTCCCGGACGAACTTCCTTCTGGCGGACTTCCGCCGCCCCATGGACGCGGCGGCGGAACGGCTCAAGGCCAAAGGCATTTTGGTCAGAACCTGCGCGTCCTTCGGGTTGGGTGACAGCTTTTTGCGCGTCGCGGTCAAGACCGAGGCCGAAAACGCGCGGCTCGTCAGGGTACTTTCGGAGGCAATTTCATGAACGTGATGATTTTCGGCGGCACGACGGAGGGCCGTACGGCCACCGAGGAGCGCCTCCGCGCGGGGGACGGCGTCGTCGCGTGCGTAACGAGCGAATACGCGCGGCTGCTTTTGCCGTCCGGTGCGCGGGTGGTCGTCCGGGCAATGGGCGAGGACGAAATGTGCGAATTGATCGCGGCGGAAAGGCCGGACGAGATCGTCGACGCCACCCACCCTTTTGCCGTGCGCGCGCGTGAAAACATCCGCCGTGCGGCGCGGCGCGCAGCGGTTCCCCTTCGGCGAATCGCCCGCGCGGGCAGCGAGGACAGCACGTGGAGGGACGGCGTGGAATGGGTTTCCTCTCCGGCGGAAGCGGCGGCGGCACTTGCGCGCACGGCAGGGAACATCCTGCTCACCACAGGCAGCCACACCCTTTCCGTCTATGCGCGCACGCTCCCCCTCGAACGGGTTTTCGCGCGCGTTCTGCCCACGTCGGGCGTTCTTCAATTATGCGAGGCGTTGGGACTCCCGCCCGGGCACGTGGTCGCCATGCAGGGACCGTTTCCCCTCGCCCTCAACGCCGCCTTGTACGACGCGCTGAAAATCCGCGTCATGGCCACAAAGGACTCGGGCGAGCCGGGCGGCGTCACAGATAAAATCATTCCCGCGCTGGCGCGGGACATCCACGTCGTGGTCATTCGCAGGCCGAAGGAGGAGTAACATGCGCGGAAAGTGTATCATGATCCAGGGAACGGGCTCGTCCGTGGGAAAGAGCGTGATCTGCGCCGCGCTTCTTCGGATTTTGAAGCAGGACGGATACAGGGTGGCGCCGTTCAAGGCGCAGAACATGGCGCTCAACTCCTTCGCCACCAGGGAAGGCTTGGAAATGGGGCGCGCCCAGGTGACGCAGGCCCAGGCGGCGGGCGTCGAGCCCAGCGTCAAAATGAATCCGGTGCTCCTGAAGCCCACCTCCGACCGGCGCAGCCAGGTGGTGGTGAACGGGAAACCCATCGGCAACATGACCGCCATGGAGTATCACACATACAAGCCCGAACTGAGGCGCATGATCCGCGAGACGTACGACGCGCTCGAATCCCAGGTGGATTTCGTCGTCATCGAAGGCGCGGGGAGCCCGGCGGAAATCAACCTGCGGGAAGGCGACATCGTGAACATGTCCATGGCGCAGGCGGCCGACGCGCCGGTCCTGCTCGTGGGCGACATCAACCTCGGCGGCGTGTTCGCGTCCCTCTACGGAACCGTGATGCTTCTGACCCCCGAGGAGCGCGCCCGGGTCAAGGGGACAATCATCAACAAGTTCCGGGGAGACGTCAAAATCCTCGAACCGGGGCTTAAAATGCTGGAGGATTTGATCCGCGTGCCCGTGGCGGGGGTCATCCCGTGGACGGAAGTCGAGCTCGAGGACGAGGACAGCGTGACGGAACGCTTTCACCGCGTGGCGGGAACAGGGGACGTGGAAATCGCGGTGGTGCGGCTTCCCCACATTTCCAACTTCACGGACTTTCAGGCACTTTCTTTGGCGGAGGGCGCGCGCGTGCGCTATGCGGAAAAGCCCGCCGACCTGGAAAGCGCGGACGTGGTCATCCTGCCCGGCACCAAGAACACCATCGAGGATTTGCTCGCCCTCCGCAACCGGGGCATGGATGCTGCCGTGGTGCGCCACGCCCGCAAGGGCGGGCTGGTGATGGGCGTGTGCGGCGGATACCAGATGCTGGCGAACAGGCTCTCGGATCCCCTGCACGTGGAATCCCGCGTGACGGAAGTGGCGGGACTGGGACTTCTCGACATGGACGTGGAATTTTTGCCCGAAAAGACCACCGTGCAGGCGCGCGGCACAATCGAGGGCGGGGCGTGCTGGCTCTCCGCCCTCGAGGGCGCGACGGTGGACGGCTATGAAATTCACGCGGGCACCAATTTCTACGGCGGGGGCGCGGTGCCGTGGCTCCGGCTTTCGTCCCGGGCGGGAATCGACGGCGTGCGCAACGAACGCGGAAATGTGTTGGGGAGCTATGTCCACGGCCTGTTCGACAACGGGCATCTGGCGCGTGCCGTCGTGGATTGCGCGTGCGCCCAAAAAGGATTCTCCGCGCGGGGCGGGGCGTCGCTCACCATGGATCAGTTCCGCGAACGGGAATTTGATCGGCTGGCGGATATCGTGCGCGCGAGCCTCGACATGGACCTTGTGTACAAAGTGCTGCGGGGTGAGGTATGATGGGCGACTGGGCGCTGGCGCTTCTCATCGGGTACGTGCTTGACGGATTGATTGGAGACCCCGAATGGTTCCCGCATCCGGTGCGTTTCATCGGGAAGTTCATTTCGTATGCGGAGAAGCGGCTGCGGGCGCGGGGCGGAAACCTGCGCGTCTCGGCGGTTTTCCTGACCGCCTCGACGGTGCTTTTGACCATGGCGGTCACCGGGGCGTTCCTGTATGTCCTCTCGCGCTTCGGGCGCTGGCCGCTCCTCGTCGGCATGGCGTTCGTGGACTGGACGGGGCTCTCGGCGCGCAACCTCGCGGACGAGGCGATCGGCGTGCGCAGGGCGCTGGCGGAGGGCATCGAGGCCGGGCGCCCCCGCGG
>JAEYRW010000066.1 GCA_023435435.1 Bacillota bacterium | reverse complement strand
GGGCCAAGGGGCCAAGGGGCCAAGGGGCCAAGGGGCCAAGGGGCCAAGGGGCCAAGGGGCCAAGGGGCCAAGGGGCCAAGGGGCCAAGGGGCCAAGGGGCCAAGGGGCCAAATGATTGTACGCTTTCTGCCGGTGCCGTCAAGCGGTTTGCCGCGCATGCGCAAACTTTATATGCGGGCAAGGCCGCCCGTCACCAAGCAGGGCTAAAAGGCCATGCGCATCCAGCCGGGTTCCGGATTTTCAGGAAGCCCCAGAAGCCGCCGCGCCGTTTTCACGTAATGGCGGTAGTTTTCGACGGGCGTTCCGTTTGGGATGCGGTGGTCGAGGGCGAACACCGTGCCGGGAATGGTCGCCGGGCTGATTTTGTAGGACAGTTCGCGGTCGATCTCGGCCGCCGACTTGCGCAGGACGTGCTTATCCAACCCGCCCTTGAACGCAGCGGCGCCGCCGTACTTTTTGCGCAGCCGCACGATGTCCATGCCCGCGGCGGGCTCGCAGGGATAGAACACGTTCACGCCGGATTCTACGAACGCGTCCATCACCGGGTTCATGTTGCCGTCCGAATCCTGACTGAACAGCGCCGCGCCCCGCCCGCGCGCGTCGTCCCACACGCCGCGGTAGTAGGGCTTCAAAAACCCGCGCACCTGGTTGGGGCCGATCAGGGGGCCGGATTTCCCCGCCATGTCCTCGTGGACGCAGAGATTGTCGACGGTGACAAACCGGGCGATTTCACCGAGGACGCGCCGGGCCGTGCGGGAAAATGTATCGAGCATGTCCTCGATGAGGTCCGGCTGCTCGAGGAAGGCCACGCAGGCCTCCTCGTCGCCCATGAGCTCGCGCACCATGTCGTAACCGCCGGGCATCCACGCGATGATCAGCGCGCCGGACGCGCGGCGAAGCGCGGCGGCGGCGAGTTTTTCTTCATCAATCCGGCAGGGATCGTACTCGAACATGTGCTTTACGCGCCGCCAGCTTTCCCAATCCCGCACGGGCCAGTCGAGGGGCAAAGCGATGGTGGCGTAACCCTTGGCCAGCCGGCAGGTGCGGCCCAACTCGTCGCGGGTGACGATGTGCGTCGCGGTTTCCTCAAGCACCGCGGGCTCCATGGCGTGGACGGGGCCAGCGAGCGCGCCCAAATCGACCATGTCCACGCCGTCGAAGCCGAAAGCGGTGAGGGCGATTTCGTCCTCCGCCGCGCCGCCCGCGCGCCACTGCTCCGGCAGGCCCACCAGCGGGCCGAACAGCTCCGCAAGGAACGGACGCCCGGGGGTTTGAAACGTCATAAGGGCGATGTATTCGTCGCGGGTCCAGATCATTTTGGTTCCCCTTTCCTTCGCCGGGTGGTATAATGGCGCGGGAGTGATTGGATGCGGGTGCTGGATATCGATTTGGATTTCTTTCTCTCGGGCGTGTGCGAGCTGGCGGAACCGGGTGCGCGGCCGACGGGATGCGCGGCCTGGCGCGCGGACGAGATGCGCCTGTTTTTGGAGGAAAACTGCGGGCTTTCGCGAAAAAGGCCGCTGCCGGGCGCGGTTTTCGAGACCCATGACGGGGCGCTGACCGACTGGAAGGCGCGCATGGACGCGGGGGACCTCGCCGCGCCCTTTCATGTGACCCACGTGGACGCCCATTCCGACCTTGGCATCGGGAAGCCCGGCCCGGCATTTGTGCTCGAGAGCGTGATCACCCGGCCGCCGGAAACGCGCGTGGAGATCGGGCGGTATTACGAGGAGAAAAAACTCGACGAGGCGAACTATCTGCTCTTCGCGCTTGCGTTTCGCTGGATTTCGTCCCTGGACAACGTGCGGAACCCGGCGTCCCGGCCCGACATGCCTGGGCGGTTCTGCTTTGAAGACCGCATCCGGCTTTCCTCATCCGCAGCGGCGCTGATTCCGGCGCTTGATTTCCGCGAGCCGGAGATTCCGTTTCATGTATTCCGCGACTGGCGGGATTTTCGCGCGGAGGCGCCCTACGACCGCGCGACGCTGGCGATCTCTCCCCGCTACGCGCCCCAAGAAGCGGACGCGCTGGCGGAGGTTTTTCGGGAGTACATCATTTGACGCCGAAGCGCAGCACGTCCTTTGGGCAATTTTTCACGCATTCCCCGCACAGGATGCAGTCGGATTCGGAAACAAATCCGGCCTTCAGAGACGTTCTGACGGGAATGCTCATGGGACAGGACTTGTCGCATTTTCCGCAGTTTACGCAAATTGCCGGCTGGGATTTGATGCGAAGCTGCGGAACGCGGAGGCGCTTTCCCAGGGCGTAGCCGCCCGCGAGGAACGGGGACATCCAGCAAAAGCTGTGGCACGCGCCGCGCCGCCCCACCGCGAGGCTTACCACGAGAAACAGCGCGAGCACCATGTAATAGACGATGTATTTGGCCGGTTCATCCACCGAGATTCCGTTTTCCGTGAAGAAAAGCGGGTTGACGGCCTTTGCGCCGCCCGCGATGACGAACCCCGCCGCGAGAGAGGCGATCCAGACGCCGAAGATGGAAAAGCGGACGATTCGGAGAATTTTGCGGTTCACCGGGCGGTCATTGACGCGCATGCATAGATCGCCCAGCGCCGCCATGGGGCAGAGCCAGCCGCACCATGCGCGCCCGAAGAACAGGCCGGTCAGAAATTGCGCCGCGAACAGCAGAAGGCTTCCGGTCACCACCCCCGCCAGCGCGCCAAAGATGGGCACGGCGGGCGAGAGAAAGTTGAGCACCACCGGGAACAGGAGCAGCGTCACCGTCGTCAGGATGATTCGCGCCTTATGCTTCATTTCCTTTTTCCTCCAGATCGCTGAGCGTTTCGTCGCACCATTCGAGGGACGCGCGGTAGGTTTTCTGCCCGAAGGCGATCACGCGCAGCACGTCCGCGTGGTTGTGGCTGTGCGCGATGGGAAGAAGCTCCCGCTCGAAGGCGTCGAGCGTGGCAAGCCGCGCGGCGTGGTGATCCCGGAACGCGCGGATATGGCCCGCGATGGTATCCCGGTTCGCCTGACCCGAAAAGTACATTTTGAGAAGCAGCTCGAAGCGCACCGTCTCCGTCTCTACCGGGGCCGCCAGCCAGCTTATGAGCGCTTCCCGTCCGGCGGCGGTGAGGGCGTAGCGGATTTGCGCGCGCGCGCCGCCTTCCGCCGCCGCGATCAGCCCCTCGTCCCGGAGCGCCCTGAGCATCGGGTAAAGCTGTCCGTAGCTTTCGTTCCAGAAAAATGAAAACCGGATGTCGATGATCCGCTTGATCTCATAGCCCGTCAGCGGCGCTTCCGTCAAAAGACCCAGGATCACATACTTCGTCTTGGATTCCCGCATATTCATCGCTCCATATATCTTTTAGATATATTATAGGGCGGACGGGAAGGTTTGTCAACGCAAAAAAGGCGTGCGCCCAGGCACACGCCTTTCCCGTTGGCCAGATCAGTTTTTCGCGGCCTCCGCGCCCAGCCGGATTGCCTTTAAATTCGCCTCCCGGAACTTCGGGGCCAGGGAGGATGCGGCCTGTTCGATCTCCGCGCCCGTGGCGCCGATTGCGCCCGTCTCCGCCGCCGCGCCCAGGAGCGCCATGTTGACGACCTTGGGCGAGCCGCACGCCCGGGCGATCTTCTCTCCGTCCACGAACACCACGCGGGCGGGTATTTTTTTGAGAAATTCGATCATCCCGTCCGCCTCGTAACCGCTGGCGCCAAGGGTATCGGTGACGGGCTTCACCGCCTGGGTGTTGACGATCACCGCGCCGCCTTTTTTGAGGTACGGCAGCGCGCGCACGGCCTCGGCTGGCTCGAAGGCGATGATGGCGTCCGCCATTCCCTTGGGGATGAGGGGTGAGAACGCCTCCCCCACGCGCACGTGGCTGGTGACGCAGCCGCCGCGCTGGGCCATGCCGATGGTCTCGGCGGTGTGCGCCCTTTCCCCCCGGGCGATGGCGCAGCGGGCGAGAAGCTTGGAGGCGAGCACGGTACCCTGACCGCCCACGCCCGCCAGAAGAATGTCGATTTTGCTCATTTCGTTTCACCTCCGATGGCGCCCGTGGGGCAGATTTTCGCGCATAGTCCGCAGCCGTAGCACAGGGAGGGGTCGATTTTGACCTGCTTGCCCGCCGCGCTCACGATGGCGGGACAGCCGATCTCCCGCACGCACTTGCGGCAGCCGACGCACACCGCGCTGTCCACGCGGTACATGGGGCCGGGCTTCGCGACCGCGATGCAGGGGGCGCGGTAGACGATGGCCGCGACGCCGTCCACATCCGCCCCGCGCTTGGCCGCCTCAATGGCCGCGTCGAGATCGAAGGGATTGACCACCTCAACCGATTTGACACCCAGCGCCCCGAGCACGCCCTCGATGGAAATCTTCTGCGCGACCTCGCCGTTCGCGGCGAAGCCCGTGGAGGGGTTTGGCTGCTGGCCGGTCATGGCGGTGGTGGAATTGTCGAGAATGACGGCGACCATTTTCGCGCCGTTGTAGACCGCGTTGACGATGCCGGGGAGGCAGGTGTGGAAAAAGGTCGAATCTCCCGCGAAGGCAAAGGTCGTGACGCCTTCCTCCACGTGGCCGATGCCCTGGGCGACGGTCATGCCCGCGCCCATGCACAGACAGGTGTCCACCATGTCCAGGGGCTTGGCGTTTCCGAGGGTGTAGCAGCCGATGTCCCCCGCGAACACCGCCTTTCTGCCCTTCATGGCCCGCTTGACCGCGTAAAACGACGCGCGGTGAGGACAACCCGCGCACAAAACCGGCGGACGGACGGGCAGAGAAACAGACTCCGGTATAATCATACTTAAGTCTGTATTTTCGACATTCAGGTAGCCCGCGAGAATGTCCCGACAGGTTTCGACGGTGAGCTCGCCCGCGCGCGGCGCGGTGCGGTCCCCCTTGCCGCGAACCGTCACGTTGCGGTGGTATTTCCCGCAGACGTGGACGAGAGCGCGTTCGATGACCGGGTCGAGTTCCTCCAGCACCAGCACCTCGTCGAGGTTTTTCAAAAATTCCAGCGCCAGCTTCTCCGGGAACGGGAAGGGCGTGGAAATTTTAAGAAGCGGGCAGGAGGCGCCGAGGATTTCAAGCGCCTCTTTTGCATAGGCATAGCTCACGCCGCCGGCGGCGACGCCCAGCCGGCCAGCGGCCTTGCGTTCGATGAAATTGTACCGGTAGGCCGAGAGCTCGTCCGCGAGAACCTCAAGTTCGTCCTCGATGCGCTTGTGCGCCAGAAAGGAGGTGCGCGGGAAGATGACGCGCTTGCCGTCGCGGATGAATTCGCCCGCGGCGCGGGGAAGCTGTTCCACCTCGTCCATGTCGACGGATGCGTTGGCGTGGCAGATGCGCGTGGTGGGCCGGAAGAGAACCGGCGTCTGGTACCGCTCCGAAAGGGCGTAGGCGTCCGCCATCATGAGAAGCGCCTCCTCCGGGGAGGACGGGTCAAAGACGGGGATTTTTGAGAACATGCCGAATGTGCGGGTGTCCTGCTCCGTCTGGGATGAGATGGGACCGGGATCGTCGGCCACGTAGACCACCATGCCGCCGGTGAGCCCCACGTAGCGCAGGGACATGATGGGATCGGCCGCGACGTTCAGGCCCACCTGCTTCATGGTGACGAATGTGCGCGCCCCCGCGTAAGATGCCCCCGCGGCCACCTCCAGGGCGGATTTTTCGTTCACCGACCACTCCACGTGGATTTCCCGGCCATCATTTTTCGCCACGTACTCAAGCGCCTCGGTGGACGGGGTGCCCGGATATCCGCAGGCCAGCGACACGCCCGCGCGCACGGCGCCCAATGCCGCCGCCTCGTTTCCCATCAGGAGTTTCACGTTCATGAGGTCGCCTCTTTTCGTATGATGAATCATTATAACACAGAGCATACGCAAAGACAATCGCGCGGCGCGCAGGGGTGTGGTAGAATGGTGCCGGAGGTGTCTTTATGCTTGAAATCGGATTGAAGGGCCGTCAGACGGCGGCGGTGACGGACGAAAACACGGCGGCGGCTTACGGGAGCGGGCTTTTGCCCGTATTTGCAACGCCCGCGCTCATCGCGCTCATGGAAAAGACCTGCTGGGTAAGCGTTTCCGCAGCGCTTTCCCAAGGAGAGGGAACGGTGGGCACGCGGCTCGAGGTGGTTCACACGGCGCCCACGCCCGTTGGTATGACGGTAACCTGCGAAAGCGAACTGACGGGCGTCGAGGGGCGCAGGCTCACCTTTTCCGTCCGCGCCTTTGACGAGAAGGGCGAGGTGGGCGCGGGCGTCCACGAGCGGTTTGTCATCGACAACGAGCGGTTCCTCAAAAAGGCGGCGGCCAAGGCGGAGGGCTGAGGCGAATCCTGTAAACTTTCGCGCCCGTTCGGCGTTGCGCCTTGACTTATGATGCCACACGTGTATAATGAAACGCATCAGAGAAACGGGAGGCGAGGGTGCCGTGCTGAGCAAAAACATGCGCAACGAATGTTCCAAGCGTCAGTACGCCTCTTATGCCGACGGTTTTATGCCGTGGGTTGCTGTTTCTTCCGTCTTGCACGCAGACGCCCGCACGGCTTCTGCGTTTCTTTTTGCCGCGCGCATCATCCGGGGGATTCGACCGGCCGGCGTTTTAAAGCCGCCCGCGCCCGGAGGCGTTCGCCCGTAACACCCACGGTACGAAGAGCGGGCCCGCCTCGACGCGGCACCCGCCTTTTTGTATAAATACATCCGGGAGGTACTTTCAATGAAGAAACTACTGTCCATCGCACTCGTTCTGGCAATGACGCTGTCCGCGGCCGCCATGGCCGAGGGAACCCTCGTCATCGGCGGAACCGGCCCCCTGACCGGCGATTACGCCACCTACGGACTTTCCGCGCGCAACGGCGCGATGATCGCCATGGACGAGATCAACGCGGCGGGCGGCGTCAACGGCATCTCATTCGACGTAAAATACGAAGACGACCAGGCCTCCGCCGAGCTCGCCGTCAACGGCTACTCTACCCTCATTGACGAGGGCATGCAGGTCTCCCTGGGCGCGGTCACCTCCGGCGCGTGCATCGCGCTGTCCGAGGAATCCCAGATGGACGGCATCCTCGTGCTCACCCCCTCGGCCTCCGCCAAGGAAGTCACCAAGTACGACAACGTGTTCCGCGTGTGCTTCACCGACCCCGACCAGGGCGTGTACGCAGCCGACTTCATCGCGCAGAATGCCATCGCCGCCAAGGTTGCCATCATCTATGACAAGTCCAACGACTACTCCGTGGGCATCCATGACAACTTCGTCACGGAAGCGGCCGCCCAGGGCCTCGAGGTCGTCACCGACCAGGCGTTCACCGACCAGTCCAACACCGACTTCTCCGTGCAGATTCAGGCCGTGGCCGATTCCGGCGCGGAGCTGGTGTTCCTGCCCATCTACGCGCAGGAAGCGGCTTACATCCTCACCCAGTCCCAGTCCGCGGGCCTTGACGTGACCTTCTTCGGCTGCGACGGCCTCGACGGCGTGCTCACCAAGATCGGCGCCGAGAACGAGTCTGCCTGCGAAGGCGTCATGCTCCTCACCCCCTTTGCGGCCGATGCCCAGGACGAGAAGACCGTGGCGTTCGTGGCCAAGTATGAAGAGCTCTACGGCACCACCCCCGACCAGTTCGCCGCCGACGGCTATGACGCCGTGTACGCCATCAAGGCCGCCCTCGAGCAGGCGGGCATCACGGAGCTTTCCGATGCCGACTTCAACGCCAAGATGATCGCCGCCATGACCGAGATCACCGTCGACGGCCTCACCGGCACCATGACCTGGTCCGCGGACGGCGAGCCCACCAAGACCGCCACCGCCGTGGTCATCCGGGACGGCGCTTACGTTGCCTACACAAACGCCCAGTAACAAATAAAACGCCCTCCCCGGGTTCGTATCCGGGGAGGGTTCCCCACCGAAAGGAAGTCATGCCATGGGTTTTCTCTCCAACCTCATCAGCGGGCTGAGCCTTGGCAGCATCTACGCGCTGATCGCGCTCGGATACACCATGGTGTACGGCATCGCGAAGATGCTGAATTTTGCCCACGGCGACATCATCATGGCCGGCGCGTTTTCCATGATCGTGTTCGTCATGACGATGGGCCTGCCGCCCCTCGTGAGCGTCCTTTTGGGCGTTCTTTTCTGCGTGGTTCTGGGCGTGACCATCGAAATGGTCGCCTACCGGCCCCTCCGGCGCGCCTCGCCCCTGTCGGTGCTCATCACCGCCATCGGCGTTTCCTACCTGCTTCAGAACATCGCGCTTCTGATCTTCGGCTCCGACAAGAAGAGCTTCCCCTCCATCATCGAGATTCCACCCGTCAAACTGGGCGCCCTGACCATCAAGGGCGAGTCCATCATGACCTTGGTGCTCACGGGCGCCATCATGATCCTTTTGACGGTGTTTATCAATAAGACAAAGATGGGAAAGGCCATGCGCGCCGTGTCCGAGGACAAGGACGCCGCCGAGCTCATGGGCATTTCCGTCAACCGCACCATCTCCATCACGTTCGCCATCGGTTCCGCCCTGGCGGCCGCGGCGGGGCTTTTCTACGGCGCGACCTACACGTTTATCGGGCCGTACACCGGCTCCATGCCGGGCATCAAGGCCTTCGTGGCCGCGGTGTTCGGGGGCATCGGTTCCATCCCCGGCGCGATGCTGGGCGGCGTGCTCCTGGGCGTCGTCGAGAACCTCTCCAAGGCATACATCTCCACCGAGCTTTCCGACGCCATCGTGTTCGGGGTTTTGATCCTCGTTCTGGTCATCCGGCCCACGGGTCTTCTCGGCAGGAAGATCTCCGAGAAAGTGTAGGCGCGCATGAAGAAATCAAGGACGACCATCAACAACCTCATCACCTACGCGCTGGTCATCGCGGCGTTCATCATTCTCTCCTCCATGGTGGAGGCGGGAACGGCCAGCCGGCACCTGCAGAAGATGCTGGTGCCCATCTGCGTGTACGTGATCCTGGCGATTTCCCTGAACATTACGGTGGGCTTCCTGGGCGAGCTGACCCTGGGCCACGCGGGCTTCATGTCCGTGGGTGCGTACGCGGGCTGTCTTTTCTCCATCGCCACCGAGTCGGCGCTTCCCACATTCGTCCGCTTCCCGCTGGCGATGCTTCTGGGCGGGCTCGCGGCGGCGGTGTTCGGGGTCATCATCGGAATCCCGGTGCTCAGGCTTCGGGGCGATTATCTCGCCATCGTGACGTTGGCCTTCGGCGAGATTATCCGCTCGGTGATCATCAACCTCGGCTTCACCGGCGGCGCGTCGGGACTCAAGGGCACGCCGCGGGATTCCACGTTCCTCATCGCCTTCATCGTGGTGCTCATCACCATGTTTATCACCATGAACCTCATGAGCTCCAAGCACGGGCGCGCCATCATGGCCATCCGCGACAACCGCATCGCCGCCGAGGCGACGGGCATCAACCTCACCCGCTACAAGCTCATGGCGTTCGTGGTGGCCTCGTTCTTCGCGGGGGTGGCGGGGGTGCTTTACGGGCACAATCTGTCGATTCTCACCGCGTCGACCTTCGGGTACAACAAGTCCATCGAAATTCTGGTCATCGTGGTGTTGGGCGGACTCGGCTCCATCCGGGGCTCCATCATCGCGGCGGTGGTCATTTACGTGCTGCCGGAATCCTTGCGCTTCATGAGCGACTACCGGATGCTCATTTACTCCATCGTGCTCATCGTCATGATGCTTCTCAACGCCTCGCCCCGGGCGGCGGAGGTCAAAGCGCGGCTCAGCTGGCGGTCGCTCAAGCGGCTTCTTAAGGGAAGGGAGGCCAGGGCATGAGCGAGAAAAAGAGGATGGTCGACTACCCCAGCGGCTCCATCATCCCGGAGCGCGACATGGGCTACGTACCGGTGCTGGAAATCCGGCATCTGGGCATCGATTTCGGCGGGCTGACCGCGGTGGACGACTTCAACCTGACGGTTGGCAGAACCGAGATCGCGGGGCTCATCGGCCCCAACGGCGCGGGCAAGACCACGGTGTTTAATCTGCTCACGAACGTCTATCCCCCCACCCGGGGCACCATCATGCTGGACGGGGACGCGACGGTGGGGAAATCCACCGACGCGGTGATCCGCATGGGCATCGCGCGCACGTTCCAGAACATCCGGCTGTTCGGCACCATGTCCGTCCTCGACAACGTGAAGGTGGGCATGCACAGCGCGCTGAAATACTCCATGATGAGCTCCATCCTTCACACAGGCGCGTACCGCAGGGCGGAAAAGAGCGCCGACAAGGAAGCCCTTCAGCTTCTGGACGTTTTTTCCATGGCGGACCTGGCGGGCAAGGAGGCGGGGAGCCTGCCCTACGGCGCCCAGCGGCGGCTCGAGATCGTGCGCGCGCTGGCGACCGGGCCCAAGATCATTCTCCTCGACGAGCCCGCGGCGGGCATGAACCCGTCGGAGACGGCGGAGCTCATGGAGAACATCCGCACCATGCGCGACAAATTCCGCATCGCGGTACTGCTCATCGAGCACGACATGAACCTGGTCATGGGCATTTGCGAGGGCATCTGCGTGCTCAACTACGGGCGCATCATCGCCAAGGGAACGCCGGAGGAAATTCGCGCAAACCCCGAGGTCATCGAGGCATATCTCGGAAAGAAGGAGGCGTAAGCGTGCTCAAGGTCTACGACGCAAACGTTTATTACGGAAAGATCCACGCCATCAAGTCCATCTCCTTCGAGGTCAACGAGGGCGAGATCGTCTCCCTCATCGGCGCGAACGGCGCGGGCAAGTCCACCATTCTGCGCACGGTTTCGGGGCTTTTGCGCTCCAAGACCGGCGTCATCAGCTTCATGGGCACGCCCATCGGCCACGTGCCCGCCCACAAGATCGTCAAGATGGGGCTGGCGCAGGTGCCGGAGGGACGCAGAATCTTTTTGCAGATGACGGTGATGGAGAACCTCGAGATGGGTGCGTTCACCCAGGACAGGCCCCGCGAGGAGGACATCGAGCGCATCTTCACCCGGTTTCCGCGCCTCAAGGAGCGCGCAAGGCAAGTGGCGGGCACGCTCTCGGGCGGCGAGCAGCAGATGCTGGCCATGGGCCGCGCGCTCATGAGCAAGCCCCAGCTTCTGATGCTGGACGAGCCGTCCATGGGCCTCGCGCCCATTCTGGTGGAGCAGATTTTCGACATCGTCCGGGAGCTTCACGAAAGCGGCGTGACGATCCTTCTGGTCGAACAGAACGCCGACATGGCGCTCAAGGTGGCGAGCCGCGCCTACATCCTCGAGACGGGGCGAATCGTGTTAACCGGAACGGGCCGGGAACTCGCCGAGAGTCCCGAGGTTCGAAAGGCGTATCTGGGCGGGTAAACGGGTAAACTGAAGCGGGGCCATGCCCCATGACATTTTTATGTACGCGACCGTCGTATTTCGCGCCATGCGCGCGCCGAAGCCTCCCCCACGCGGACGAAGCTCTTTGCATTCGATCCGACGAAGGGGAGGCTTCCTATGTCCGTTTTTCTCGCTCCCGATTATTATTCTGCGTTTCAGTGCAAATGCGGCGCCTGCCGGTCCACCTGCTGCAGGGGCTGGGGGATCACCGTGTCCATGTCCGAATATTTCAGGCTCGTCGGGCTTTCCTGCGGCAAGCGGCTCCGGAAGCGGCTCGACGGGGCGTTTCACATGGCCGACCACCCCGACCCCGCGCGATACGCCATGATCTCCCCCAACTGGGAGGGCGACTGTCCTTTGCGCGCGCCCGATGGGCTGTGCCTGCTCCACAAAGAGCGGGGCCCGCAGGCGCTGCCCGCCATCTGCCGACTGTATCCGCGCAGGATCATCGGCGGCGCGTGCGCGCTCTCCGGAAGCTGCGAGGCGGTGATCGAGACGCTGCTCGCCCGGGAAGCGCCCATCCGGTTTGTCGAAATCGAGGAGACCCATGCCGCGGAGCCGCCGCACCCGCCGCGCAACGAGGGCATGGCGCGCTTCGACCGTCGGCTGCGGCTTCTGTCCATGGCGCTTCTTGAGGACAGGCGGCATCCTGTTTCCCAACGGATGATGCGCCTTGGCCGGGTTATGGAGGCGCTGTACGCGTTCGTGCGCGCCCGGGACTGGGACGGGATGGCCCGCGCCATGGCGGATTTCGAGGGAAATCCCGCCTATGAACTGGCGCAGGCGGACTTCGGGCCCGACGTGACGGAGGCGACGTTCCGGGTGGCCGAGGTATTTTCCAGAAACAGCGAGAGCCTTTCCTCCTATTGGGAGGCGGGAACGCAAAACCTTGCCCGCGCGGGGTATCCCGAGATGCGACAGGTTTTTGAGGACAAGTATCCGGATTGGGAGCGGTACTTCGAGCACATTACGGTGAATCACATCTTCTTCTCGCGGTTTCCATACACGGACATCCACGACGACCTCATGGCCGAGTATGCCGCGCTCTGCGCCGCGCACTGCGTGGTGATGTACCTTTCCACAATTTATACGTACGACCGGACGGGGCTGGAGCCTCTGGCGGACGTCATCGCGGCGGCGTTCCGGATGATTGAGCACTCGGACTTCGCGCGCAGGGCGCACATCGTGTTCGGGCGCTTGGGCCTGCGCGGACAGGGGAAGCTGGACGAGCTTCTGTGCGCGCTGTGACTGCATACATACAAACGCAACACGAGGATTGCCGGAGCCATCTTGACAGGCACGCGAGACGCCGGATATGATGAAGGAAGTGTGATTCGGGGAAAACCCCCTTGCCGGAGGAACGCCATGGCAAAGCGCGCTTTGATCGTCCGATTTACCCTGCTGGAAATCTTCTTCTGGTGCTCCATCGCGTCGTTTTCTGCATTCGCCATC
Organism: Bacillota bacterium; assembly: GCA_023435435.1. Taxonomy (GTDB): domain Bacteria; phylum Bacillota; class Clostridia; order Christensenellales; family Aristaeellaceae; genus RUG11247. The sequence goes on along the minus strand of JAEYRW010000066.1, from coordinate 1,224 downwards.
GCGTATCTGCAAAGCGCGCGGGGTATCTCCGACGGACAGGCGGGCGTCATGATCATGCTCATGACCGCGAGCGCCTTCGCGGGCCAGTTCGTGTGGGGCGGGCTCTGCGACCGTCTGGGGACCCACAAGTGGATGTTCGTCGCCGCGGGCGCGCTGCAGGGGCCCTTGTGCCTCGCCGTGTTCTTCGCGGGGAGCTATCCCCTCATGTGCGTGTTCTACGGCCTCCTGGGCTTTGTCCAGAGTGCCATGCCCGCCAACGTGGACACGTGGATTTTGAAATCATTCCCCGAGACGCCCGCCATCTTCGGGCCCATCCGCTCGGCTGGCTCCCTGGCCTACGCGGTCTTCGCGCTCTTGTTCGGGCGCGTCATCTCGGCCGTGGGATACGCCGCCATGCCCGTGGCGGTGGTGCTCTGCATTCTCTTCGGCGCGGCGGTGGCGCTTCTGACCCCGGACGTCAAATCCGGCGCGGGCTGCCAGGTGGATACCTTGACCGGCGCGCGGGCGCTGTTCAAGGGGAAATTCTTTGTTCTGCTTCTGGTGCTGCTGCTGACGGGGGTGTGCGCCACGACGTTCCAGTTCTTCACGATGATGATGAACCGGGCCGGCGGCTCCGTCGCGCTTCTGGGCGTCGCCATGTTCTCCTCCGCCATCGCGCAGGTGCCCCTCATGTTCTACAGCCGCTCCTTCGCCCGCTTTCCCGTCAAGGCGCGCGTGGCCGTGGCCTGCGGCCTTTATACCGTCATGGGCCTGTTCTTCGCCTTCGCCACCCGGCCCGCGCACATCGTCATTGGCGCGCTCTTCTCCGGCGTCGGCTACGGCATCTTCCTCCCCGCCGTGCGCGAATGGGTCTTCAGCCTCTCAACCCCCGAGACGCGCACCACCGCCCAGGGCATGGCAGACGCTGTCTACATGTCCCTGGGCGGCATGATCTCCTCCGGCGCGGTGGGCGCACTGGCCGACAGCGTCGGCCTCTCCCCCCTCCTCCTCGCCTTCGTCGGCGCACAGGCGCTGGGCATCCTGCTTCTGGCGCTCGGCATGAACGGGAGGGGGAACGCCGGGGGCGCCGCCCCCGGACCCTTGGCCTAAGGGACAATGGCAGATTACAATAGCAAGTGCAAAAGGAGGGAAAGAAGTAGACCGCAAAGACCAAGCGTAGTAAAATGGAATTGCACAACACATCAACTACGAGGTGGACTATGCGGCCCTACACACATCTTACTA
>JAEYRW010000061.1 GCA_023435435.1 Bacillota bacterium | reverse complement strand
CCAAAAATGACAGCCCAGGCTGGGATTCTCCGGGGACAAGAGCCGGGGGCGCCGCCCCCGGCGTCCCTTCCGCGTCTATCTTACATACGCCTCGTAGATGGCCTTGGTTGCGGCCACGAAGTCGGCGTTGGCGACGCCGATGATGATGTTGAGTTCGCTGGAGCCCTGATCGATCATGCGGACGTTGACGCCGGCGTTGTAGAGGGCGGTGAAGATTTTCCCCGCGGTGCCAGGGGTGGCAACCATGCCGCGGCCGACGACGGCGACGAGGGCGAGGCCCTGGGTGACCTCGATGGAATCGGGCTGGCAGAGCTCGGAAATGCGGTTGAGAAGCTGGTTGAGCTTCTTGTCGAGCTCGCGGTCGGCGACGGTTAAGCACATGGTGTCGATGCCGGTGGGCAGGTGTTCAAAGGAGATGCCCAGTTCCTCCGCGGCCTGGAGCACGCGGCGGCCGAAGCCGAGCTCGGCGTTCATCATGTCCTTGACGATGTTGATGAGCGTAAAGTTCTGGTGGCCCGCGACGCCGGTGATGCCGTACTTGGGGGGATAATTGGCGGCATCGGAGACGATCATGGTGCCCGGATGGGCGGGATCGTAGGTATTGCGGATGTTGGTGGGGATGCCCGCCCGGTGAACGGGGAAGATGGCGTCCTCCTGGAGAACGCCCGCGCCCATGTAGGAAAGCTCGCGCAGCTCGCGGTAGGTGAGCACGTCGATGCCCATGGGGTTGTCAATGATGCGCGGGTCAGCCATGAGGAAGCCCGAAACATCCGTCCAGTTCTCGTAAAGGTCCGCTTGTGCGGCGCGGGCCACCACGGCGCCGGTAATGTCGGAGCCGCCCCGGGGGAATGTGTGCACCTCGCCGTTGGGGAAGGAGCCGTAAAACCCGGGAATGACGGCGCGTTCGTGGCGGCGGAGCTCCTCGGCAAGGGTCTCGTTGGTCCACTCGGCGGCGAAGACGCCGTGGCGGTCGAACTTGACAACGTCCGCGGGATCGATGAAATCCCAGCCCAGATAGCAGGCGATGAGCCGCCCGTTCATATATTCGCCCCGGCTGGCGCAGTAATCCGGCGTGGGCGCGTCGAACATCCGGGCGCGCACGTCCGCGAGCATGCCGAACACGTCCATGTTCACGCCCAGATCGTGGGCGATTTCCAGATAGCGTTCGGAAATCTTGTCAAATGGCTCGTCGAAATTCGTGCCGCGCTCGATGGCCGCATAGCACTGGTAGAGCAGGTCGGTGATCTTCTCGTCCTCCTTGAAGCGCTTGCCGGGCGCGGAGGGCACGAGAAACCTGCGCGAATCGTCCGCATCGATGATTTTTTTGACCTGGCGGAACCGTTCCGCGTCGGCGAGGGACGAGCCTCCGAATTTGACGACCTTGATTGCCATTGAATCGACTCCTTTGTCACATGAGCTTCTGGCCGTTGATGCGCAAGACGAATTTCAGGCCGAGCTTTTCCGCGGCCTTCCGGCAAAGGATCATCCGGCCGATAAAAATTTCAAAATAATCCGTCACCGAGCAGACGGTGGTGTCGATTTCGAGCCGGAGCACGATCTCGGTCTTTTCCTCGTTGATCTTGACCGACGACTTTCCCACGGCGTAGTTGACCCGGTCGTGGATGTCAAAGGACGAGGTTTCGGAGTTGCGCACCCGGGAGCGGCGCACGTCCGTCTTGTCCGCCAGGATCAGCGCCGCCGCCACGGGGTTCACGGGAAAGGCCGTGCCTTCGTCGTGGTTTCCGATGGCGGTGATGATGGTGGAAACGTCCTCGGCGTCCGCGCCCATTTCGTCCAGCAGCCGGTAGGCCATGATCGCCCCGCTCTGGGCATGGTCCACCCGGTTGATGACGTTGCCGATGTCGTGCAGAAATCCCGCGATTTCCGCGAGCTTGGCGTCGCGCTCGGGATAGCCCATGGTTTCGAGAATCATCCGCGCGGTTTTGGAAACGAGGGTCACGTGGGCAAAGCTGTGCTCCGTATAGCCCAGCGCGATGAGCGATTCGTCCGCTCTTTTAATATATGTTCTGACCTTTTCATTGGCCTTGACGTCTTCAATGGTGATGCTCATTTGAAATCCTCCCAATTTGCTATTATACCATTCCGATGTTAAGAGGCAAGCGCGCGGCGTTATTTGTCTTGCGCGTCGTGTCCTTTTCGAAGCTCCTCCATGTACCCGGCGGTGATGATGCCCGCGGGCAGGGCGACGATGGCGATCCCGAAAAAGGACGAAATCATCGCGATCACGCGCCCAATGGTGGAGACGGGGTAAATGTCGCCGTAGCCCACCGTGGTGAGGGTCACGGTGGCCCAGTACACCGCGTCAAAGAAGGTGGGAAAGGTTTCCGGCTCCACGTTGTAGACGATGAGCGCCGAGATAAGCACATAGCCCAGGGCCAGGGTCAGCACCGTCAGAAGGGAAGCCCTCTGCCGCCGGAACACCGAGACGATGATGGCGAAGCTGCGGGAATAGCGCAGAATCCGGAACACCCGCAGGACCCGCAGCGCCCGGATCAGCCGCAGGATGCGCAAAAGCCGGAAGCCGCCGTCGAGGAATGTGAGGGTCGGGAGGATGGTGAGCAGATCAATGACCGCCATGGGCGAAAACGGATACCGCAAAAAGGAAGAGGCGGCTTTTTTTCCGTACTTGAAATCCGCCGTCATAAGGCGCAGAATGTAATCGACGATGAAGACCGCCACGGCGCTTCTGTCGATGACGGAAAAAGCCAGGTCGTCCCGCCGGAATGCCAGCGGAATCAGGCTCGCGACGATGACGACCATCATGAAGTAGTCGTAGGCGACGCTTAAGAAGCTGGAAACGCTTCCCACCTCGATGATCTCGTAGATTTTCCTGCGCATGAAAACCCTCCCTTTGGAAGCGGGATACCATATTATAGCACATGCGGCCATGTCGCGCGAAAAAGAAATGTGTGATTCTGTCATCCGACCCCGCCCGGCACGCAAAGTCGGACGCGGCGGTGGGGCATGCGGTACTATTTTCACAGGGGAAGGGGTGGCGCACATGGACTGGGTGACGGGGCTTCAGCGCGCAATCGATTATGTGGAAGAGAATCTGGACGGCGAAATCGACTGCGCGGAGGCGGCGGGGCGGGCGTATTCGTCCGCGTATCACTTCCAGCGCGCGTTCTCGCTCGTCGCCGGGATGACGTTCGGCGAATACGTGCGCGCGCGCAGGCTGACGCTGGCCAGCGTCGACCTTCGGGCCGGCATGCGGGTCATTGACGTCGCCGTCAAATTCGGCTACGATTCGCCGGACAGCTTTGCCCGCGCGTTCGCGCGATTTCACGGCGCGACGCCCACCGACGCGCGACAAGCCGGAATTCGGCTCAACGCGTGCGCGCGCCTGATTCTCAAATTAATCGTGGGGGGCGGTACCATGCTGGATTACAGGATCGAAAACAGGGAAGAAACGGTTCTCCTCGGCTTCCGCAGGCGTTTTGACGGCGCGCCCTACGGCGCCGCGCGGGATGAGCAGGAGGAACGCCTCATGACCTCCACGCGGGCCGGTCAGTACATGCTGCGCGGCATGACGGACGAGATCTACACGAACCTGGTCGCGCTCACAAATGTCGGGGACGACGGATACGACTTCTGGTACGCCGAAGAAGTGGATGCGTGGACGCGCGCGCACATGTATGATTCCAAGGTCACGGGCATCGATTTTATGGAAAAGTTCGGATTTGAGGAACTGACCGTGCCTGCCGGGGCGTACGCCGTGTTCAAAACCCAGTGCTCGCGCATGCCGGCCCACGATTACCGGACGCTGCGGAGGCGGGTTGCCGAGGAATGGCTGCCCGGGTCAGGCTGCACCCTCCGGGACGCCCCGGAGCTCGCGCTGTATGATTGGCCGCCCCGTCCGGACAAGGCGGATCGCTTCGTGGAAATCTGCCTCCCCGTCGAGCGTTAAGCATCCGTAAAATAAAGGGCCGGACGGAATTCCTTCGGCCTTTTTCGCATATGAATGGGTTACGCGCCTCAAAAGGCCGCGCGGTGATCCGGACGCACTCCCAAGGGAGGCGTGGACCGTTGCGCGGCCGCGTTTTCATGTGAGTTTCTACCTATATTATATAATTCACGATCATATTCAGGAACGGGCAGATAAAAGTTCGTCTTTTTAAAAGACAGCTCGGCCGCCCGGGGGTGGGTCCCCGGGTGATCCGATGACGAAACAACAAATTTCCCCATCTGTGTATGGGTTTCCAAAGGGACACTGTCCCTTTGGCGGGGTCCAGGGGCAGAGGGCAGATTACAATAGCAAGTGCAAAAGGAGGGAAAGAAGTAGACCGCAAAGACCAAGCGTAGTAAAATGGAATTGCACAACACATCAACTACGAGGTGGACTATGCGGCCCTACACACATCTTACTA
>JAEYRW010000005.1 GCA_023435435.1 Bacillota bacterium | reverse complement strand
CCCCGGCACCCCCGCGCAAGGGACATTCTCCCTTGAGAAGCCCATACTCCGCCGCTCTGCGGCGGGGAACGGAATGAAGAAGTCCCCATCATGGGAATTCCAAAGGGGCGCAGTCCCTTTGGCAGGGATCCGGGGGCGGGGCCCCCGGCGTCGCCCCTACGGAAAGGACGAGGAATGAACGAACGGACGGACGAGCTGCGGCTGTACTTCGCGCGGGTGAAGCCCGTGTACGCGGAGCTCTTTGGCATGGCCCACGCCATTGCCGGGAACTATGACAAGGCGGAGTACTGTGCCCAGCGCGCGATTTTGCAGGGCTTTCTGAGCCGCCGCCGCTTTCACAGCGCGCGCGCGTTTCGCGAGAGTTTGCGCGGCGACCTGCGCCGCATCGCGCTTTTGGAGAATTTGGAGGAGCTGGAGCTGACGTTCGAGGCGTTTCCCGAGAGCGCGCTGGACGGCCCCGCCGCCGACCCCATGCGCCGGCTCGTCGAACAGGAGGACGCCGAGATGCGCAGGCTCATCCTGCTCCGCTACGGCTGCGGCATGAGCGCGCGTCAGAGCGCCCGGGCGATGAACATGACGACCCGGCAGGTGGATACCCTCATCGCGCGGTTTGAAAAGCGCGCGAAGCGCAGGCTCGACCCCGCCCAGCGCGCGCACATTGAGACCCGCCTGGCGGACACCTGCCGGGAGGAACTTGCGTCCGGCGTGGCGCCGGACGCGGGCGCCGTATACCGCACGTTCGAGGCGGAGGCGTCGGGAACCATCAAGCCCGTGGGCGTCGTATCCAAGCTGACGGCACGGCTTCTGTACATTGCGGCGCTTCTGCTCATCGCCCTTTTCGTGTGGCTCGTTGCCGCCGTCATCCGCCCGGTGGTCCTCCAGGCGGACGGACTGAAGACGGAGACGCTGGTGGACCAGTGAGTGCGGTATAACAAATTCTTTGCAGGATATTATTCACGGACGCTTGATTCAGGGCGTCAATGCTGCTATAATCGCAAAAATATCTGAAGGAGGTTGCAGTTATGGCAGTCATACGCGAGGGCCTCACGTTCGACGACGTTCTGCTTGTCCCGCAAAAGAGCAGCGTGCTTCCCCGGGAGGCGGACACGTCCGTCCGGCTCAGCGGGAGCATCACGCTGAACATTCCGATTCTCTCCGCGGCGATGGACACAGTGACGGACGCGCGGCTCGCAATCGCAATCGCCCGGGAGGGCGGCATGGGCATCATCCATAAGAACATGTCCATCGACCAACAGGCGGCGCAGGTGGACAAGGTCAAAAGATCCGAAAACGGCGTCATCACCGATCCCTTCTTCCTCTCCCCGGATCATCTCGTTTCGGACGCCCAGGCGCTCATGGAGCGCTATCGCATCTCCGGCGTTCCCATCACCGAAAACGGAAAACTCGTTGGCATTCTCACCAATCGCGATCTCCGGTTTGAAACAAATTTCAGCAAGAAAATCAAAGAGGCCATGACGAGCGAGCACCTGGTCACGGCGCCCGTGGGCACCACGCTCGAGGAGGCGAAGGCCATCCTTGCCAAGCACCGCATCGAAAAGCTGCCCCTCGTGGACGAAAACTACATGCTGCGCGGCCTCATCACAATAAAGGACATCCAGAAGACGACGAAATATCCCTTCTCCGCCAAGGACAAGAACGGCAGGCTCCTGTGCGGGGCGGCGGTGGGCGTCACCAAGGACACCATGGAGCGCGTCGCCGCGCTGGTGGCCGCCAAGGTGGACGCCATCGGCGTCGACACCGCCCACGGCCATTCCCAGGGCGTCGTCGAAACGGTGGAGAAAATCCGCGCCGCGTATCCCGGCATCACAATCATCGCGGGCAACGTCGCAACGGCCCCCGCCACCCGCGACCTCATTTCCGCCGGCGCGGACATCGTGAAGGTGGGCATCGGTCCCGGCTCCATCTGCACCACCCGCGTGGTCTCCGGCGTGGGCGTTCCCCAGATCACCGCCATCATGGACTGCGCCGAGGAGGCCGACAAGGTCGGCAAGCCCGTCATCGCCGACGGCGGCGTCAAGTATTCGGGCGACATCCCCAAGGCGATCGCGGCGGGCGCCACGGCTGTGATGCTCGGAAGCCTCTTCGCGGGCACCGAGGAAAGCCCGGGCGCCATGGAAATCTATCAGGGCCGCTCCTTCAAGGTCTACCGGGGCATGGGCTCCATGTCCGCCATGGCCGAGGGCAGCAAGGACCGCTACTTTCAGGAGGACCAAAAGAAGCTTGTGCCCGAGGGCGTCGAGGGCCGCGTGCCGTTCAAGGGCCCGCTTTCCGAGACGATTTTCCAACTGGTGGGCGGGCTTCGTTCCTCCATGGGCTATTGCGGCGCCAAGACCGTCGAAAACCTCCGCAAGGAGGCCGAGTTTATCCGCATCACCGGCGCGGGCCTTGTGGAAAGCCATCCCCACGACATCAACATCACCAAGGAAGCACCCAATTACTCGGTAAGGCAGGGGTACTAATGCGCAAATCCGCGCGCAAGGCGCTGATCGCCCTTCGGAGTGCCGTTCTGGGGCCGTACATGCGCGCCCTGCACGCCCGGGGCGTCAATCCCAAAAAGGTCGCGTTTTCGAGCTTCAAGGGCGCGGCGTTTTCGGACAGCCCCCGGGCCATCGCCGAAGCGCTGCACGAAATGCGCCCCGACGCGGACATCGTGTTTCAGCTGGGGGAAAAGGCCGACGCGCCCGCCTGGGTGCGCCGGGCCGCGCCCGGCTCCCCGCATTGGATGCGCGAAATCTCCACCGCCCGCGTCTATGTGGACAACTTCAACCGCCCGTTTTATCAGATCAAGTTCCCCGACCAGAAATATGTCCAGACCTGGCACGGCGACCGGGGCTTCAAGCGCGTGCTGTACGACATGGACCCGGACGGGGGCTTCCCCGATTGCAAATACATGGATCTCGCCGTCGCCGGCTCGGATTTCTGCGAAAAAATGTACCGCACCGCGTTCCGCTACGGCGGCGAGGTTTTAAAAGTCGGCCTTCCGCGCAACGACGCCCTCGTGAATCCCATGTCCATCGGTGAAGCGCGCCGCCGCACAGGCCTTCCCGTAAACAAAAAAATATTGCTCTACGCGCCCACGTTCCGGGATTCCGCCCGGGGCGGGCTGTTCCATCCCCCCTTCGATCTGGCGGCGGCGGTTCTTGCGCTGCGCGCGAAGACGGGGGAGGACTGGATCTGTGCGGCGCGCGCCCACGACATGAATGCCGGCGTCGCGGGTGCGGACGTCGACGTGACGAAGCATCCCGACATGGCGGAACTTATGATGGCCTCCGACATGCTTTTAACCGACTATTCCTCCTGCGCGGGGGATTTTCCGCTGCTGGGCCGCCCGACCATCCTGTATCACCCGGCGGAGCATTTTGAGCGCGCGCTGTACTTCGACGTGGAAAAATCCCCTTACCGGATCGCGCACACGGAGGCGGAGCTTTGGAACCTGCTCGCGCACGCGGGCGGCGCGGCGGAAAACGCCCGGGCCGTGCTGGATTATTTTGGGACCTGTGAGACGGGAAAATCCGCCGAGGCGGTGGCGGCGCGCATTTCGGAATGGATGGACGGAAAATGAAGCGGACATACACGACGCTTTTGCCCGACAAGGCGGGCGCGTTTCGGACGGCGAGCGAGATCATGACTGCGCTCAGCCTGAACATCACCCGGGTGAGCTACAACAAGGCCGTGGACGCGCACGTTCTGTTCATCGAGGTGGAAGGCCCGGCAGACAAATTGGACGAGGCGACCCGGAGACTCGCGGAAAAGGGCTATCTCCAGTCGGACATGGCCATCGGCCGGGTGGTGCTCCTCGAGTTCCTGCTGCGGGACGAGCCCGGCCACGTACTGCCCGTTCTTGAACTCATCTCAAGCTACGATTTCAACATCTCCTACATCAGCTCCGAAGCGACGGGAGAGGCGTACCAGCACTTCCGCATGGGCCTTTTCGTCGAAAACAGCCGCGACGTGTCGGATTTTCTCCGGGAAGCCGCGCTTCTGTGCGACGTGCGCGTCATCGATTACAACAAGACCGAAAAAATCCTCGACAACACCGTGTTTTACATCTCCTTCGCGGGCGGGATCGCCGAGATGCTGGGCCTCACCGACGCGCAAAAGGGCGACCTCATCGTCGACAGCAACCGCATCATGGAAACCCTCGAGCGGCGGGAGAGGCCGTTTCACACGACGTTCGAGTACATCGGGAAGTTTGCCGAGGCGCTTCACCGTTCCTCCGGCGCGGCGTACAGGCCCCGGATTACGCGCTTTGACGAGTTGGGTCTGACCCTCCTTGAGCCGCCCTGCGGCAGCAATCTTTATGTGTTCGAGCGGGACGGCCGCCTTTTGTTCGTGGACTGCGGCTTCGCGCGTTTCCGCGCCGAGGCGCTCGCCGCGCTGGGTGCGGCCATCCCCGGCTTTGACCGGATGCCCCGGGACGCGGTGATCACCCACGCCGACGTCGACCACTGCGGCATGCTGGACGCATTCGAGAACGTCTACATGAGCCTCAAGTGCTACGAGAACTTCGCCCGGGAGCGCGCCGGAACCGACAATTTCCGCGAGGAGAATCCCTTCCACGCGCCCTACGTGCGCATTTCCAAAATCCTCTCGGACTACGCGCCGCCGGATGCCCGGAACATGCGCGTCATCGGCGGTTCCAGCGAGCCTCTGGCCGCGCCCCTGGAGAAAATCGGCGCGTTCCGCTGGGCCGACCTCGACTTTGAGGTCTACGAAGGCGCAGGCGGACACGTGCGCGGCGAAATCGTGCTCGTCGAACGCCGGCTCAAAATTGCATTCACCGGCGACATTTACATAAACGTCAAGGGCTTCACCCCCGAGCAGGCCGCCTTCAACCGCCTCGCGCCCTATCTCATGACCTCCGTCGATACCGACGCCCCCCTCGCGGCAAAGGAACGGGACGCACTGTTCGAACTCCTCGGGCCGGACGCGTGGAACATTTTCGGAGGCCATGGAGGGCGGAGGGACGCCGGGGCTCTACCCCGGCCCCCGCGCGACCGAAAGTAAACTCGGTGCCCCGGGGCACCGGGCGAACAAAATTGAATTTTACCATTCTGGGGATTGCAAAGGGATTCAATCCCTTTGGCGGGGGTCCAGGGACGGTGCCCCCCGGCGTTCCCCCGCCTCCTCCACCTCCGCGGGGCCAACGCATGAATTACGATTCATTGAAGATGCTCTGACGAACGCACACAAAACGACTTTATTACCCACAGAATTCCCTGCAGTGAGGATGGTGCTTACCACTTTGTTGAGCCAGATGCGTCGTTTGGGAGTACATCTGTCGGATCGGCGTAATAGATTCTTCATTCATGCGTTGGCCCTGCGGCCGGCCCGCGGCGCGCTTGCGCGGGCGGGGTTCTTGTGGTATAATGGATGTCTACGCAAAAACCGGGAGGTGTGTGAGCATGGCTGCGACGGAACACCCGGCATACGCCGAGGAGGCCGGGCATCTGGTTGAGACGCGGGAAACCATCGAACGGGAACGGCAGGTGGCGGTAAACGACCGTCTGGCGGCGGAAGGCGGGCTGAGTACCGCGCGGATGTACGATCCGGACGCGCTGCCGCTGCGCGAGATGATGTATCTGCGGGCGCTGCAGACCGAGCGGAACCTGGGGCAGGCGCTCAGAAAGCCCTACTTTACGCGCATCGACTTCACGGAAACGGGCGGCGGTCCCCGGACGTACTACATCGGGAAGTACGGCGTTTTGCGGACAGACTCGCTGGAGGTCGAGGTGGTGGACTGGCGCGCACCGGTGGCAAACCTCTATTACTCCGGGCAGATCGGCCCGCTGAAGTACGAGGCCCCGGACGGCACCGTCGAGGGTGAACTGACGCTCAAGCGCCAATTCAGCATTGAAGACGGCGCAATTCAAACCATTTTTGACGCAGACATCGTCTCCCAGGACGAATTCCTCCAAGGGGTGCTCGGGGAAACCACGGGCGAGCGGCTCCGGGAAATCGTCACCACCATTCAGGCAGAGCAAAATTACGTCATTCGCTATCCCATCGACAAGAATCTCGTCGTGCAGGGCGTCGCGGGCTCGGGCAAGACCACCATCGCGCTTCACCGCATCGCCTATCTCATGTACACATACCAGCAAAGGCTTCGCGCCGACAACATGCTGATTCTCGCTCCCAACCCACTGTTTCTCAACTATATTGCGCAGGTGCTCCCCGATCTCGGCGTGGAAAACGTGCGCCAGACGACGTTTCAGCGACTCATGGATGATTGGCTGGAGGGTGCGCTGCCCAAAATAAAGCCGTCGACGGCGCTGGAAGACGTGCTGGAGATGGACGAGGTCACCCTCGCGGCCTATACCCAGACGCAAAGATACAAGGGTTCCCTGGACATGCTGACGCGGCTCGACCGTTGGCTCGACCGGTACGAGGAATCGTTCCCGCCGGACCAGGACATTCTATTCGGCCCCATCCCCGTCTACAAGGCGGACGAGCTGCGCAAATTCCTGCTGGTGGATGAAAAGCCGTTTCCATTAAAAAGGCGGCTGGACGAGCTGAAAAAGCAGCTTAAGCTGCGGGCCGCCCAGGCCGCGCATTCCATCTCCGAATGGTACGGGCGCGAGTGCGACCGGCGGATCACCGAACTGCCCAAGACCATCGCGTCCAAGGAAGAACGCACCCGAAAGGCGCAAAAGCTGTACGATTCCATGCTTGAACGCCAGAAGCAGCTCAAGAAGCAGCGAACGGATTTCCCCAAAAACGCCATGAAGCTGTTCCCGACGCTGGACCCGAAAAAGCTGTATCTTCAATTTCTGGAGGATCAGCTGGCGGGCGGCGCGACGGGCGGCATGAAGCGCGCGGCGGAATACACCGTCTCCAAAAACGCGTTCGAGCGCGAGGACATCGCACCCATCGCCCTCATCGCCATGCGCACATTGGAACTAAAAAGGCTCGACATTCGCCATATCGTCATCGACGAGGCGCAGGATTTCAACCCCTTCGAGGTCGAATTATTAAAGAGAATGGCCCGCGGCGCGACCTTCACCATCGTGGGCGACCTCATGCAGGGCATCGCGGGCTACCGCGGCCTCGCCAGCTGGGAGGAACTCACCGGCGGCGTGTTCGAAGGTGCGGCAAGCCGCCACGAGCTCATCACCAGCTATCGGAACACCATCGAGATCATGGACTTCGCCTCCCGCGTGGTCAAAAACATGCCCGTCGCCAACCTCCGGCCCGCTCAGCCGGTTCTGCGCCACGGCGAAGCGCCCCTCTTCGCGGCGGGCGGCGAGAAGCAGCTTGCCGAAATCGTCAAAGAATGGACGGACGCGGGCCTCCACTCCATCGCCGTCATGGCGCGCTCGCGCAAAAGAATCGAGGCGCTTTCCAAAAAGTTCGGCTGGACCGTCCTCGACCCCCAGGCCGACAGCTACCCCGCCGGCGTGGTGCTCGCCCCTGCGGACGCGGTCAAGGGCCTCGAATTCGACGGCGTGGTCGTCCTCGACGCCGACGAGAAAAATTTCCCCACGCGCCCCCTCGACGCGCGCCTCCTGTACGTCTGCCTCACCCGCGCGCTCCACAAAATGGCGGTGTTCTACGAGGGCAGGGCGACGGGGCTGTTGGAGGGAACGGGGAGCGTCGGGGGCGCCGCCCCCGAACCCCCGCTTAAGGGCTGACGCCCTTAAGAATCCCATACTCCGCCGCTGCGCGGCGGGGAACGGATTTTGATACGCAAAACCTTTGCTCGCGCAAGCGGGGCTAGGCCCCCGCGCGCGACGGGCAGAATAAGATTTTTTCCTTATTGCGGGATTCTCAGGGGACAATGTCCCTTGTGCGGGGTCTGGGGCAGCGCCCCAGCGCGCCCCGTCTTCCCCCTCCGGAGGCCTATATGGATGTGCTGTACTGCGACAATCACATACTGGTGGCGGTGAAGCCGCCGAACATGCCCTCGCAGGCCGACGCCTCGGGGGATTTGGACGCGCTCACGGAATTGAAGGGATATATTGGCATAAAATACGGGAAACCGGGCAACGTATATCTGGGTCTGGTGCACCGGCTGGACCGCCCGGCGGGCGGCGTGATGGTATTCGCGCGGACGAGCAAGGCGGCGGCGCGGCTGGGCGCGCAGTTTCAGGCGCACACCCAGGGCAGACGGTATCTGGCGGTGGTGGAGGGCGAAATGCGCGAGGCGCGGACGCTCGCGGACTTCCTTGTCAAGGGCGCGGACGGCATGGTGCGCGTCGTCGGGGAGGGCACCCCGGGGGCGAAGCGGGCGTCGCTTGTGACCGCGCCGGTGGCGGTGCGGGACGGACTGACGCTTGCGGACGTGGAGCTCATGACGGGCCGCGCCCATCAGATCCGCGTTCAGCACGCGCACATCAGCCACCCGTTATGGGGCGACATGCGCTACGGAAACGGCGTTCCGGGCCGGCAACTGGCGTTGTGGGCGTACAGCCTTTCGCTTGCGCACCCGACCCGTGACGAAATTTTGACATTTCAGTCAAAACCACCGCGAAGCGGCGCGTGGGAGGCATTTTATGATATCATTAATGAGAGGTTCTCCGATGCGCAGGGGTAGCCGGGCCGCCATCGTGTTCGCGTGCTGCGTGCTGGCGATCCCCACGTGCGTCCGCATGATGGACGGCTTCCGGGCCGAAAGTCTGGCGGCGTCCGTCGCCATGGGCGCGCTGCTGGGCGCGGTCCACGTGGCCGTCCGGCCCATCATCCGCATCCTGTCGATCCCCATCGGCTGCCTCACAATGGGCCTCATTCAGCCCGTCATCGACATCGCGCTTTTGTACGCATGCGCGCATTTTGTGGAAGGTTTTTCCATTACAAACCCGCTGCACGCGCTTTTGGCGGTGATCCTCATCAACGCCGTCTGCGCCATCGCCGCGGGCAGGCACTGACGGCACAGTCACAATAATACCGCAATTCATCACGGCAACATTGCCATGAGCCGCTTCGTCCAATCTCCTGATTATTGAGGTACGCACATGAAACAAACCGCGGGCACGCCCCGTCGCGAACAGCTCCGCGTCCTTGAGGACATGCGGCTCGCCTTCGCGGCGCGGGTTCGGGGGGAGGGGTTCGACCCCGAAAATTCCCTCTACATACAGCGCGAAGGCGGCTTCTGGGGCCTGGCGCGCAACGGGAACGAGCGGTGCCTCCTCTACGGCCCCGGGCCGGGAGAAGACGCCGATTTTCGCTTGGACCGCTATCCGCCCGGCGCGCTCACGGTGGGCATGCTGCCCGCCCTGGTGCAGTCCACGGGCCTGGGCGGCGCGTTCGGGCTGGGACAGAAGGGCGGCGAGGGATTCACGCTCGTCATCCTGACGCCCGAGGCCAGGCGCGTTGAAATGACGCTCCTCTCCGACATCGGCGCGTTTCTCGAAACCGGCCGGCGGGACAACGAGCTTCTCTCCCCCATCCGCGCCCGCGGCGACGCCAACTTCGTCTGGCGCTTCCGCGCCGCGGGCCGCGCGGAGGTGCGCGACGTGTGCGAAAAATGGCGCGACCGCCTGTCCCACTGAACCAGCCACAACGGGCATCGCAATTTTTGGCATTATTTATGCCAGACATTGCATGAAACTACGAAGGGCGTTGTTGCGTCTCATATACGCAACAAAAACACAGAGGTGCTCGAAATGAAAGTGAAACTGCTTGCCGCGCTGCTGGCCGCGCTTATGACGCTGACCGCCTGCGGGTTCATCGCCGTCGACGACGACGGGGAAACCGTGCTGAGCCGGGTCATGAGCGGGACGGCACACAGCGAGTCCCGGACGACGCCGACGCCCTCGGCGACACAGACGACATATGCGGACGTCGAAATTCAGACGCGCCTGATCGAGCTTGGCTTTCTGACGGGAACCGCAGACGGAATATTCGGGCCGCGCTCCACGGAGGCGCTCAAGGCATTCCAGACGTTCTGCGGCTTCGAGGCGACGGGCGAAAAGGACGAAAAGACACTGGGAATGCTCTTCGGCGACGAATCGGCGCTCCCCACCCCCTCCCCCACGCCGCTGGCCAACGGCGCGCGCGACGACGAGACGGCCACCACCATCAAGGACATCCAGACAAGGCTCATCGAGCTTGACTACCTCACCGGCACGGCAGACGGCATCTTCGGCGCGGGCACGGAGGCCGCCATCCTGGAATTCCAGGAGGCGAACAGCCTTACCGCAACCGGCGCGGCGGATGCGGACACCCTCGCCCAGCTGAACGCGGTTTCCGCAATCCCGAAGCCGACCCCGGAGCCGACGCCCCGGGCCAAAGGCGCCAAGGGCGACGAAATCAAGCTCATCCAGCAGGCTTTGCAGGTCATGGGCTTCATGAGCGGCTCGGCCGACGGCGATTTCGGCAGCGGAACCGAGACGGCCGTGAAACTCTATCAGCAGTACGTCCACGACCAGGAGGTCGCCTACTACGAGGCGAACCCCACCCCCTCCCCGACGCCCACCGTTGCCCCGACCCCCGAACCTACGCCGGAGCCCACCGCGACGCCGGCCGTGACGGCGGGCATCACGCTCCTGAATGAAACGGAGCAGCCCGAGGTAACGGACGAGCCCATCGGAGCCGGCACCGAAGCCACCGTCGAGCCCACCCCGACGCCCTACGAGCCGGACGGCATCGTGACCGACGACCTCATGGCGGACATCATCTCCATGAAAAACGTCACCCTCTACGCCGAGGATCTCGCGCGCGGCGCGGCGACCAACGCGGACGAGGTGACGCGCCTCCAGCGCAGGCTGGCGTCGCTCTGGTACCTCTCCAGCTACAACGGCATCGACGGCCAGTTCGGCGCGGGCACCGAGGCTGCCGTGAAGTACTTCCAGAAGCGCAACAGTCTCGAACAGACAGGCGTCGCGGACGAGACCACCCAGCGATTGATGTACTCCTCCGCCGCCATCAAGTCCGACCGTCCCGCGAACCCCTACAAGGTCAAAATCTCCGTGGCGGACCAGAAGGTGTACGTCTACGAGTGGATCGCGGGCGACTATACAAAGCTTGTCAAGACCATGGTCTGCTCCACCGGCACAAAGACCAACCCCACCCCCTACGGCACATGGGCCTCGGGCGGACCGGTGGGCAGGTGGTACTACTTCAAGGAATTTGACTGCTGGGCCCAGTACGGCTACGTCATCGTGGGCGGCATCATGTTCCACTCCGTGCTCTACTCGGAGAAGGACACCGATTCCCTCCGACAGGGCTCCGTCAACGCCCTCGGCTCCCGCGCCTCCCACGGCTGCATCCGCCTCAAGGTGGACGACGCCAAGTGGATCTACAACAATTGCGCGGCGGGCACGCTGATAACGGTGTACTGACG
>JAEYRW010000112.1 GCA_023435435.1 Bacillota bacterium | reverse complement strand
CCGGGGGCAGCGCCCCCGGCGTTCCCCTCCTAGCGCTCGATGAGCGAAACCCCCGTCATCTCGGCGGGCTTCTCCATGCCCATCATGTCAAGCATGGTCGGGCAGAGGTCGCAGAGCCTGCCGCCCGCGCGAAGGTCCTGCCTGGGCTTCGCGGGATCAATGACGATCACGGGCACGGGGTTGGTGGTGTGCGCGGTAAACGGGCCGCCGCTGGTCTCGTCGATCATCTGGTCGGCGTTTCCGTGGTCGGCGGTGATGACGCACCTGCCGCCATGCGCGAGAATCGCGTCGACAACCTCGCCCACGCAAGTGTCCACCGCCTTGACCGCCGCCCTGGCCGCGTCCATGAATCCGGTGTGTCCAACCATATCGCAGTTGGCGAAGTTCAGGATGATGACGTCGTACTTTTCCTCATTGATGCACTTGACGACCGCGTCCTTCACCTCGTAGGCGCTCATCTCCGGCTTCAGGTCGAAGGTCGCCACGTCCGGGGAGTGGATCAGAATCCGATCCTCACCGGGGAACGTCTTTTCCTCGCCGCCGTTAAAGAAGAACGTCACATGGGCGTACTTCTGGGTTTCCGCGATGCGCAGCTGGGTCTTCCCCATCCTGGAGAGATACTCGCCCATTGTCATGGTGAGCGCCTCGGGGGGATAAGCCACGGTCACGTTGGGCATGGTGGCGTCGTACTGGGTCATGCACACGTAGGTAAGCGGGAAAAAGCCCTTCTTCCGTGCGAACCCGTCGAAGTCCGGATCGACAAACGCGCGGGTAAACTGGCGCGCGCGGTCGGGACGGAAGTTGAAGGAAACCACCGAGTCACCCGCGCCGATCACGCCCTCCGCGTCGCACACGGTGGGCAGAACGAACTCGTCGGTGACACCCTTTTCATAGGAGTCCGCAACCGCCTTCACGGGATCAGATTCCTTCACGCCCTCGCCGTACACCATGGCGGCATACGCCTTCTCCACGCGGTCCCAAGCGAAATCGCGGTCCATGGCGTAGTAGCGGCCCATGACGGTGGCGATCTTGCCCAGCCCGATTTCGGCCATCTTGCCGACCAGTTCCTTGACGAAGCCCTTGCCGGAGTCCGGCGGCACGTCGCGGCCGTCCAGGAGCGCGTGCACATACACCTTTTTGACGCCGTTTTTCTTCGCCATCCGAATCAGCCCGTACAGGTGTTCCTGATGGGAATGCACGCCGCCGTCGGACACGAGGCCGATGAGGTGAAGCGCCTTGCCGTTTTCGGCCGCGTTCTTCATGGCGGAAATGAGCGCGGGATTTTCAAAGAACACGCCATCCTGAATGTCCTTTGTGATCTTGACGAGCATCTGATAAACCACGCGGCCCGCGCCGATGTTGGTATGGCCCACCTCGGAATTGCCCATCTGACCGTCGGGAAGTCCCACGTCAAGGCCGGAGGCGCCGATTTCCGTCGTGGAATACTTCGCCTTGAGCGCGTCGATGTGGGGCGTGCCCTGGGCGAGGATGGCGTTGGTTTTCGGGTCGTTTTTGCCGATGCCGAAGCCGTCGAGAATCAGAAGCGCGGTAACCGCCATCAGTAGTTCACCACCTGCGCGAAGTCCGCCGCCTTGAGGGACGCGCCGCCGATGAGGCCGCCGTCGATCTCGGGCTGCGCCATGAGACCCTTGACGTTGGAGCCCTTCATGGAGCCGCCGTACTGAATGCGCACCTTCTGGGCGACCGCGTCGCCGTACGCGGCCGCGACGGCCTTGCGGATGACGCCGATGGTCTCGTTGGCCTGCTCGTCGGTGGCCGTCAGGCCCGTGCCGATGGCCCAGACGGGCTCGTAGGCGATGACGACGGCGTCCATTTCCTCGGCGGTGAGGCCCTTCAGCGCCATCTGGGTCTGATAGGTCACGAGGATGTCGGTATAGCCGTCCACGCGCTCGTCCTTCATCTCGCCCACGCACACGATGGCCTTGAGGCCCGCCTTCACGGCCGCGACGGTGCGAAGGTTGACGGTCTTGTCGGTCTCGCCGAAGTACTGGCGGCGCTCGGAATGGCCGATGATGACGTACTCGCAGCCGGAGGCCTTGAGCATGTCGGCGGAAAGCTCACCGGTGTACGCGCCGGAGGCGGCGAAGTGGACGTTCTGCGCGCCGAGCTTGACGTTGGTGCCCTCGATGATGGGCAACACGCTCGCGAAGCACACGGCGGGGGTGCAGACAACCACGTCACAGGCGGCGTCCTTTACGAGGGGCACGAGCTCCTTGACGAGTTGGGCGGCCTCCTCGGGGGTCTTGTTCATTTTCCAGTTTCCGGCAATGATGGGCTTGCGCATTTTCATATCCTCCGTTTCATGTTTGAAGGGGGCCGCGTCGCCGCAACCCCCGCAATTCCGGGTCTCTTACTTGTCGTTCAGGGCCGCGACGCCGGGGAGCACCTTGCCCTCAAGGAACTCGAGCGACGCGCCGCCGCCGGTGGAGATGTGGCTCATCTTGTCGGCCAGACCCATCTGGGTAACCGCGGCCGCGCTGTCGCCGCCGCCGATGATGGTGATGGCGTCCGATTCGGCCATGGCGTTGGCAACCGCGAGGGTGCCGCTGGCGAACTTCGGCATCTCAAACACGCCCATGGGGCCGTTCCAGACGACGGTCTTGGCGGCTTTGACGGCCTCCGCGAAAATCTTGATGGTCTCGGGCCCGATATCGAGGCCCTGCCAGCCGTCCGGAATCTCCGTGGTCTTGCAGACCATGGTCTCGGTATCGTTGGAGAATTCCTTGCCGCAGAGGGTGTCCACGGGCAGGAGCATCTGGACGCCCTTTTCGGCCGCCTTCTTCATGAGCTCCTTGGCGAGCTCCACGCGGTCGGGATCCAACAGGGAATCGCCGATGGTGCCGCCCTGGGCCTTGGCGAAGGTATAGGCCATGCCGCCGCCGATGATGAGGGTGTCGACCTTCTCGATGAGGGCGGTGATGACGCCGATCTTGTCCTTGACCTTGGCGCCGCCGAGAATCGCCACGAACGGACGGGCGGGGTCTTCCACGGAGTTGCCCAGGAAGGTAAGCTCCTTGCCGATGAGGTAGCCGGCGACGGCGGGGAGATACGCCGCGACGCCCGCGGTGGAGGCATGCGCGCGGTGCACGGTGCCGAACGCGTCGGAGACGTAGATGTCCGCCATGGAGGCAAGCTCCTTGGCGAAGGCGGAATCGTTGGCTTCCTCTTCCGGATGGAAGCGCAGATTCTCAAGCAAAATCGCTTCGCCCGGCTTCACCGCCGCGGCCAGCGCCTTGGCGTCCGGGCCGACGCAGTCCTTGGCGAGCTTCACTTCGAAGCCGAGCTTTTCGGACAGCCGCTTGGCAACCGGGGCCAGGGAGTACTTCATGTTGACCTCCCCCTTGGGACGGCCAAGATGGGAGCACAGGATGACCGCGGCGCCCTTGTCGAGCAGATATTTGATCGTCGGAAGCGCGGCGTTGATGCGCGTCTCGTCGGTGATGTTTTTGTCGGCGTCCAGCGGTACGTTGAAATCGCAGCGCACGAGAGCCTTTTTGCCGGCGACGTCGATATCCTCGATCGTTTTCTTGTTGTAGGCCATACTTTTCACTCCTTGCGTTTATTCTTCCGATATTTTATCACATTCTGTTGGCGAATAAAAGAAAAGATTTGGCGATTCCGTCAGCATTTAACGATATGGTGTTATAATTCGCTTAGTAATTCGGCTGTGAAACGAGGGGGGCAAACGTGCCAGACGTCATTGTCAGCGTGAGGGACGCCGTGTATAAATATGAAGGCGCGGAGGGCGACGCGGTCGCGGGCGTCTCGCTTGAGATCAGGCGGGGTGAGTTTCTCGCGGTGCTCGGGCGGAACGGAAGCGGCAAGTCCACCCTCGCAAAAATGCTCAACGCACTCATCGTCCCTTCGGAAGGCACGGTGACCGTGGACGGGATCATGGCGGAAAACGAGGACAGCTGCTACGAAATCCGCACCCGCTGCGGCATGGTGTTTCAGAACCCGGACAACCAGATCGTCTCCACCATCGTCGAGGAGGACTGCGCGTTCGGGCTCGAAAATCTGGGCGTCCCTTCCCCCGAAATCCGCAGGCGCGTGGACGAGGCGCTCCGGACCGTCGGCATGGCGGACTTCGCCCTCTCCTCCCCCCACATGCTCTCCGGCGGCCAGAAACAGCGGGTCGCCATCGCGGGGGTGGTGGCCATGCGGCCGAAGATCATTGTTTTCGACGAATCAACCGCCATGCTGGACCCCGTGGGGCGGCGGGACATATTCGCCCTTGCGCGAAAGCTCAACCGCGAGGAAAACATCACCATCGTCTGGATTACCCACTTCATGGACGAGGCCGCCAAGGCCGACCGCGTTGCGGTCATGGCGGAGGGCAGGCTCGTCATGGAGGGAGAGCCCCGGGACGTTTTTTCCCGCGAGGCGGAGATTCGGGCACTGGGGCTGGATGTGCCGGAGATGGCGCGGCTGGCGGGCATTTTGCGCGCGTCGGGACTGGACATCGCCCCGGGAATTATGACTGTTACCGAAATGGAAGTGGAACTGTGCCGGTCGAGATAAGGCATCTTTCACATGTGTATATGCGGGGAACCCCTTTTGAGACGCGGGCAATTGACGACGTCAGCTTCACCATTGCGGACGGCGCGTTTTTTGGCATCATCGGGCACACCGGAAGCGGAAAATCCACGCTCATCGCCCATCTGAACGCGCTCATCAAGCCCGCGGAGGGCCAGGTGATCGTCAACGGGATGGACATCGCCTCGAAGGACGCCGATCTTGTCAAAATCCGGCGCGAGGTGGGCCTGGTGTTCCAGTATCCCGAGTACCAGCTGTTTGAAGAGACGGTGGAGCGGGACATCGCCTTCGGCCCGAAAAATCTCGGCATCGCCGAGGCTGAAATCGGGGAGCGCGTGCGCGAGGCCCTCGCGCAGGTGGGGCTTTCCGGGGATATCGCGGGCAGGTCGCCCTTTGAGCTTTCCGGCGGGCAGAAGCGGCGCGTCGCCATCGCGGGTGTGCTCGCCATGCGGCCCTCGGTACTGGTTCTCGACGAACCGGCGGCGGGGCTCGACCCGGCCGGACGGCGCGAGATGCTCGATCTTGTGAAGTCCATTCACGAATCCGGGCGCACGGTGGTCATGGTCAGCCACTCCATGGACGACGTGGGACGGCTTTGCGATCGGCTCGTGGTTTTAAACCGCGGAAAAATCGCCTATCTTGGCACCCCCGCGGAGATTTTTCAGCATTCGGACGAGCTGGACGAAATGGGCCTGGGCGTGCCCGCATCCGTGCGGCTGGCCATCCGGCTGCGGGAGAAGGGCTTTGAAATTCCGGCGGACGTGACCAGCGTCGAGGCGCTGGCGGAGGCCGTATTGCGGAATTTTAAGGGGGGGCGCGAAGGTGCTTAAAAACATCACCATCGGACAGTACTTCCCTGGCAATTCCGCCGTTCACCGGCTCGACCCGCGCATGAAGATTGTTCTGACCGTTCTTCTTCTTGTAAACGTTTTTCTGACGAACGGATTTCTGGGCTTTTTTCTCATCTTCGGATTTGTGCTCGCCACCGCGCGCTCAACGAAGATCGGTTTGAAATTCATCGTGCGGGGCCTCAAGCCCATCCTGTTCATCGTGATTTTCACCTTCCTCCTCAACCTGTTCATGCAGTCGGGGGGTGAGGTGATCTTCCGCTGGAAGTTCATGCGGATTACCACCGGCGGCGCGCGCACGGCGGTTTACATGGCCATCCGGCTGATGCTGCTCGTGGTCGCGTCCCAGCTTCTGACGCTTACGACCTCCTCCCTCTCCCTCACGGACGGCATGGAGGCCCTCATGAAGCCCCTTACGAAGATCAGATTTCCCGCGCACGAAATCGCCATGATGATGTCCATCGCTCTCCGGTTTATCCCCACGCTCATGGAGGAGACGGACAAGATCATGAACGCCCAGAAGGCGCGCGGCGCGGACTTTGAAAGCGGGAACATCGTCAAGCGCGCCAAGGCCATGGTGCCGCTGCTCGTGCCGCTGTTCGTGAGCGCGTTCCGGCGCGCGGACGAACTGGCGCTGGCCATGGAGGCGCGCTGCTACCGGGGCGGCGCGGGACGCACGCGGATGAACATGCTGAAGCTCGCGCGGCTGGACGGGTATGCCGCCGGATGCATCGCGCTCCTCACCGCCACCATCATCCTGTTCAACGCACTGGGGCTGCCATGAGAATCCGGCTGGACATCGAGTACGAAGGCACGAACTATGCGGGCTGGCAGCGGCAGGAGAATGCCCTGGCGGTACAGCAGGTGATTGAAGGCGCCCTCGGAAAGCTCCTCAAAGCCCCGGTGGTCTTGACGGGTGCGAGCCGCACGGACGCCGGCGT
This sequence comes from Bacillota bacterium, assembly GCA_023435435.1. Taxonomy (GTDB): domain Bacteria; phylum Bacillota; class Clostridia; order Christensenellales; family Aristaeellaceae; genus RUG11247. Next base: position 14,857 of record JAEYRW010000112.1, on the reverse strand, counting down.
ACACGCCCTCGGCCAGGTGGCGCACTTCGACACATGTGCCCGCATTCCGGCTGACAAGTATTCATACGCGCTCAACACAATGCTGCCCCCCGACATCCGAATCTGGGCGTCCGGCGCCATGCCGGACGATTTTCACGCGCGGTTTTCCGCCGTGGGAAAGCAATACCGCTACCAGATCAAGTCGTCGCCCCACGCGGGCGCGCTTGCGCGCAACACCCACGCCCACGTGATCTATCCGCTGAACGACGAATGGATGCGGCGCGAGGCGTCGGCGCTGATCGGCGCCCATGATTTTGCCGCGTTCGCGGCGAGCGGGTCCGTCGTCAAGGACACGGTGCGGACGATTTACGCCGTTTCCCTCTCCCGGTCGGGGGACGAGCGCACGCTGCTGATTACCGGGAACGGCTTTTTGTACAACATGGTCAGGATCATCGCGGGAACGCTGATTTCGGTGGGCGCGGGAAAACTCGAACCCGGCGCGTTCACCCGGGCGCTTGAAAGCGGCTCCCGGTTGGACCTGGGCGTGACGGCCCCGGCCCACGGGCTGACACTTATGGAGGTTTACTATGACCAATCCCGACTTCTGGATGGCACTCAACAATTTGATTGCGTCGAGCGCGCTGGTCATTGACCGTCCGGCGGGCACCCGGCATCCGCGGTACCCCAACCTCGTCTATGAGGTGGATTACGGCTATCTCAAGGGCACCAGTTCCATGGACGGCGGCGGAATCGACGTCTGGCGCGGAACGAACGCGGGTGCGGGCCTTGTCGCTGTGGTTGTGACGGCGGACATGGTCAAGCGGGACAGCGAAATCAAGCTCCTCATCGACGTGACGGAGGATGAAATTGCCTACGTCGATGCTTTTCACAACAATTCGGACAAAATGAAGGGACTGTTGATCCGGCGTGAATGAGGCAACGACCAACGCCATGCGGCTCCTGCGGCAAGCAGGCGTGCCCTTTGAAACCGCGTCCTACGAGGTGGACGAGGATGACCTGAGCGGCTTGCACGCGGCGGCGGAATTGGGCGCGGAACCGGAGCGGGTGTTCAAGACCCTCGTGGCGCGGGGCGAAAAGACGGGCGTCAACGTGTTCGTCATTCCCGTCGCGGAGGAACTCGACCTCAAAAAGGCGGCGGGCGCGGCGGGCGAGAAGAAACTGGAGCTCGTCCACGTGAAGGAGCTTCTTGCGTTCACGGGCTACGTGCGCGGCGGCTGTTCGCCCGTGGGAATGAAAAAGAGGTACCCCACCTTCATCGACGAGACCGCGGTCCTCTGGGAGAAAATCTATGTGAGCGCCGGACAGCGCGGCCAGCAACTCGTCATTGATCCGGACGCACTCATCTCTTTCACCGACGCGCAGGCGGTCGATTTGACAAAGGGCGTATAGGCAGCTTTTATGCGCAACCTGTTCTTGCAATAACGGACATAGGTCTTTATTTATTCCCGCGAAAGTTCTTGTGCGCGTGCCGCATCCACACGTCCGCCCATCCTTCGCGCATTTCTCTCCAAAAAGTACCATGTGGTCGGTTTTCTTGAACGTGCATCGCGCGAAAAAAAGAACGTCGTCCTTAAATAATCGATCCATTGCCTATTCCAAGCGCGGACGAAGCGGGCCGCGTTCCCCGGACAGAACTGCGCGGCGCCGGCGAAGCGGCGCCCGTGAAGGAGCGCTTAAAATGGTCACGACAAAGCTCTTTTTCCCCATCTGGATGATGTTTGTGGTGCCGGTCTCCTGGGCGGCCATCATTCCGGGAACGTTTCTCATCGCTTTTTTCGGGCTTCTCGCCTCCCTCTACATTACGCTGCCCGGCGACGCCGCGCGCGGCGACCGGCTCCGCGCCGCGTGGGAAGGGGCGAAAAGGGGCATGTGGCGCGCCTGGATCAACCTCTGCGCGGCCTATGCCCTCGGAACCGTCCTGATGCTCGCGCCCGTGCTTTTGACCCTCGGCATGGCCGAAACGAGCCTTTTGCGGCAGGCGGCCCTGGCAATTACGGAAAACATCTATCAAAACGCGCTGTCGGTCATCTGGACGGCGCTGTGCGTCGCAGGCTCGGCGGGCCTTTCGTATGCATGCAACCGCGCCTGGACGTTCCGCAAAGTTCAACGCGCGGATGCGGGGCGCACGGCCCTCTGGATTGCGTTTCTCACCGCGCCGTACCTGTTTTTCTCCACGTACAGACTATTCTATTAATTTAATATTTACTTTATTAATATCAACAACGCCCCGGCATTTATGCTATAATCGCGTCATATGGAGTGCTCCGCCGCTTACGCGGCATGAAAGAAGGAGGATTATCATGCAGTATACTCCCGAAATTGAGGAAATGGTCTGCGTGGCGAAGGGCCCGAACCACGGCCCCGCGCCCATTCCGGAAGAAGGCAAATGGGTTCAGGCCAAGGAGATCACGGACATCTCCGGCTTTACGCACGGCGTCGGCTGGTGCGCGCCGCAGCAGGGTGCGTGCAAGCTTTCCCTCAACATTAAAAACGGCGTCATTGAAGAGGCGCTGGTCGAGACACTGGGCTGCTCCGGCATGACCCATTCGGCCGCCATGGCTTCCGAGATTCTGCCCGGGAAGACCATTCTCGAGGCGCTCAACACGGACCTCGTGTGCGACGCCATCAACACCGCCATGCGCGAGCTCTTCCTTCAGATCGTCTATGGCCGCTCCCAGTCCGCCTTCTCCGACGACGGCCTCGCCATCGGCGCGGGTCTCGAGGATTTGGGCAAGGGACTCCGCTCCCAGATCGGCACCATGTACGGCACCCGCCTCAAGGGCGCGCGCTACCTTGAGATGGCCGAAGGCTACGTGCTCTCCATCGCCCTCGATGAGGACGACCAGATCTGCGGCTACAAGTTCGTCTCCCTCGGCAAGATGATGGACGCCATCAAAAAAGGCGTCGATCCCAAGGACGCCTACGAGAAGAACATCGGCACCTATGGCCGCTACGAAGGCGCGGCAAAGCACATCGACCCGCGCAAGCAGTAACAGGAGGTGCGAGATATGGCTCTGTTTGAAGGATACGAGAGAAGAATTAATCAGATCCAGCCCGTGCTCGAAAAGTACGGCTTCAAGGATTTTGAGGACCTCAAGGCGTACAACCTGGAAAAAGGCATCGACTGCGACAAGATCGTGCGGGGCGTTCAGATGATCGCGTTTGAAAACGCGGTCTGGGCCTACGCCCTCGGCGCGGGCATCGCGCTCAAGAAGGGTGTCAAGACCGCCGCGGAAGCCGCCGAGTGCGTCGGCGAGGGCCTGCAGGCGTTCTGCGTGCCCGGCTCCGTCGCGGATCAGCGCAAGGTCGGTCTCGGCCACGGAAACCTGGGCGCCATGCTCCTGCGCGAGGAAACCCAGTGCTTCTGCTTCCTGGCGGGCCACGAGTCCTTCGCGGCGGCGGAAGGCGCCATCGGCATCGCCCGCAACGCCAACAAGGTCCGGAAGACGCCCCTGCGCGTCATCCTCAACGGCCTTGGCAAGGACGCCGCGATGATCATCTCCCGCATCAACGGCTTTACCTACGTTCAGACGAAGTTCGATTACGCCACGAGCGAGTTGAAGGTCGTCATGGAGAAGGCCTATTCGGACGGGGAGCGCGCCAAGGTGCGCTGCTACGGCGCGGACGACGTGCGCGAAGGCGTTGCCATCATGCACTTTGAAAACGTCGGCGTCTCCATCACCGGCAACTCCACCAACCCCACCCGCTTCCAGCATCCCGTGGCCGGCACCTACAAGAAGGAATGCTGGGACATGGGCAAGAAGTACTTCTCCGTGGCCTCCGGCGGCGGCACGGGCCGCACACTCCATCCCGACAACATGGCAGCGGGTCCCGCCTCCTACGGCATGACCGACACCATGGGCCGCATGCACTCCGACGCGCAGTTCGCGGGCTCCTCCTCCGTTCCCGCGCATGTCGAGATGATGGGCCTCATCGGTATGGGCAACAACCCCATGGTCGGCGCGACCGTGGCGGTGGCCGTGGCAGTCGAAGAATCCGCAAAGTAAGGAAATCGCGCCGGGGAACTTTTCCCCGGCGCTTTTCCATATGCAAGAGGTGTTTCCGTCATGGGCTTTCTCACGGCACTGGCGAAGTTTTCCAAGCTCGTCGCAAAATATGAATACTATCCCCTGCTGATCGGCTTTATCGGGCTCGGGTCGGCCTTTGCGTATCACGATTCGTATTACAGCGTGGTCGGCATCGCCGTATTTTCCGTCTGCGCGGTCTTTTCCCTGATTGCGGCGCTCTCGAAGCTTTTGTGCAAGTGGGCGGGCATCGACCCCAAAATCAGGTAGCGCGGAGGACGGATTGATGCAGGGCGATCCACGCGGCAGCGTCATGCGCTTCGTCGTCCCGGTGACAATTGAAAACATGGTGACGGTGCTCATCGGCATCGTCTTTTCGACGCTCATGGGGCGGATTTCCCCGAGCGCCCTCGCCGCGACCAACACGGCCAACCTTCTGGTGGGCCTTTATGTCTCGGCGTTTTCCCTTTTGAGCGTCGGCTCGGCGGTTCTCACCGCCCGGCTCATCGGCGCGCGGGAGACGCGGGACGCTTCGCGCACTGTGGAGCAGTCGATCCTTCTTACGGGTGCGCTCTCCGTTCTTCTCACGGTCGTCTCCATGTTCGGGGCCGCGCTTCTCATGCGCGTTTCCATGCCCAAGGCAGACGCGGAACTGTTTTCCGAATCTGTCCGGTACTTCCGCATCCTCTGTCTCTCCATTCCCGGACTCATGCTGTGGAACGTGCTCATGAGCGTTCTGCGCGCAAGCGGCAATTCCCGCGCGCCCCTGGCCACGGCGGTGGTGGTCAACCTTTCGCAGCTTCTGTTCGCCTACCTTTTCATCGTGGTCATTCCGCTGAACATCACCGGGGCGGCGCTTTCATTTGTGCTCTGCCGGATCATCGGCGGCGCCATGGCGCTTTTTCTCACGCTCCGGAACCGCCACAGCTTTTTCGTGCGCGTGCGAAACATTTTCCATCCCCACGCGGAGACCATCCGGCGCATCGTCAAAATCGGGCTTCCGACGACGTTCGAGCAGACGTTCATCCAGATCGGTTACATCGTCGCAAACGCCCTTGTCGTGGGACTGGGCACGGCCCAGGCAACCGTTTACAACGTCGCCAATTCCCTCAACTCCTTCGCCTGCATCCCGCTCTCCATCGCCGCCGCGGTCTCGACCACATTCGTGGGGCAGCTGATCGGCGCCAAGCGCCAGCGGGAAGCGAAGCGGTTTGGCCTGAAACTGCTCATCGGCTTCATGCCCGTGGTGCTCGGGTTCTACTTTGCGGTGGCGCTTCTTTCCTCCCGGCTTTCCGGCTTTTACACAGGAGATCCCGCCGTGGTCTCCGGCGCGGTGGACGCGTCCTGGTTCCTCATCTGGTACGCTGTGCCCGTCATGTCCGTCAACGTGGTCGATCCCTGTCTGCGGGCCGGCGGCGACGTGAAATATGTGATGTTTCAGACCTTTCTGGGCGTGTGGCTGGTGCGGCTGCCGCTCACCTGGCTTTTCAGCTATGTGATGGGAATGGGCATCACCGGCGTGTATCTTGCCAACATTCTCAGTCTCGCCTTCCGCGCGGCCATCGGGCTCGTCCGCTACGGCCGTGAAAAATGGCTCTACCGAAAGGTATAACCGAACATCAGTTTAAAAATGGCCGTTTCCGGTGTACAATAAAAAATACTCGTGCTATAATAGCAGGCATTGAGGAGGTGCATGCTTTGTTTGACTTGCATTCCGAATACAAACCCACGGGGGATCAGCCACAGGCCATCGCGCAGTTGACGGACGGCGTTTCAAAGGGCATGCGTCATCAGGTGCTTCTGGGCGTCACGGGTTCGGGAAAGACGTTCACCATGGCGAACATCATTAAAAACCTGAACCGTCCGGCGCTCATCATTGCCCACAACAAGACGCTGGCGGCTCAGCTTGCCGCGGAATTCCGGGAGTTCTTCCCCGAAAGCGCCGTGGGTTATTTTGTTTCTTACTACGATTACTACCAGCCGGAGGCGTACATTCCCTCCACAGACACGTTCATCGAGAAGGATTCGTCCATCAACGATGAGATCGACCGCATGCGCCACAGCGCCACCATGTGGCTCACCGAACGGCGGGACGTGGTGATTGTGGCGTCCGTCAGCTGCATCTACGGCCTGGGAAACCCGGAGGAATACGCCAAGCTGACGGTCTCCCTGCGCGAGGGCCAGAAGATCGAGCGGGACGACCTTTTGCGTCGGCTCGTGGACATTCAATTCCAGCGCAACGATTTCGAGTTTGCGCGCGGCTCGTTCCGGGTGCGGGGCGACACGGTGGAGATCATCCCCGCTTCCGAGCAGGAAAAGGCGCTTCGGATCGAATTCTTCGGGGACGAGATCGAGCGGATTTCGGAGATTGAGATCGTAAACGGCGCGGTTTTGCGCCACCTGGCGCATGTGATGATCTTCCCCGCCACCCACTACGCGGCCTCCCGGGATAAGCTGGAAAGGTGCATCGCGCAGATCGAGGACGATCTGGCCGCGCGGCTCATCGAGCTGCGGGAAAACGACCGGCTTCTGGAGGCCCAGCGCCTCGAGCAGAGGACCCACTACGACATCGAGATGCTCCGGGAGATCGGCTACTGCTCCGGCATTGAGAATTACTCGCGCTATTTCGACGGGCGAACGGAGGGCGAACCACCGTATACTCTTATGGACTACTTTCCGGACGACTTTCTCTTGTTCATCGACGAGGCGCACGTGACGGTGCCGCAGATCCGCGCCATGTACAACGGCGACTTCGCGCGCAAGCGCTCGCTGGTGGACTACGGCTTCCGGCTTCCCGCCGCGTTTGACAACCGGCCCCTCAAGTTCCACGAATTTGAAAAGAAAGTCAATTCCGCCATTTACGTCTCCGCCACGCCCGGGCCCTATGAGCTCGAGCGCGCGGAACAGGTGGTGGAACAGATCATCCGGCCCACGGGGCTCATCGATCCGGAGATCATCGTGAAGCCCGCCGACGGGCAGGTAGACGATTTGATCGGCGAGATCCGCACCTGCGCGGAGGCCGGGCAGCGCGTGCTGGTAACCACCCTCACCAAGCGCATGGCGGAGAACCTGACGGGCTATCTGCGCGAGCTTGACATCAAGGTGGAATACCTACATTCGGACGTGGAAACCCTCGAGCGCATTCGGCTCATCCGCTCGCTGCGGCTGGGCGAATACGACGTGCTGGTGGGCATCAACCTCTTGCGCGAGGGCCTCGATTTGCCGGAAGTGGCACTGGTGGCGATCCTGGACGCCGACAAGGAGGGATTTCTCCGCTCCGAGACCAGCCTCATCCAGACCATCGGCCGCGCGGCGCGCAACGTGGACGGCCGCGTGGTCATGTACGCCGACGGGCTTACCGATTCCATGAAGCGCGCCATCGGCGAGACCAACCGCCGCCGCGCCATCCAGCAGGCTTACAACGAGGAGCACCACATTACGCCCCAGACGGTGCGCAGCGCCATCCGTCAGCTCATGGAGGTCTCCCGCGCGCCTTCGGACGACGCCAACGCGGGCATGGACGAGGAAGAGCGCGCCATGGCAATCGACCGGCTGGAGGAGCAGATGCTTGCCGCCGCCGGGAACCTCGACTTCGAGAAGGCCGCCAAGATCCGCGACCAGTTGCTGAAGCTGCGCGGCGAAAAGCCCATGTCCACGGGCGAACAGTCGCGCATGGGCCGCCGGAAGGGGAATAAGAGGAGGCGTGCGTGATGCAATTCGGCATGCCGACGCTCCTTGCGCATGCGACATTGGCGGATTCGGTGGCATGCTGCCGGGCGCTGGGGCTTCGTTTCGTCGAAATCAACATGAATCTGCCCATGTACCAGCCGGAGAATCTGCCCAAGGGACCGGACGGGGACGTCTATTTTACGCTCCATCTCGACGAGGCGCTCAATCCCTTCGACTTCAACGCGCGCGTCGCGGAGGCCTACCGCGCAACGGCGCGCGCCGCCGTGCGTGCCGCGCGCGGGGCGGGCATGCCCGTCGTCAACATGCACTTTCCCACGGGCGTTTATTTCACGCTGCCGGGCGAAAAGATCTACCTGTTTGACCGGTACTGGGACGGGGTAAAGGATGGAATCGAGCGGTTCCGGGACGAAATGGACGCGGCGGCGGGCGGCGCGGTTTCGATTTGCGTCGAAAACACCTCGTTCAAGGGCTTTGCGCACCTGACGGATGCCCTCGACCTTCTGCTCCTCTCCCCCGCGTTCTGCCTCACTTACGACTGCGGGCACGACTTCGCCGACGGATTGCGCGCCAGAGGGTACTATGCCGCGCGGGCGGACCGCGTCCGGCACGTGCACCTGCACGACGCCAAGGGTGACGCCTGCCACCTGCCGCTGGGAACGGGAGAGATTGACGTTCCCGGGGTGCTCGGCATGGCGAAGGGCGGGCGCGCGGTGCTTGAAACAAAGGACGGGCCCGGACTCAGGGCCAGTGTGAAATGGCTATCGGAAAGGAACCTCCTCGCATGATGAACACAATCGTGATTCAGGGCGCGCGGGTGCACAACCTCAAGAACATCTCCCTGGAAATTCCCCGCGACAAGCTGATCGTGTTTACCGGGCTGTCCGGCTCGGGCAAATCCTCCCTCGCCTTCGACACCATCTATGCCGAGGGCCAGCGGCGCTACGTCGAATCGCTGTCCTCCTATGCGCGTCAGTTCCTTGGCCAGATGGACAAGCCGGACGTGGACTACATCGGCGGGCTTTCCCCCGCCATCTCCATCGATCAGAAGACTACGTCCAAAAACCCGCGCTCCACGGTGGGTACGGTCACGGAGATCCACGACTACATGCGGCTTCTGTACGCGCGCATCGGCATCCCCCACTGCCCCGTCTGCGGCCGTGAAATCAAACAGCAGACGGTGGACCAGATCGTGGACCAGATCATGCAGTACCCCGACCGCGCCCGGGTCATCATTCTCGCGCCCGTCGTGCGCGCGCGCAAGGGCGAGCACGTGAAGATGCTGGAGGATTACCTCAAGCAGGGCTTCGTGCGCGCGCGGGTGGACGGTGCGTTTTGCGAGCTTTCCGACCCGCCCAAGATCAACAAAAACCAGAAGCACACCATCGACATTGTCATTGACCGGCTCATCATCCGGGAGGGTGTGGAATCGCGGCTCACGGACTCGCTCGAGACGGCCATGAAGCTCTCGGGCGGGCTGGTAATCGCGAACCTGCAGGACGGGGACGACACGCTCTTTTCCCAGAACTACGCGTGCCCGGACTGCAACATCTCCATTGAGGAGCTCACGCCCCGGATGTTCTCGTTCAACAACCCATACGGCGCGTGCCCCACATGTACGGGCCTCGGGATTCTTTTGAAAATCGATCCGAACATCGTCATCCCCGACCGCAGCAAGTCCCTTGCCGAGGGTGCGATCCGGGTTTCCGGCTGGAACAGCGGCGACGCGGACACCATCGCCCAGTCCTACATGCAGGCGCTGGCCGACAAGTACGGGTTTTCCGTCGACACGCCCATCGCCGACCTGTCCGACGAGGTGGTGGACAAGATCCTCTACGGAACCGGCGGAGAGAAGCTGAAGATTCAGTACGAGCGCAACGGCTCCACGGGAACGTACACGGCGCCCTTTGAGGGCATCATCACAAACCTCGAGCGGCGCTACCGCGAGACAAATTCCGAGGGCATGAAGCAGGTCTACGAAAGCTACATGTCCCATGCCGCCTGTCCCACCTGCGGCGGGCAGAGGCTCAAAAAAGAGGCGCTGGCGGTGACGGTGGGGCAAAAATCCATCGCCGAGGTAAGCGACATGTCCATCGTGGACGCGCGGACCTTCGTCGGCTCCCTGACGCTGACCGAAAAGGAACAGCTCATTGGCCATCAAATTTTAAAGGAAATCGATTCGCGGCTGGGTTTTCTGGAAAATGTGGGGCTCAACTATCTGACGCTTTCCAGAAGCGCGGGCACGCTTTCGGGCGGCGAGGCTCAGCGCATCCGGCTCGCGACCCAGATCGGCTCTTCCCTGGTGGGCGTTCTCTACATTCTCGACGAGCCGTCCATCGGGCTTCACCAGCGGGACAACGAGAAGCTGCTCAAGACGCTCCAGAACCTGCGCGACATCGGAAACACCCTCATCGTGGTGGAACACGACGAGGACACCATGCGCGCGGCGGACTACATCGTGGACGTCGGGCCCGGCGCGGGCATCCACGGCGGACATATCGTGGCCCAGGGAACGCCCGCGGAGATCATGGCGGACGAAAATTCCGTCACCGGGCTCTACCTCTCCGGCAAGCGCCGGGTGCCACTGCCCGCCGCGCGGCGCACGCCCACGGGCTGGATCACCGTGAAAAACGCCCGGGCGAACAACCTCAAGGGCATCGACGCGAAGATTCCTCTGGGTGTCATCACCTGCGTGACGGGCGTTTCCGGAAGCGGAAAATCGTCCCTCGTCAACGAAATCGTGTTCAAGGCGCTCTCCCGGGATCTCAACCGCTCCCGCCAGCGTCCGGGGCCCCACGACGGCATCGACGGCGTCGACCAGCTCGACAAGATCATCGCCATCGACCAGTCGCCCATCGGCCGCACGCCGCGCTCCAACCCCGCGACGTACACCGGCGTGTTCGACATGATCCGCGACGTGTTCGCCTCCACGCCGGACGCCAAGGCGCGGGGCTACAAGTCCAGCCGTTTTTCCTTCAACGTCAAGGGCGGGCGCTGTGAGGCGTGTTCCGGCGACGGCATCACAAAGATCGAGATGCACTTTCTCTCCGACGTATACGTGCCCTGCGACGTCTGTCACGGACGGCGCTACAACCGCGAGACGCTGGAGGTGCGCTACAAGGGTAAGAACATCTACGACGTGCTGGAAATGACGGTAGACGAGGCCCTGGAATTCTTCGCCGCGCTGCCGCGCATCGCAAATTACATTCAGACCATGCAGGACGTGGGTCTCGGGTATGTGAAGCTCGGCCAGCCCTCCACGGAGCTGTCCGGCGGCGAAGCCCAGCGCATCAAACTGGCGTCGGAGCTGGCGCGCAGGGCCACGGGGCGCACCATCTACGTGCTGGACGAGCCCACCACGGGCCTTCACATCGCGGACGTCGAGCGGCTCAACCAAGTGCTCGAAAAACTCGCGGACCAGGGGAACACCCTCATCATCATCGAGCACAATCTCGACGTCATCAAGATCGCCGACCACATCATCGACCTCGGACCCGAGGGCGGTTCCGGCGGCGGCACCATCGTCGCCCAGGGCGCGCCCGAGGAAATCGCCCACTGCGCGGCCAGCTATACGGGCAGCTTCCTGAAGCCGCTTCTTTGACGGACGCAAAAAACAACCCAAGGAGAATGCAAATGAAAACCCATGTTTACAAGCGCGCGGAGGGATATGCGCTTTCGCTCGACGTCTATACGCCGGAAAGGGTCGCGGCCGGCATCCCCGCCGTCGTCTTCCTGCATGGCGGCGCGCTCATCTGGGGCAGTCGAAAGGACGTAAATCCGGCGGAACGGGCGGCCGTGCTCGAAGCCGGGATGGCCTATGTTTCCGTCGACTACAGGCTCGCGCCCGAAACAAACCTGACGGAAATCTGCGCGGACGTGAAGGACGCGCTTAAGTGGGTGCGCGGCGAGGGCGCGCGGCTGTACGGGTTTGACCCGGAAAAGGTTGCGGTGCTCGGGAAGTCCGCGGGCGGCTATCTCGCCCTTCTTTCAGGGACTTTATCCGATCCGCCCAATGCCGTGATTTCTTTTTACGGCTACGGCGATCTTCTCGGCGAATGGTACACGCTTCCGAGCTCCCACTACTTGAAGCAGCCGCTCGTTCCCCGGGAAGACGCCGCACGCTGCGTTCAGCAAGGAACGCCGACTTACGCAGCGCGGGAAACCCGCTGGCCGCTGTATCTCCACACGCGCCAGACAGGCGACTGGGCCAGATGGACCACCGGATATGGAAAGGAAGAGGCCGCGACGGCGCTTCTCCCCTTCTGCCCGATCCAAAACATCAGGCCCGGCTACCCGCCGACCCTCCTTCTGCACGGATCGTCGGATACGGACGTGCCCGTCGAGCAATCCATCTCCATGCATGCGGCGCTGAAAGACGCGGGCATTGACGCAAGGCTTCTGATTCAGCCCGAAGGCGGCCACGGCTTCGACGCGACTTGGGAAAACACAGCGGAAGGGTTCGGCATCGTGACGGGCTTTCTGCGGGATCAATTCGGCGATATCCAGGGATAAAGGGCGCGCAGGCGCCCTCTTTTCGCTTGACAATCCATTTTTTACCATGTAGGATGGTCATGCGCCTGAGAATTCCGTCCGGCGCCAGTGGGATATTGGAGGGATGCGATGGAGGGCGAAGTGAGTATCCGCGGCCGCAAGAACGCGCTCCGTCTTTTTGCCGTCCTGCTGATCCTCTTTCTCGTTCTTTCAACTCCGTTCTTCCCCAGGGCGGAATGGACGGAATCTGGCTTCGCGGCGCTGGCTCTGGCGCTCTTTGCGGCGTACCTGCTTACCGCGCGGGTCATCGCGCGGGCTGAAAAAAAGCGAACGGTCCGCGCGTTGCTTCTTTTGGCCGTCGCCGTGAATGCGGCCGCGCTTTCGCTCCTCATTGTGCACGCGGTCAAGCTCGACGCCGCGCGCGCGGAGATTCCCGCGGGCGGCACGGTGCGCCTTCTGTTTTTCTACGATACGGAGGTGTACAGCTCCGCCGAGGGTTTCATTGAGAACATGGACGTCGCCCTCTCCATCGGCGAAGTGCGCGTGGAAAACGGAGGCGCTGCCATGGTCGATTTGGACGGAACGACGGACATCAGCTGCGCGGTGGCGTTTCAACTCGGCGGAAAAGCGTATGCGGGAGAACATTCGGTCAAGGTGCGAATTTCGCCCCGCAGGCTCAAAAACGGATACCGCGCGTCGGTTGATGTCTCCTGCGGAGGCGACGCCACGTGTGACGTCACAATCACAGCGTCCTATGAGCCGACCTTCTGGGAAATTTTGCTCAACTGACTTGGAGGATACATATGCTTGAAAAGTACGAGGCGGATCTGATTCGGCTTTCGGACTGGACTTGGGAGCACCCGGAGTCGGGCTTTCAGGAGATCGAGTCCAGCGCGGCGCAGGTGGAATACTTGAAGTCCCAAGGCTTTTCCGTCATTGAGAACGCCGCGGACACCGTGACGGGCTATGTGGCGAGCTGGGGCACGGGCGCGCCGGTGATCGCGTTTCTCGGCGAATTTGACGCCCTTTACGGACTTTCGCAGGAAGCGGACGCGGCGGAGCCGCGCGCCGTCGAGGGCCGCGACATGGGTCAGGGCTGCGGGCATCACCTGCTCGGCGTCGGCGCCATCGCGGCGGGACTCCTGTTTCGGGATGTGCTGAAGGCGCGCGGATGCGCGGGTACGGTGAAAATCTACGGCTGTCCGGGCGAGGAATCCGGTTCCGGCAAGGCGTACATGGCACGGGACGGCCTGTTCGACGACTGCGACGTGGCGCTAACGTGGCATCCTTCGCAGTTCAACATGATTTCCACGGGTTCGACCCAGAGCTGTATCCAGTGTTATTTCCGCTTTCACGGCGTCTCGGCGCACGCAGCGGGCGCGCCGCACCTGGGCAGAAGCGCGCTGGACGCGTGCGAGCTGATGAACGTGGGCGTCAACTACCTGCGCGAGCACATGGAGGACACCGACCGCGTACATTACGCCTACTCGGATGTCGGCAGCAAATCGCCCAACGTGGTGCAGGCGGACGCGGAACTGCGCTATTTTGTGCGTTCCTCCACCAATCCCAAGTGCTTCGCGCTCTATGACCGGGTGCAGAACATTGCGCGCGGCGCGGCACTCATGACCGGCACCACCCTCGAGATCCGCTTCGACGAGGGACTGAGCAACGTCATTCCCAATTTCGCCCTCGAGGACGTGTACAAGGAAACCTTCGGGGAGCTGGGCGTCCCGGCGTACACCGACGGGGAGCGCGCGTACGCGAAGCGGCTCAAGGAAACCTACGACATCGGGGAGCTGCTGACGATCATCCCCGCCGAGGTTCTGAACAAGCGGGCGCTCAAGGAAAACATCGTGCAGTCCGAGCTTTGCGACTGCTATGTCGAGACCGCGCACGATGAGCGCTGCTCCATGGGATCAACGGACGTGGGCGACGTGAGCTGGGTCATTCCCACCGCGCAGATCAACGTGAACTGCTTCTCCTATGGGGCCAACGCGCACTCCTGGCAGTGGGTGGCGCAGGGGAAATCCTCCATCGCGCACAAGGGTATGCTGCACGCGGGCAAGCTGATGGCGCGCGCGGCGGAAAAACTTCTGGAGAATCCCGCGCGCATCGAGGAGGCCCGGGCGGAGTTTGAAAGAAGAACCGACGGAGAATCCTATCGCTGTCCCATCCCTAATGATGTGAAACCGCATTTTTACCTTTGATATTGTTCGCAAACGAGGAACGGCGCCGCCGCGCGCCGCGCCTCGTCTTTGCGTTGATTTGCTTCAGGGCAATCCCGTGCAAGTGTTGCGCGCGCCGGCAAGATGAATTTTTGTCAGATTGCACTTGCAAAATTTGCCGGCGTAAAAGCGCTGCGCAAAAAATTTTGCAGGCGTAAGACGGCGGAAATGCAGCCGTCCGCGCATGCAGGATTTGTGCGGGATTGCCCTCCGCAAAAGTCTGAGAACTGATGACAGGACACAGAGATTTTCTCGTTCAGCGAGGTTGGCTCGCGACCGCGCCGGCAACCTTCGGCGCATCTTGAAGCCAATGCACAGGGGCGGCAAACTATGTCATGCGCAGAACTGCAAGGCTGGGCGGAGAAAGATCGGCCATATCACGGGGATTGGGCTTGACGGGCTCCAAGCTCCAAGCTCCAAGCTCCAAGC
>JAEYRW010000081.1 GCA_023435435.1 Bacillota bacterium | reverse complement strand
GCGCTGGGCCTGCAGCTTTGGGCCTTGCCGCCCGTCGTTTCGCGCCTCGGGCGCCCGTGGGAAGGCGCGGTGGTGGCGCTGCGGGAGGCGCGGCTGCCGCGGCGCGCCCTGACGGACGGGCATTATTCCGCCGTGTACGCGGCGCGCGCGCGAACGGACGTGCGCGAAAAATACATCGCCGAATACGCCGTCGTTTGCCGGACGGACGCCGGAAGAAAGAGGGCGATCCGCTTTCCCGACGACGCTGAGCGCTACCGTTATTTCGCGGTGGGGGACCGCGTGCGCTTTTGTCCCGCCCTCGGGACGTTTGAAAAATGGAACCGCGCGGGCGATACGCTGATTTTTTGTCCCCTTTGCGGCGCGCAAAGCGCCCCCGGCCACGCCCATTGCGACGGATGCGATGCCCTCCTTTTCGGCGAAGGGCCGACGTAAGCCGCCCGCGCGAATATTAGAACGCATGATATGTATATTCATGGACGCGTCCTGTCGCTTGCGACCGGGATCACGCTTCCCTGCGCCAATTCTACGCAAAAAATGCAATTGCTGTCGTTTGTGGTTGCAAATTCAATCATCCGCTGTTATACTTATACAAAAAAACAAACAAGCCTTACAACATGTGTGCCCATGCGCGGATGCGCGCGCAACAACGCAAGAAACGAGTTGACGCCGATGACCCGATACGTGCTGAGAAGAATCGCCATTTCCGTGGTAACGATTTTGCTCATCATCGTGCTTTTGTTCCTTTTGGAGCGCCTGATGCCCGGCACCCCGTTCAACGATGAAAAGCTGACGAGCGATCAGGTTGCGATCCTCTACCAGAAGTACGGACTGGACAAGCCGATGTGGCAGCAGATCATCATCTACATAAAGAACATGGTGACGGGCGATTTTGGCATCTCTTACACGATCCAGAAGAACCTGCCCATTTCTTCCATGATCACCGCGCGCTTCCCGACGTCCATCCGCATCGGCGCCATGGGCTTCGTAATCGGCGTCACGGCTGGGCTTCTTTTGGGTATCTTCGCCGCGCTCAAGCACAATTCGGCCCTTGATACCGCCGCCTCGGTCTTTTCCATGATCGGCGGGAGCGTGCCTTCCTATGTCATGGGCATGCTGCTTCTCTATTTTGTCGCCTACAAGCTTAAATGGGTGCCGCTCTGGTACTCGAACCAGAATCCGTTTCAGTCCATGCTCCTGCCCGCGTTCGCCATGGCCATCGGGCCCATGTCCTCGGTGGCGCGCTATACCAGAAGCGAAATGATCGAGGCCATGAATTCGGAATACGTGCTGCTTGCGGAAGCAAAGGGCATGAACCGGGCGCGCGTCATTTTTCGGCATGAGCTGCGCAACGTCATGATCCCCATCGTCACCATGATCGGCCCGCAGTTCATCGGCATGATCACGGGCTCCACCGTCGTGGAATCCATCTTCTCCGTGCCCGGCATCGGAAAGCTCTTCGTGCAGGCGATTCAGGACAACGACTACAACGTGGTTCTGGCGCTGGCGTTCATTTTCAGCGCGCTGTTTATTTCCGTGCTCCTTCTGGTCGACGTGCTGTACGTGGTCATCGATCCGCGGGTACGCATTGCGGGAGGGTCGCAGGAATGAAACGCAAAGAAAAAAAGATCATCAACGCGCGGCCGGTCAAATCCGTGCTGGACGGACTCGGCGGCACGGAGCTTATGCAGAAATTCGCGTTCGCGTACAATCCGGATATTTTCATCGACAAGACGTTTTCCGGCCAGAGCGGCTGGCGGGACAAGCTCTCGCGCTTCTCCCGCAACAAGGGCGCGATGTTCGGCGCCATCTTTGTGCTCCTCCTGACGCTTCTTTCGCTGGTGGGGCCGTATGTCAGCGGCTACTCCTACGATTACATTGACTTTACGCGCATGAATCTCCCGCCGCGCATCCCGGTGGTCGAGAAGCTGGGCATTTTCGACGGCACCGAGGCAGGCGTCATGAAGTACACCGGCGCCATGGAGAACGAGTACCACTGGTTCGGCACGGATGCCATCGGGCGCGACCTGTTCACCCGCTTCTGCGAGGGCACCAAGATTTCGCTCATCGTTGGCGTGTGTTCGGCGCTTCTGGACCTTGTGATCGGCGTCATCTTCGGCATGGTGGCGGGCTATTACGGCGGCAAGATCGACTTTTTCATGATGCGCATCATCGAGGTCATCGCGGGCATTCCCACGCTGGTGGTGGTGACGCTTCTGATGCTGATTCTGCGGCCGGGCCTTTACACAATCATCCTCGCGCTCATGATTTCGGGCTGGACGGGCATGGCGCGCAACGTCCGCGCGCATACGCTCAGGGCCAAGCAGATGGAATATGTGCTCGCCTCGCGAATTTTGGGCGCGAGGGTGCCCTACATCATGGCGACGCAGATCTTTCCCAATGTGTTCGGTTCGATCATCGTTCTGGTCATGATGTCGGTTCCGGGCGGCATCTTCCTGGAAAGCTTCCTTTCCTTCCTGGGTCTGGGCGTTCCGGCCCCTATGGCGTCTCTGGGCAGCCTCATCAACGACGGCTACAAGACCATGATGATCCACCCGTATCAGGTGGCGATTCCCGCGGTTTTCTTCAGCCTTCTGATGATTTCGCTGAACCTGGTGGCCGACGGCCTGCGCGACGCCTTCGACCCGAAGCAAAAGACGGTGTAAGGAGGCGAGAAGATGGAAAAGCGCAAGAAAATACTTGAGGTCAAGGATCTGTCCGTCTCCTTCATGACCTCCGGCGGGGAGCTGAACGCCATCCGCGGCGTCAATTTTGAGCTCCACCGGGGGGAAACGCTGGCCATCGTGGGCGAATCCGGCAGCGGCAAGTCCGTCACCGTCAAGGCCGTGATGGGCATCCTCAGCGAAAACGAGCGGGTCAACCGCGGCGAGGTTCTCTTTACGTTCCATGAGAACGGCAAGGAGCTCACCCGCGACCTTCTGACCTATCCCAAGAAGCGCATGATCCGTGAAATCTGCGGACAGCGCATCGCCATGGTGTTTCAGGACCCCATGACGGCCCTCAACCCCGTCATGCCGGTGGGGCGGCAGCTCACAGAGGGGCTCATCAAGCACAAAAGGATGAGCCACGCGGCCGCGTACAGGCGCGGCATCGAGCTTCTCGAGCAGGTGGGCATCCCGCGGCCGACCCAGTGCATGAAGGATTATCCGCACCAGCTCTCCGGCGGCATGCGCCAGCGCGTGGTCATCGCCATCGCCCTGGCCTGCGGGCCGGACATCCTGATCTGCGACGAGCCCACCACGGCGCTGGACGTCACGATTCAGGCAAAGATACTGGAGCTCATCCAGAGCCTCCAAAAGGAGCTCGACATCGGCGTCATCTACATCACCCACGATCTGGGCGTGGTGGCGAAGGTGGCGGATTTCGTCGCCGTCATGTACGCGGGCAAGATCGTGGAGCGCGGCACCGCGCATGAGATCTATTACGATCCCCGCCATCCCTACACGTGGGGTCTCATGGCCGCCATGCCGGGCATCGACACCGACGGAGAGACGCTTTACACCATTCCCGGCACGCCGCCCAACCTCCTGCACCCCGTGCCCGGCGACGCGTTCGCGCTCAGAAATCAATTCGCGCTGCAGATCGACTATGAGGAGGAGCCGCCCGTCTTCCAGATTACCGAGACCCACGCGGTATCCTCGTGGCTCGAGCATCCCATGGCGCCCAAGGTCGAGATGCCCGCGCAGCTTCAGCGCAGGATCGACAGGATGAGGGGGGTGGCGCGGTGAACGGCGCGAAAAAGGAGCCGCTGATTCAGGTCAGGGGGCTCAAGCAGTACTTTCATCAGGGCCACGGCGGCGTCGTCAAGGCGGTCGACGGCGTGAGCTTCGACATCGAGCGGGGCACGACCTACGGTCTGGTGGGCGAATCCGGCAGCGGAAAGACCACCATTGGCCGCTCCATCATCCGGCTTTACAACCCCACGGCGGGTTCCATCAAGTTCGAAGGCAGGGAGATCGTGGGGAAGCTCGACAAAAAGACGCGCTCCTTCCTCTGCCGCAAGATGCAGATGATCTTCCAGGACCCCATGGCCAGCCTCAATCCCCGCGCCAAGGTGCTGGACATCATCGCCCAGGGGCTCGACATCAACCACATGTGCGCCTCCCGGGGGGAGCGGGAGGAAAGGGTGCTCGAAATTCTTGAGCGCGTGGAGCTTTCCCGGGAGCACGCGGACCGCTACCCGCACATGTTCTCCGGCGGGCAGCGCCAGAGGATCGGCATCGCCCGCGCCATCATCATGAACCCCGACCTCATCATCGCCGACGAGCCCATCTCCGCCCTCGACGTGTCGATTCAGGCGCAGGTCATCAACCTGATGCGGGAGCTGCAAAAGGAGCTGGGGACGACGTACCTGTTCATCGCCCACGATTTGTCGATGGTGAAGTACATCTCGGACCACATCGGCGTTCTGCACCTGGGGCACATGGTGGAATCGGGCACCAAGAAGGAAATCTTCGAAAATCCCATCCATCCCTACACGAAATCGCTGCTTTCCGCGATTCCCATCTCGGACCCCGAGGTGGAGAAGACGCGCAAGTCGCTGACCTACAACTACGCAACCAGCGGCATCGACTACAATCTCGGTTCCGAACAGCACGTCACAGGGACGCACACCGTGCTCGCCACGGACGAGGAGTTCGCAAAGTGGACGGGCGCGTAACGCGCGAGGTTTGGTAATCGGTTCCGCGCGTCCCCCCGGGGCGGAGCGGAAGTTGATTATAGCAAAGGAAAACCATGGAAAGGACTGTGAATTCATGAGAAAGACTCTGGCCGCCATCCTTACGGTTCTCCTGATCGCGACCGCCTTCGGCGGGGTCTCCGTTGCCGAGGCGCTGCCCGCGGCGGCGATCGACTCGTTGACCATCTACAAGGGCGCGACGATCAACAACATGGACTACACGACCAACACCGCCTCCGCTTCCTTCGCCGTGTTCGCTTACACGGGCGAGGGCCTCTACAAGTGGGCGACGGACGGCTCGAAGCTTGTGCTTGGCCTTGCCGATTCCGAGGACATCTCCGAGGACGGCCTGACCCGCACCTACCACATCCGCGACGACGCTTACTATTCCAACGGCACCAAGATCACGGCCAATGACTTCGAGTACGCCTGGAAGCGCCTCGCCGATCCGGCGACCGCCGCCGAGTACGCCAGCATGACCGAGTTCGCGGGCATCAAGAACGCCGCGGCCGTGTGCGCGGGCGAAATGGGCGTGGACGAGCTGGGCGTGAAGGCCACCGATGAATCCACCCTCGTCGTGACCCTCGACACCCCCGTCAACTTCTTCCCGTCGCTCATGACCTTCCCGACCTTCTTCCCCCTCAACCAGGCGTTTGTCGAGGCGGCGGGCGATCAGTTCGGCCTGTCCGTGGAGACCACGCTGTGCTCCGGCCCCTACCAGCTCACCGAGTGGACCGCGGGCGGCACCACCGAGTCCGTGGAGCGCAACCCCCTTTATTACGCGCTCTCCGACCTGACGGTCAACAAGATCACCTGGCAGATCATCACCGAGGTTTCCTCGGGCGTCATGGGCTACGAGCAGGGAACCTTGGACGTCATGGAGCTCACCAGTGAGTTCGTTTCCCAGTACAAGGACAACCCGGGCTTCCATTCCCTCCTTCAGTCCACCATCTACTGGCTGCAGTATTACTGCGGCGACGGCTCGCCGTTTGCCGATATGAACCTGCGCCTCGCGTTCTCCTACGCGATCAACAAGCAGGCCATCTGCGACAGCATCCTGAAGGATGGCTCCATCCCGGCGAACTTCTACTTCCCGACTCAGTTCCAGCCCCTCTCCGGCGGCGGCACCATCCGCGATTATGCGGCGGAACTCGGCTACGGCGACGACGGGCAGGGCCACTATCTGTTCGAGGACGACGCCAAGGCCGCCGAATACTTTGAGGCGTACAAGGCCGCCGCGGGTGTCGACAAGGTCGAGATCGAGCTGATCTTCACCAACACCGATACCTACAACTACGTGGCCGCCTACCTCAAGCAGGAGCTCGAGTCCGCGCTGCCGGGCCTGACGCTCAATCTCCAGCCCCTCGAGTCCAACGACCGCATCGCCCGCTCCAAGGCCGGCGACTATCAGGTCGTCATGGGCGGCTGGGGCGCCGACTATCAGGACGCTTCCAACTTCGTAATGCTTGACACCGCCGACTCCGCTTTCAACTACGGCAAGTGGGTCTCCGTGGACAACGCTTACGATGCCCTGAACGCCAAGTACCTGGGCGAGGACGCCACCGACGAGTACGCCCGCGCCAAGGACATGCTGGACATGGAGAAGATTCTTCTGACCGAAGGCGCCAAGACGCCCCTCTGGCAGAAGGCCACCTGCTACCTGATCCGGCCCGACTACAACGTGCCCATGACCTCGGTTGGCGGCTGGCTGTACCAGTACACCACGGCTGCGAATTAACAAATACGAATCCGGGGCCTGCCTGTTTACGCGGGCGGGCCTCCTTTTCATGGAGGTTGAAAATGCTCGAGGAAATGAAGCGGAAGTACGCGCGCATGCTCGTCAATGTGGGCATGAACGTGCAAAAGGGACAGCCGGTTTTGATTGAGGCGGCCATCGAAATCTGGCAGTTCGCGAACCTCGTTGCCGAAGAAGCGTACAGGGCGGGGGCGTCCAGGGTGCAGATCAACTACCTCGATCTCCACAGGCTCAAGATCGAGGCGCTGAACAGACCCACCGAGGAGGTGGAGAAGCACGATTCCTGGGAGGCGGGCAGCATCGAGGCGTTCATGGATGAGCGCGCCTGCACCATCCGGCTGGAGTCCGAGTATCCTTCCCTCATGCGCGACCTTCCGGATGAAAAGGCCCACGCGGTGTTCGCGCACATCGATTCTCTCAGGAATATCATGCGCTTCAAGATGCGCGACAACAAGACCCAGTGGTGCATCGCCGCCGTGCCGAACCAGGAATGGGCCGAGGCCATCATGCCGGACGAGGACAAGGCGACGGTGCTTGAAAAGTACTGGAAGATTCTGTTCGGCCTTTGCTACCTGACGGAGGAAAACGACCCGGTGGCGGTTTGGGAAATAAAGCGCGCGCGGCATCTGGAACTGGGCGACAAGCTTGACAGGCTCGACCTCGCGAGCCTTCACTTCACGTCCGGGAACGGCACCGATCTCACAATCGGGCTGGGCGCGCTCAGCCATTTCGGGATGCCCGAGGCGCTTCGCAAGGAGCGCGGCGACCGCGTTCCCTTCTCGCCGAACATCCCCACGGAGGAGCACTGCACCACGCCGCTCAAATACCAGACCAACGGCATCGTGTATTCCACAAAGCCTTTGCTCATGGGCGGCAAGATGGTGCGCAACTTCAGCGTGACATTCAAGGACGGCAAGGTCACCGAAGTCCACGCCGAGGAGGGGGAGGAGATGCTCAAAGCCGTTGTCGCCACCGACGCGGGCAGCTGCTATCTTGGCGAAGTCGCGCTGGTGCCGTATCACTCGCCCATCAGCGAGAGCGGGCTTGTGTACTATACGACGCTCATCGACGAAAACGCCTCCTGCCACCTGGCGTTCGGGCGCGGGCTCGGAACGCCCAAGGAGTATGAGGAGGGCGGCGTGAAGGACCCGTACAACGATTCGCGGATCCACATCGACTTCATGTTCGGTGCGCCGGATACCGACATTGTGGGAACCACGCGCGGAGGCGAGAAGGTACAGATCTTCAAAAACGGCGATTACGCAATCTGACGGAAAAGGGCGGCCAAGCGGCCGCCCTTTTAGCGCATTGATGATGCGGGAATCAGCGTCAGCTTTCTTCCCCCGCGGAGAGCGCGTCGATGATCTCCGCCCAGCGCAGCATATCCTCGGCTTTGTAGGGCGGATAGCCCGTGATGTAATGGTTGAAGAATGCGCGCCCGTCGTGCCGCCAGCGCATGACGTACAGCCTCTGCGCGCTGCCGATGACGGTCAGCTGTCCCAGCCGGATGTTTTCACCCGCGGGCGCCTCCGCTTCTCCGCGCAGCACGGTTTCCCCGGTGTCCGCCTCCTCCACGGAATAGGAAATGCGCGCGCTTTCGCGGGTATCGTTGCTCAGAAGAACGTCGTGGGTCCAGTGGGAAATTTCTCCGAAGAACACCAGAACCGGCAGCTGCGCGCGCTTGAGGTAATGGAAGGCGCGCTTTTTGACGAAGTAGTAGTCCACCACGGAATCGGAAATCTGGGGCCAGCAGTCGATCATGTTCCACCAGATGATTCCGGTGCGCCGCCACTTGAGCGCGCGGGTGCGTTCCACAAAAAACTTCATGGCCTCCGCCTGGGAAATCTGCGAAAGCGCGGCAAACCGATCCAGATCGGCGGGCATTTCCCCGAACAGCAGCTTCACCTGATCGGCCATCAGCCGGTTGCGCCCGTTCAGCACCGGTTCGATGCGGATGTCCTCGGTGCTGTGCGCCGCCCACGCGTCGTTGTCAAACGGCCAGAGCATGTCCGGCGGGATGAATTTGCGGATGCTCTCGGGCGCGGGACAGCCGTGATATCCGGCCTCGCCGATGAAGTGGGCGCTGCTGTTTTTGTAAAAATCGTCCTTGAACCAGGCGCGCGCGCCCCATGTGTGCTGCTCCGGCACGTCGTCGGTATGAAAGCCCTCCGGGATTTCGGGCGAGGAACACAGATAAAAGCGGTAGGGGTCGTGGGCCTGGACGATGCGGCGGAGGGTTTCGTGGGCCACGCGGTTCACCCTGCTGTCATAGTGAGGGTACATGTAGCCCATGTTCTTGAGGTCCACCTCGTTGTCGCTGGACCAGACGGCGAGGCATGGGTGATTGCGCACCCTTTGGATGAACGATTCCATTTCCTGCTCCAGCGCCGGCACAAACGCGTCCGTCTGGGGATAGTTGGTGTTGCCCATGGCAAAATCCTGCCAGACCAGGATGCCCGTTTCGTCGCAGCGGTCGAAAAAGGCGCTTTGTTCGTACACGTTGCCGCCCCAGCAGCGGATCATGTTGACGCCCGACTCCACGCAGAGCGCGTGCGCGCGCGAAAGCCTTTCCCCGTCGCGGCTGTGGAGCGCGTCCAGAGGCACCCAGTTCGTACCCTTGACGAAGATGGGCATATCGTTTGCGTACATGCGGAATTCCTGATTGCCGCGTTCGAAGCTGCGCGCCAGCCGAAACGTCCTCAGCCCCAGGCGCTCCGCGCGCTCGTCCACCACCGCGCCGTCCCTGATGAGCTGCATGCGCACCTCGTAAAGCGGCTGATCTCCGTATCCCCTGGGCCACCACAGCCGTGGGTTCGGGATGAACAGGGCGTGATTGGCGCTGACGAAGTGGGCCGGCAATTCGTGCGCGAAGGACGAATTGCCGCACGTCCCGGTGATGCGCACCCGGAAGCCCTGAAGGGTGTCCGCGTCGGTGACGAAGCGGTAGGCGTACTGAAGCCAGATGCCGCCGTCTTCGATTTTGGGCGTTGCGTAATAGGTCTCGGTGAGGCGCGTGTTGTTCTGCGCGACGAGCGACGCGCTCCGCCACAGCCCGGCGGACAAAAGCCTCGGCGCGATGTCCCAGCCGAAGGCGTGGGGCGCCTTGCGCAGCCAGCAGATTTCGTTGCGGTGGGCCGTGCCGCGCATGGCGACGGTATACTTTCGATTGCGCGCCTCGTTCATTGCCGAGTGGATGTGCACCTTTAGCCGCTGCGTTTCTCCGCGCCGGACAAGCCCGGTCACGTCAAATTCGTGCTCGATGAACATGTTCCGGGCCTGGCCCACCGCCTGGTCGTCAAGGTATATATCAGCGACTGTGTCGATTCCCTCAAAGCGCAGTACAACTCTGTCCCCGGGGAAATCCGCGGGAACGCGGATGTCGCGCGCGTACAGCCACTGGTAATACTCGTATTTTTCATAGGCATAGAGGTTCACCCCGTAAAAAGGGTCCGGCGCGATGCCCGCGCGCATCAGGTCGAGCTCCATGTTGCCCGGCACCGCGGCGGGCACGCGCGCCCAATCCTTTTCCAGGCCCGGCACATACTCGTCCGGCTTTCCCGCCCGTTCCGGCGCGTAGGACAGCGTCCAGGCCCCATCCAAATCCAGTTTCATGCTCCGTTCCTCCCGTCCGACCGTATCGGCAAAGGGCGGCGCCGAAAATCGCCGCCCATGAAAGGATACAGGAATGGACGAACAGCCGTCAAGAGGGAAAGGAGAAATGAGTTTCATTCCACTCCGTCCGGGCCGAGGCACGTCGGCGGGCGGGCGCGGCCCTGCGCCCCTTCCCGAAACTTGCGCGGAAGCGCTTGCCATTTTCGGGGTTTATTGATATAATAAATAAGTCGAGCCGAATCGACAAAGCGGGGCCGAAGCTCCGCGTGCGGCGAAGGAAGCCGCATTCTGTTGCCATGAAGGTGCAGTTCTCCCGCAGGGGGAATCGCATCTTTTTATTTTTTTGAAATGGGGAAGCATATGGCCCGCGCAAATGTCAAACCGTCCGATTTAAAAAGTACGGTGTCCCTTTATCGAAGATATACGGCTGGCAGGTCGGCCGCTCTCCTGATCCTTCTTGTGCTGGCGTTTTGCCTTTCGGTGCTCTGCGTCAACGCGGGGTCCGCCCACATCAACCCCGTCGCCGTCGTGAAGGCGTTTTTCCGTCTGGGGGACGAGAAAAACATCCTGATCGTGTGGAACATCCGCATGCCCCGGGTGCTGGCCGCCGTCATCGCGGGCGCGGGGCTCTCCCTCTCCGGCTGCGTCATGCAGAACGTGCTGAAAAACCCCATGGCCTCCCCGTCCACCCTGGGCGTCAGCAACGCGGCGGTGTTCGGCGCGAACTTTGCCATCATCGTGCTGGGGGCAGGCTCCTTTCACAGCACCCACGGAAATACGCTTACCATCGACAACCCCTACCTCGTGACCATCCTCGCCTTCGCGTGCGCCATGGGATCGGTGTTTTTGATCCTGGGGCTTTCCCGTTCCACCGGATTTTCCCCGGAGACTGTGGTGCTGGCGGGCATCGCGCTGGGCTCGATTCTCTCGGCCGGCACGACAATCATCCAGTATTTCGCCATGGACACCCAGGTGGCGGCGGCGGTTTTCTGGACGTTCGGTGACCTGGGCCGGGCGAGCATGAAGGAGGACGTCATCATGCTCTGCGTGGTGGCCGCGGCCTTTCTGTACTTCTTTTTGCGGCGCTGGGATTACAACGCCCTGGCAAACGGCGAGGAGGTGGCCCGCAGTTTGGGCGTGCGGACCCGCCGCGTGCGGTTCTGGAGCCTGCTCATCGCTTCCATGATCACTGCGGTGTGCGTGTCGTTTCTTGGAATTATCGGCTTTGTGGGGCTGGTGGCGCCCCAGGCGGTCAGGCGGTTCACCGGCGCGGACTATCGGTTTTTGCTGCCCGCCTCCGCGCTTGCCGGAACGTCGCTTTTGCTTCTTTCCGACACGGTGGCAAGGGCGCTGCTTACGGGCGTGGCGCTGCCCGTCGGCGCGGTGACGTCCCTGCTGGGCGGGCCCGTGTTCCTCTTCATGCTACTCCGCAAGAAAGCGAGGCGCGCATGAATCTTTCCGTTCGCGATCTCGTCTTTTCCTATTCCGCCGTGCCCGTTCTGCGCGGCGTCAGCTTCGACGTGTCGCGGGGGGAGTGCGTGGCGGTGCTGGGGAACAACGGCGCGGGGAAATCCACGCTTCTCAAGTGTATCAACCGCCTTCTGACCGCCCGGGCCGGCTCCATTGCCATCGAGGGCGAAGACGTTGGGCATCTGAAGGGCGCGCAGCTCGCCCGCATGGTGGGTTATGTGCCCCAAAACCTGGCCTTTTCGGATAGCACCGTGTTTGACGCCGTGCTCATGGGGCGCAGGCCGTACATCCGTTGGGAGGCAACGGAAAAGGACCTCGGGATCGTCGGCGGCCTTCTGGACAGCATGCACCTTGCGCATCTGGCGCTCCGGCGGGTCAACGAGCTTTCGGGCGGGGAGCGGCAGAAGGTGGCCATCGCCCGTGCGCTTGCGCAGCAGCCCAGGGTGCTGCTCTTCGACGAGCCCACCAGCAGCCTGGACATTCGAAACCAGATCGATGTGGTGAACATGATCCGCACGGTGGCCGCTGAAAACGACCTCTCGGCCATCGTCACCATGCACGACCTCAACCTGGCCCTCCGCTTCGGCGACCGTTTCCTCATGCTGAAGGACGGCGTCATCTGCGCGGCGGGGGGGAGGGATGTCGTCACGCCCGAAACCATTCGGGCCGTCTATGGACTGGAAGCCGCCGTGGGTGAAGTCGCGGGGCATCCGGTTGTCGTTCCGGTGTGATCCCAAACGGGTTCATATAGATTCATGCGATTGGGAGGGTATCATGAAAAAATATCTTGCGATCCTGCTGACGGCGGCGCTTCTGCTCAGCGCTTCCTGCCTCGTTCCGGCACTTGCCGAGAGCGGCGCGACCGAAACCATTGCGGTCACCGATATGCTCGGGCGGGAAGTGACCGTCCCCACGGACATCTCCCGCGTGGCCTGCATCGGCGCGGGTGCGCTGAGACTATACTCCTATGTGGGCGACATGAGCCTTCTGTGCGGGGTGGAGAGCTGCGAGTACGGATTTCTGATTTCGGCGCGGCCCTATCAGATGGTAAACGCGGACCTTTTCGCCTCTCTGCCCTCCGTGGGCACGGGCGGGCCGCAGGGCGCCGCCGACGCGGAATCGCTGGTGGTGGCGGCTCCTGACGTGATTTTCTCCCTGTACACCTCCGACGCGTCCGCCATGGACGAGCTGCAGGCGGCCACCGGCATTCCCGTGGTCGTGCTTTCCTACGGCAACACGGAAGCCTTCGATCAGGACATCCTCGATTCCCTGACGCTCATGGGAACGGTGCTTGGCCGTGAAGCGCGCGCCGCGGAAGTGGCCGATTACATCACCGCCATCCGCGCGGATCTGGATGCCCGCACCGCCTCTATCCCGGATGAAGAAAAGCGGACGGTGTACATCGGGTGCCAGAGCAACTACGGCACCCACGGCATTGAAAGCTCCACCGCCAACTACGTGCTGTTCGACGCCGTGCACGCCAAAAACGTCCTAGATCTCAACGGCTACACGGGCTATCAGTCATCCATCGACCTGGAAACGCTCCTGACGCTGGACCCCGAGGTCATCGTGCTGGACGCGGGCGGGCTTCCCCTTCTCAAGGAGGAATACGCGGAAAACGCCGCCGTGCTTGACAGCCTGACGGCTTTCCAAACCGGGCAGGTCTACGTCCAGATGCCCTACAACGCCTATTACACGAACCTCGAAATTGCCTACGCGGATGCCTATTACATCGGAACCGTGCTGTTCCCGGACCAATTCTCCGACGTCAGCATTGCGGAGAAGTTCGATGAAATCTCCACGTTCCTTCTGGGCGCCCCCTGCTACGCGGAAGTGGAAGAAGCGGTCGGCGGCGGATACCGCCCGTTGGCCATTGAAACGGAGCTGAACTGATGACCGACATCGAAAAAGCAAAGGGCATTCTGGAAACGGAAAACAAAACCTGCGTGCTCTGCCGGGGCGAGAAGATCTATGCGTCAGAAAAGGCAGGCATCGCGCCGATGGTGGATTTCATTTCCGGGGGCGTCAACGTGCGCGGCTTTTCCGCCGCGGACAAGATCGTCGGAAGGGCCGCCGCGCTGCTGTTCGTGCTGGCGGAGGTCTCCGAAGTGTATGCGGAGGTCATGAGTGCGGGAGGCGCGGAGGTGCTCGGGCACCACGGGATTCCCTGCGCGTGGGGTGAACTGACAGACGCCATCGTAAACCGCGCGGGCACGGGGCCGTGCCCCATGGAGGACGCCGTCAGGAATCTGTCCGACCCGGGCGCAGCGTTGGAGGCGATCCGCGCGCGGCAGCGCCAGCTCGCCGGAGAGCGAAAAGGATGAAGGACGCGATGGAGCGGCTGCTTCTTGATCAGGCCGCGCGCTATCCCCGCGCGGAAGCGCAGGATTTCACCAAGGCGCTGTATCAAAGCATATTCGGCTGCGGGCACTTCGTCGCGGCGGGCGGCGACGGGCTGAAGCGGCTGATCGCCGAGGAAGAGGCATTTGCACGCGCGCAGCGGGAAGGCGAGCCCTCATTCATCGAGCCGCTTGGCCCGCGCTTCTGCCGCGTACATCTTGCCGGGCTTTCCGAAAGCGGGCTGTCCGCCGATACGCTCTTCCGGCTGTTTGCGCTGTCGAGTCAAATGCCCGGTGGCGACAGGGCGGAAATGGAAGACGCTCTTGACCGTCTGGAACAACTGGTTTC
The DNA here is from genome assembly GCA_023435435.1 of Bacillota bacterium. Taxonomy (GTDB): domain Bacteria; phylum Bacillota; class Clostridia; order Christensenellales; family Aristaeellaceae; genus RUG11247. Next base: position 24,267 of record JAEYRW010000081.1, on the reverse strand, counting down.
GGCGGGCGCGCTTTCCCTCGACGGGGAAGGGGCGGGCCGGTTTCTCGCCGAATACCGGGAGGCGGGCTGCCCGGCGACCCATCACACGGAAGCATTTCGGCGAGCGTATTTCCCGGCATACCGCGTCATCGCGGCGGCGTATGGGCGGCTGATCCCACTGCTTTCCGGCATCGACGGCCTCCTGGCAAAAAAGGCCGCGGTGCTCGTTGCCGTCGAGGGCGGCAGCGCGTCGGGCAAGACGAGCCTGGCCGCCCTTCTGGAAAAGGTGTACGACTTAAACGTGTTCCACATGGACGACTTTTTCCTGCAAGAGCATCAGCGCACGACGGAACGGTTTGCGCAGCCGGGCGGGAACGTGGATCGCGAACGCTTTCGCGCGGAAGTGCTCGATCCGCTGCTGCGCGGCGAACCATTCCGCTACCGCAAATTCGACTGTGCCCGCATGGAGCTGGGCGAGACCGTCGCCGTGACACCAAAGCGCCTGAACGTTGTGGAGGGCGCGTACAGCATGCACCCGGAGCTTGCGGACGCATACGATCTTTCGGCCTTTCTCGAAATCGGCGCGGAAGAGCAGGCGGAGAGAATCCTTCGGCGCAATGGCCCGGAAATGCGGGCGCGCTTTCTCGCAGAATGGATTCCCCTCGAAAAGCTGTATTTTGAAAAAACCGGCGCGGCGGCGCGCTGCACGATGAGATTGCCATAGGCATCCGCCGACTGGTGTCCGCAAGGGAGGGCCGGACGAAATTCTTTTCCATGACGACCCGATAACCGCGCGCCGTCAGGCGCTGGTCGAGTGGAACTTTCCGATTAAAATGAGCTTCAGCAGGTGCGGTCTGGACGACCGCACCTGCTGAAATGTTATTGCCCGCGCGGCCATCATGCTTCTGCGATTTTCAGCAATCGGACGGGCCCAGCACTCCGTCCATGACAGAAGATGTGGAATTCGACGAGAACCTTTTGGACCTGGCGCGAAGCCGGAGCGCGGGCGGAGCAGCCAAGGGCGGACTTTCCGCCTGCGTCAAGCGGAGCGCGACAAGGCCAGGGGCGAAAGGGGCCGTCGAAAACGCGGGTTCTGTCGTGGATGGAATACTGGAGCCATGAGGGCGCAATCTGCATCTGCCGTAAAACGGGTTCGGATACCAGCGCGTTGGCAATGGTCAGCGCAAGGTGATTTGCGCAGGCCCGGATCGCGCCCGTCATGCCCAACGGATAAGGCGCACAAAAGCAAATCCCTGCGCGTTGACTGTGCTTGACAGTCAGCACCTGCCGCGCTATCATGATCTCGACCGATTGGACACATGAGAGGAGCGGATTGCCATGGCCCATTTAAGGCGTACGGCCCTGGTCACGGGCGGGAGCAGCGGCATCGGTCAGGGGGTCGCCCTGTCCCTGGCCAAGGAAGGATACGATGTGGCCATCACCTATGGCAACAACAAAGCGGGCGCGGAGGAAACCCGGGCACAGATCACCGCGCTCGGCGTGCGTTGCGCGGTGATCGAGGCCCATATGGAGGATCTTGAGGCCCCGGCCCGTACCGTCGACGCCGCGCACGAGGCCCTTGGGCGCATCGACGTGCTCGTCAACAACGCAGCCTTCGACCGACGCCTGAGCGTTCTGACCGTGACGCCCGAGGAACTCGCGCGGATGATGCAGGTTGACTTCGCGTCCTACCTGCTCTGTGCCGGGGCAGCCGCCCGGCATATGATCCGCGACGGCGTCAAGGGCTGTCTGTTCTTTATCACATCCACCCGCGGCGAGCGCGCCTATTTTGACAACGCTGTGTACGGCGGGTTGAAGGCCGGGGTAAACCACGCCTGCGCCTCCATTGCGCTGGACTTGGCGCCCTATGGCATCCGCGCCATCTGCGTCGCCCCCGGCGCCACGCGCGTCCGTCCGGTCAACCCGGATCAGAAGCCCGCGCACCCGCTCGCGGACGCCGTTCCTCTGGGCCGCATGGGCCTGCCCGCGGACAGCGGGGCGCTCATCGCGTTCCTCGCCTCCGAGCAGGCGGGCTATATCACGGGCGTGACCATCCGCGTGGACGGGGGCCTTGCGCTGATGGGTCCGCCCGAAGGCTATGCCGACGCCCACTGGATCGACCCCGCCTGGACAAAGAGGCACTACGAACAGATGATGAAGGAGAATGAGCATGCGTGACATCCGCATCACCGGCGTGCGCGCCGTCGAAACCGCGCCCCAGCCCGGCTGCAACCTCATCGTTGTCCGGGTCGACACCAATCAGCCCGGCCTGTATGGTTGGGGCTGCGCGACATACACCCAGCGCCATAAGGCGGTCGTGACCGCCGTCACGGAATACATGGACCAGCTTCTGCGCGGACGCGACCCCATGGCTGTGGAAGACACCTGGCAGGTGATGATGAACAGCAGCTATTGGCGCAACGGTCCCGTGCTCAACAATGCCATCTCCGGCTGCGATATGGCGCTGTGGGACATCGTGGGCAAGGTGGCGGGGCTGCCGGTCTACCAGCTCTGGGGCGGCAAGTGCCGCGACGCGGTGCCCGTCTACCGCCATGCGGACGGCGCGGACTTCGGCGCGCTGGACGAGAGGATCGCTGCCTATCTGGAGGAGGGATATCAGTACATCCGGTGTCAGTTCGGCGGCTACGGCGGAAAGACGCGCCACCTCAAAACGCCCGCGCCAGCGCGGCCCGGCACCTATTTTGACGCGCTGAGCTACATGCGCGGCGTGCCCCGCATTTTCGAGCATGTGCGCGTAAAGTTCGGCGACGAGGTGGAGCTTCTCCACGACGTCCACGAGCGTCTGACGCCCGTGGACGCCATCCGTCTGGCCAAGGCGCTGGAGCCGTACCGCCTCTTTTTCCTGGAGGACGCGCTGCCGCCGGAGCAGGGACACTGGTTTGAAAAGCTGCGGAACGCGGCGGCCGTGCCGCTGGCCATGGGAGAGCTGTTCAACAATCCCATGGAGTGGATTCCCCTCTTGCAGAATCGGCTGATCGATTACATCCGCTGCCACGTCTCCCAGATCGGCGGCGTCACGCCCGCGCGCAGGCTGGCGGCGCAGTGCGAGCTGTTCGGCATCCGCACGGCCTGGCACGGACCGGGGGACGTCTCGCCCATCGGACACATGGCGAATGTGCACCTGGATCTGTCCACGCCGAATTTCGGCATTCAGGAATGGTGCGGCATGGAGACGGACCCGCGCGTGCGGGAGGTCTTCGAAGGCTGCGCTTCCATCAGGGACGGGTTTGCCTGGGCCAACGACAGGCCCGGCTGGGGCATGGAGGTGGATGAAAAGGCGGCCGCGAAGTATCCGTGTGACGGCGGGCAGCCCGCCTGGCTGCTCGCGCGACTGCCGGACGGCACATCCGTGAAGGCGTAGATTCCCCCATGACAATCCCCCAGCCCAGCCGGGGGATTGTCATGCGGAATCATGGCCCCGAAATGCGGACGCATGGGCGCGTCTCCGTCTGAAAGGGGGATCATTTTCGGAGAGGAATCGCGCGGGGCGCTGCCAAACAATGCGCACGGCTCGGCACATGAAATTTTAATCCGTCCGCGTCTTGCATTCCCGCGGGATCGGATGTAGAATAAGCGTAAGGGAAAGAAGTGCTCCCACGGCATGGCCGAAACCGCGATACGCTGATGACTTCTGCAGGCGCAGGGGGCATCGGTTTTTTTCATCCGACGCGCCCGCGCATCAGGCAGGGGGCGCCGTTTTTTTCGCTCCTGCCGGGTATTGGAGTGATAATATGTTTGAAAGCATCCTGTTTCCGCCGGGCGCGGCCATCGGTTCCAGCGAAAAGACAATCATGCCGGACAGTTTCAAGGACTTGAATCTCGATCAGGTATCGGAGGCGGCACTGGAAGCTGCGAAGGACGCGGACCTCTCGCCATACTGGTACGCGCCCCTTTCCGACCGTGCCGTCATCCGCTACCGGCAGGACGTGCTTCGCGATCTGGAAGACCGTTCCCGCGAGGACGCGCTGGCCGCGTTCTCAACCGCCGTGTGGCGGCTCTCCCTGCGGGCGCATCAGCTTACCGAAGCCCTGACGGGCAAGGACGGCTGGGACGACAACCATTACACGCGCGGCCGTTTTTTGGAGTGCGTCCTCGATTACGCGGACGCGGTGGAAAGCCTGGACGCCTTTTTGCGCGGCGCGTCCTTGCGCGCGGCGGGGCTTGTCGCCTTCCGGGAGCACGTGTCGGCGTACATAGGCGCGGGCTCCTTCGCGCGCATGGCGGCGCGCGCCCGGGCGTTGCGGGAGGCGTTTGACAAAATTCAGTACTGCATGCTCCTGCAAAACGGCACGGTCAAGGTCCGCCAGTACGAAGGGCAGAAGGAAGCGCGTCCCGACATCGAGGAAACCTTCGCGCGGTTTCGCCAGAAGGATGCTCAGGATTACCGGCAGAAGCTTTACCGCGGGCCGGGAACGACCCATATCGAGGCGGCGGTGCTTGGCATGCTTGCCCGGTATGATCCGGATGAATTCACCGCGCTCACCGATTTTTCCCGGACATACATCGACTTTCTCGATGCGAAAATCGTCCGCTTCGCCCGGGAGATTCAATTTTATCTGGGCTGGATCGCTTACATCCGGCCCATGCGGGAGGCGGGATTGCCCTTCTGCTATCCGGATTTTACGGATTCGCCCTCGGAGATCCTGTTTGCGGAGAGCTTCGACGTGGCGCTTGCCCGGCGCGTCGCGCCTGTGACCAACGATTTCGCCTTTGCGTTTCCTGAGCGGATTGCGGTGGTCACCGGCCCCAATCAGGGCGGCAAAACCACATTCGCGCGCATGGTGGGCCAGTTGCATCATCTTGCGGCCATCGGACTGTGCGTGCCCGGTACGCGCGCGCGCCTTTTTCTCTGCGACCGGGTGCTCACCCACTTCGAGCGGCAGGAGAGCCTTGCCACCCTCAACGGAAAGCTCATGGATGAGCTTGTGCGGTTGAAAGCGGTGCTTTCCCGGGCGACGCCGCGCAGTCTTGTCATCGTGAACGAAATTTTCAGCTCCACGACGCTGGCGGACGCCCTTGATTTGGGCGGACGCATGATGCGCGCGCTGTGCGCGCTGAAGATACCGGTGGTGCTGGTGACGTTTCTGGACGAGCTCGCGTCCTTCTCGCCGGAGGTGGCAAGTCTCATGTCCACCGTCGACCCGGACGACGCGGCAAGGCGCACCTACAAGGTCGTCCGGCGCGCGGCGGATGGGTTGGCTTACGCGCTGCAGATTGCGGCGCGCCACCGGCTCACCTACGAGACGCTCAAGGGGAGGCTTGCGAAATGAAGGTGCATCTCATGTTCCGGGATCGGGATTTCGACGCCGAGACGCAGGGTGTTCCCGCGCGGGCGGCATTGGCGGAGGATCTCGAACTGAAGGCGATTCTCTCGGCCATGGCGGGAAACGATAAGACGGTGGAAAAATCCGCCGGGGCGGCGCTGTTTCAAACGCTCACGGACGCGGATGCCATCGCCTACCGACAGGCCGCCGTCCGGGACGCCCTTTCGCACCCGGCGGAAATCCGCGCCCTCTGCGCGCTGGCGGCGGAGACGCTGGAAAAGAAGAAGGGCATGTGGCATTGGCTGTCCGTGCGGCGGGACATCGACGGCACCTATTCGGACGCCGTGGCGCTTTTGAAGGAGTATCTGGTGATGCTCCGACGGCTCCGGAAGCTGGCGGACACCGCGGCGGGGTATCGGTCGGAGGCGTTTCTGGAATTCTGGGACATGCTCAAGCGCGACCTTTCGGACGGCTATCTGGATGGCGCGACGGCGCTTGTCGCGGAGCTTTCCGCAGGCGGCATGCTCATTTCAGCGCGGCTGGGAAGCGATTTGAGCGGCGCGGACTATGCCCTTCGCCGCAAAAACCGGAAGTATTTCCGGTTTCGTTGGGCCGCCGCGCCGCGCTACAGCCTTGCGCCCCGGGACGACGCGGGGGCGAGCGAGCTTCAAAGGCGCCGTCAGTGCGCCGTGAATGAAAGCGCCAACGCCCTGGCCCAGGCGGCGGCGCACATTGAGGCGTTTTTCGGTGCGCTCATGTGCGAGGCGGCGTTCTTCGTGGGCTGCCTGAACCTTTCGGACAGGCTTGCGGAGTTGGGAATGCAAATCTGCTTCCCCGCCATCGAGGAGACCCGCCGCCGTACGGCGCGGGGGCTCTACGACGCGGCGCTGCCCCTCGTGAGCGGAAAACAGGCCGTCGGAAGTGACCTTTCCACGGCGGGCGCGGCGCTCTTCGTGGTGACGGGAGCCAACCAGGGCGGGAAGTCCACATTCCTGCGCGCCGTGGGGCAGGCGCAGATGATGTTTCAATCCGGGATGTTCGTCGCGGCGGAGCAATATGCCTCCCACGTATGCCGGGGTGTGTTCACCCATTTCAAGCGCGAGGAGGACAGAACAATGGCCAGCGGGAAGCTGGATGAGGAGCTCGCGCGCATGGATGAAATTGCCGACCGACTGGAGCGCGGCGCGCTGATTTTGTTCAACGAGTCCTTCGCCGCCACCAACGAACGGGAGGGCGCGGAGATTTGCCGCCAGATCGCGCTGGCGCTGGCGGAGAGCGGCGTCGAGGTGTTTTTCGTGACGCACCTTTTTGCCTTCGCGGACGCCATGCGGCGGAGCGGACGCGGGGATATCGCGTTTTACCGCGCGGAGCGGCGCGCGGACGGCGCACGGACGTTCCGCATCGTGCCCGGCGCGCCGGAGCCCACGGCGTTCGGCGGGGATCTTTACGAGCAGGTATTTGGAAAGGCGGCGGGACTATGAAAAAGGCACGGAAGCTCGCGCCGGCAATGGCGTTTATCGTTCTGTTCGGCGTCGTGAGCCTTTTTTCGGACATGACCCACGAGGGCGCGGCCAGCATCAAGGGGGCGTATCTCGCCCTTCTGGGCGCGTCGGCGGGCGTCATCGGGTTCGTGTCGGGGTTGGGGGAATTGGTTGGGTATTCGCTGCGCTATCTGTTCGGGCGGTTGGCCGACAAGACGGGGAAGTATTGGACGCTCACCATCGTGGGCTACGCGGTGGACGTGCTCGCGGTTCCGGCGCTTTCGCTGGCGACGGAGAACGGCTGGATGTTCGCCTGCGCCATGATGATCCTCGAGCGCACCGGAAAGGCAATCAAAAAGCCTGCCAAGGATACGCTTCTTTCGTTTGCGGCTTCCCGGCAGGGGGTGGGGAAGAGCTTTGCCATTCAGGAGGCGCTGGACCAGGCCGGCGCGTTCCTCGGGCCGCTTTTGCTCGCGTTGGCAATGCTGATCAAGCGAAGCGGCACGACCTTTGAACGGTATGCCTTCTGCTTCGCGCTTCTGGGCATTCCCGCCGTGGTTACGCTGATCTTGCTTTTCGTCACAATGCGCAAATTTCCAGACCCCGGCGCGTTTGAACCGGAACCCAAAGAGCGCGCCCCGTTTCGGGTAAACCGGCCCTTCCTGCTCTACGTAACGGGGATCAGCCTGTTCGCGTTCGGGTTTGTCGATTATGCCCTCGTCGCCATGCACATCGGGCGCGGATTTCCTGAAATCGGCGCGGACGCGCTGCCCCTCATCTACGCGGGCGCGATGCTGGTGGACGCGCTGGCAGCCTTGGCGTTTGGCGTTCTGTACGACAAAAAAGGCGTCGGCGCGCTGATGATTTCGACACTCATCTCCGCGCCGTTCGCCGTCTTCGTGTTTTTGATTCACGCGGTGCCTTCACTGCTGCTGGGCGTGGCCCTCTGGGGCGTGGGGATGGGCGCGCAGGAGTCCGTGCTCAAGGCGGCGGTTGCCTCCATGGTCCCCAAGGCGGGGCGCGCCACGGGTTACGGCATCTTCGAGTGCGCGTTCGGCATCTTCTGGTTTCTGGGAAGCTGGCTCCTGGGCGTGCTCTACGGCGCGCACATCGCCGCCATGGTTGCGGTGTCTGTGGCCGCACAGCTTCTCGCCGTTCCGCTCTACTTCCTCAGCGCCCGGCCTTGTCCACGGGAATGACGATGACCGGGCAGTGGGCGTGTTTTACAAGATGCGTGGCCACCGAACCCATGAGGCTTGAAAGCCCCGAGCCGGAGCGTCGGGCGACGAGGATGACGTCGACTGCGTGCTCCTTGGCGTAACGGAGAATGACGTGCCCGGGAAGGCCGAAATCGACGACCTTTTCCACCGCGTATTGGGGCATGAGTCCCGCGACCTCGTCGAGGACCGGCATGGTTTCCCGGGCCATCCGGTCGAGAATGACGGAACTGGTGCTGTCGACGTCCTCCCGCACGAACAGCAGTGTCACCCGGGTACCCGCCGGCGGAAACAAATCCGCGAGCGCCTTTGCGGATTCGGCGCTCCTTTTGCCGCCGTCGATGGGAATCAGAACGTGCTTCATTTCCATACGCTCCCTTCCGCCGGCGCCTTTTTGCGGGTGGCCAGCTTTGCTTTACCATATTATAACACGCGGCTGCACGAAAGAAAATGCCTCAGCTTGTCCGTGCGGGGATTTTGTGCCCGGGCGGATGCGTGAATGGCGAAAAAACTGTTGCCCGGTGCCGGACTTGCCGCCATTTGCCCCGTAGATGGATCGATCCTCCCGCGGCGCTGGCCCGCTTTGTTAAGAATGGAGCGCGAAAGCAGGAACACACGGATGGCGTGTCATATTATAGGTACATGGAATGTGCGCGCCGGAAGAGGGAAACGCATGTTGAGACGAGCGATTAAGCGGTATACGCTGCTGTTTTTTCCGGTTTTGCTGCTGCTGCTCCTGCCCTTGCTTGTGACGGGCAAGACGCTGGTATATTCAGGCGATGGAACCTCGCAGCATATACCGTTCATGGGGTATTACGCGCAATGGCTGCGCGGCGCATTCTCCGCGCTTTTACACGGAGAGGCAATCGCGGCATATGCGCCTTCCATGGGATACGGCTCCGACATTCTGTACGCGCTGAACTGGTATGGAATGGGAGACCCGCTCTGCCTGCTCTATGGGCTTTTACCCGCAAAGGATATCTTGATCAGTTATACGGCGATCAATCTTTTCCGGGTCTATCTGGCGGGCCTTGCCATGATTTTCCTCGTGGACAGATTTGGAAAGCTGGATCGCTTTGGCTCCGTTGGGGCCATTTGTTATGCCTTTGGCGCGTTCGCATTTTCGCTGGGCTTGCTGCGGCACCCGTTTTTCATCAATCCGCTCATACAATTGCCCTTGCTGACGATTGGCATCGATCAGGTTCTCAAGCGTGAATCCCATGTGCTGTTTGTTCTTTCGGTGGCGTGGACGGCGCTCTGTGGGTATTATTATCTGTACATGTGCTGCATCTTTCTGTTCCTGTTTGCGCTCATCCGCCATTTTGACCTGGAGAAAACCGCGCCTCTGCGCGCGCTGCCATTCAATGCCGGCAGAAGTCTTCTGTTCTTCGCGATTGGCCTGTGCATTGCGGCGCCCGTGTTTGCCCCGGCGTGCATCGGATTTCTCACCGGCGGACGCTTTGGCGAGGTGCTGTACCTTCGCCCGTTCGCCGGAGTATCACTCAAATACTATCTGAATCTGCCCAACGAGGCGCTCTCCAGTCTTTCGCGCGGCACATGCCAGCCTGCAATCATTTGGCTGGGCTTTGCAATCGCCCTGTTTCGCAGGGACAAGGCGCGCGGCATGCGGCTTGCGTTGGCCGGCTGCGGTCTGGTGATGACGCTGCTGCCGGTGACGGATTATTTGATGAACGGCTTTTCTTATGCGACGGCGCGCTGGACGTTCGGACTGTCGGCACTCGTCGTATTCGTTGGGATATCCGGACTGAAATCTCTCACGAACCTGACCCGGACGCAAAGGCGTGCCGTTGATATTATTTCTTTCCTCGCGGTTCTTTACTTCGGATTCATGTTTGCTGAGGAACTCATCATAAACCGTTCCCGCATAACTCTGGATGTCCTTGAAAAGGCGGCGTATCCCGGTTTTGTCGCAGCCGGCTTTTTCATTTCCTGGGCGGTGATACGCTGGATACACAGGCCCAAATTTCAAATGAGGCACAATGCGAAGCCTGTGGCCGCGCTGCTTCTGACGGTCGTGCTGGTGGGCAATGTTGTCATGACGGGTTCTCTGTGGCTGATCCCGCGCGTAACGACGGATACCTACACGACGCCCGCCAGACTGCGCAAGGTATACGCGGCGTCACCTCTCAACAACGCGTTGCTGACGCAGTCTGACGCATTCGTGCGCGTGGATGTGGACCCGGAGGCGCTGACGCATCAAAACGACAGCGTGACAACGGGCGTCTCGTCCACCGTTTTCTACAACAGCACGCTCTCCGCGGCCATATGCGAAAGCGTTTCGGAAATGGATCTTCCCATTTACATGTCGAACGCTCTCCGCGGTCTGAACGGCCGTGCCGCGTTGGAGTCACTGTGGTCCGTCACCCACTTTGTGCGCAAGTCAGAGACGGCAAAGGGCTATCCCGTTCCGTACGGATTCGAACTGATTGCGCAGGACGGCGCGAATGAACTGTATGAAAACGAGCAAGCATTGCCGTTTGGCTACACCACCGGCTCATACACGCTGGAAACCGAGTATGAGGCGGCAAGCGCCGTCGAAAAGCAGTGGATGCTGCTTCAGGGCGCGACATTGCCGAAGGAAGATGCCCGATTTGAGCATATCATACCGGAGTATGACGATAACCGGCCCGAATATGAAATCCTGTGCGGCGAAGGGGTCGAATGGACGGACGGTCAGCTCGTTGCCGAAAAGAACGGATGGCTTCGCCTGAAATTTGATGGAACCGGCAACAGCGAAACATACCTTGAACTCACGGGGCTTCGGTTCACGAAATATAAGGGCGACAAGGTGGAGTGGGAGGTGTCGGGCGACGCGGCGGATTACTCTGTTTCGTTTTCAACTCCCGCGCACAACCAGCATGCGGCACAGGAGGATTTCCTCATTCAGTTGGGCTATTCCCAAGCTTCCCAGCACGAGGTAACAATCACGTTCAACCAGGCGTTTGTGGCGCGGGTAGAAGACATCGGTCTGATCTGCCAGCCGATGGACTCGCTGGGGGAGTACCTCCAGAAACTTCGCGCCGAACCCATGGAGGATGTGGCGTTTGGTCCAAACCGCATTACGGGGCGCTGCACTGTTTCCGAGGATCGCATATTGGTGCTCAGTCTGCCCTATTCAAAGGGTTGGCGGGCATGGGTGGACGGCACGCCCACGGAGCTGTTCGCGTCCGGCACAGCGTTCACCGCGATGGCGCTCTCGCCGGGAACGCATCAGATTGAACTCAAATACCATACGCCCGGCGCAACCGCGGGAATGATCGCTTTTGCGATTGGCGTTGCGGCTTTCCTCCTGACGATCCGCCAACGACGGAAACGCGGGAAGCAATGAGGGATTGTCTTGTTCCTCGGCTTATTTCTTTTTCACGGCGTTTAAATAGGCGTTTTGGTCCTGAACGGGGAACCTGCGCGGCTGCGGACTGACCCGCTCCGACGCCTGCTGAACGGGCGGCGCAGACTTTATGATTTGGCGGGGCCGATATTCTCAGGACAAGCGTCCGGTTTTGTGCGTCGGCTGCCGCAAGGAACTGCGCGGGATCGCCCTGCGGCAAGGCGCGCTTCACATCGGTGCGGCGCGCGCTTTCGGCGCTTTTGGAAAGTCCGCTGCTGTCGGATCATCTCAACGCCGCTTGCGCTTTCCTTGAGCGAAAATAAGCCGATCCGCCGAAAGACGGGGTCCTCCACAATCGCGTGCCATCAACGCACGCGCATGAAAAGATCTCCCGGACAAGCCGGGAGATCGGTCGTTGCGGCGCTTTCGTCAGGTCACGATCTCGAGGAAGCTGGGGATGACCTCCCCTTCGTAATAGAACAGCCCCCTGCCCAGATGATCGGCGTCCCAGACGCGCAGGGGATTGTCCGGCGAAGCGGTGTAGCCGCCCGCGTACACCTCGATGCGATTGCCCGAGGGTTCCCAGAAGTAGATGGTCTGACCGCGGGTGATGGCGTGCCGGGTGGGGCCGATGTCCTTTTTCAGCCGGTTGATGGCGATGAGGTCCGCCACCTGGCCCACATGGTTCCAGTCCTGAAGGAGGAAGCCCACGTGGTGGATCTTCCCGGCCTTGGGATACTCCACAAAGGCGAGGTCGTGGGGCTTGTTGTTGCCCGTAATCCACGTCGCCAGGCGCTTTCCGTCGGGCAGGTTGCAGATTTCGGGGGTGTACATCTTAAGTACTTCCTTGCAGAAGCGCTCCGCCTCCTCGATACCGGGGCCGTAGAGCAGGAAGTGGTCCAGCCGGATCACGCCCATGCCGCGCGGCGGCTCGTTCCAGATGTCCGGGTTTCTGAGACCCGGGCCCTTTTCCGCCAAGGCCACCTCGCTGTAGATCTCAAAGGTATGCCCGGTGCAGATCTTGAAGCGGTAGCGCTTCCCGTAGCCGGGCTGATCGCTCTCCGGGGGAATCTCCGTGACCGGATAGCCGAACGCCTCCGTTTCCTTGGCCATGCGCTCCAGCGTCTCGGGGGAATCCACCTTAAAGGAGACGGAGTCCAGTCCCGCCTCGTCCGCCAGCCGGAGCGTTACCGAGTGGTGGTCAAATTCGTCGTACGTCTTGAGACAGACGCGGCCGTCGTCCGTCCGGCATACCTCGTCCAGCCCCAGTATGTTCTTGTAAAAGTCGAGGGTCTTGTCAAGGTCCAGTACGCGCAGTTGAATGAGGCCGGGACGCAGGGTCTGATTGAGTGCCATTTCGCTTTCCTCCTTATTTTCCGTTTGTCGTCGTTTCTTCCAGAAGCAGATCGCCGCGCGGCCTGATGCAGCACATGAGCACGGCGCCCTCCCTCTCGTCTTCCTTCGTTATGTGAGCGCGGCTCATCCGCTTGAACGCCTGGTACGCCCCTGACAAAACACGCATTTTGCACGCGCCGCAGCCGCCGCCAAAGCAGCCCTTCGGTCCGAGTCCCGCCCGGCGCATTGCCTCGAGCACGCTCTCGTCTTCCCGACAGGGGAAGGCGCGCCCGTCCGCGAGGGCGATCCGCCGGGTCACGCCGGGTTCATGCGCGCCGTCCATTTTTCAGGTCATTGGCCACGTCGATGATGAGATCCTCCTGCCCGCCCACCATCTTCCGCCGGCCGACCTCCAGGAGGATAGCCCGGGGAGCGAGTTCATACTTCCGGGCGGCCTCGTAGACGTGCAGCAGGAAGCTCGAGTAAACGCCCGCGTAGCCGAGCATCAGGGAACCGCCGTCGATGATCTGCGGGCGGAGCATCAGCGGCTGAACCGCGTCTTCGGCGGCGTCGATGAGTCCGGTCAGGTCAAGGCCCGTTTCAAAGCCCTTTTTCTCCAGCGCGCCCGCAAGCACCTCCATCTGTGTGTTGCCCGCGCCCGCGCCCAGACCGCGCAGCGTGGCATCCAGATAGGTCGCGCCCGCGTCCACCGCCGCGAGGGTATTCCCCACGGCGAGCCCCAGATTGTTGTGGGCGTGGAAGCCCACGGGAATGTCCACCGCCGCGCGCACCGCCTCGATCCGCGCCTTCACGCCCTCCGGGAGCAGCGCGCCCGCCGAATCCGCGAGGTTGATGTAATCGGCGCCGTACTCCGCCATTTTTTTCGCCTGGGCGGCGATGCCCTCCGGGTCCAGCATGTGCACCATCATCAGAAATCCCACGGCCATCATTCCCATTCTCTTTGCCGCGACGATGTGCTCCTGGCTCACGTCCGCCTCGGTGACGTGGGTTGCCACGCGCACCACCTGGGCGCCCCGCACCCGGGCCTCCCTGAGGTCGCGGATGGTGCCGATGCCCGGCAGAAGCAGCACCGCCAGTCTGCCGCTCTTTATCGCCCCCGCTGCCGCCTCGATGAGGTCCAGCGGTTCCTCCTTGGAAAAGCCGTAGGTGTAACTGGAGCCGCCCAGACCGTCCCCATGGGAGACCTCGATGATGGGCACGTGGCAGGCGTCCAGCCGCGACGCGATTTCGCGCACCTGCTCCCTGGTAAACGCGTGGCGAACCGCGTGGCTTCCGTCCCTGAGCGTGGTGTCAATGATGGTCAGGCGCGCGCTCATCGTATCGCCTCCTTCTCAAGCGCGTCCCGCGCGATTTGCTCCGCCGCCGCGATGGCCGCGGCATTGATGATGTCCAGGTTGCCCGCGTACTTGGGCAAAAAGTCGCCCTGACCCTCCACCTCCACAATGACGGACACCTTGTCGCCCTCCATCCGGGGCGGCACCCGGAGCCGATAGCCGGGCACGTAGGTTTGCACCTGCGCGGCGGCGGCCAGCATGGCATCCCGAATCTCTTCGAACGGCACGGAGGTGTCCTTCACGCGCAAAAGCACCGTGTCGGTCATGTGGATGGGGGGTTCAGCGGGATTTAAGACGATGATGGCCTTGCCCCGCGCCGCGCCGCCCACCACCTCGATGGCCCGGGTGGTGGTTTCCGTAAATTCGTCCATATTGGCGCGGGTGCCCGGTCCGGCGCTTTTGGAGGCGATCGCCGCCACAACCTCCGCGTAAGCGACGCCCGCGGTGCGGTTTACCGCGGCAATGAGCGGGATCGTCGCCTGTCCGCCGCAGGTAACCATGTTGATATCCGGCGCTTCCCGCAGCCGGTCGAGATTGACAGACGGCACGCAGTAGGGACCCACGGCGGCCGGCGTCAGATCGATGGCCCGAATGCCCGCTTCGCGCAGAAGCGGCGCGTTCGCAAGGTGCCCCGTGGCGCTGGTGGCGTCGAAGGCGAGCCGGATTTCCGGATGCGCGCACACGGCCTTGACCCCTTCCGTGGAAACGGGGATGCCCATGGACGCCGCGCGCCGGATTCCCTCCGACTCCACGATGCCGGCCATCAGCGCCATCTCCAGATGCCTGCTGCGCAGAATCTTGAACATCAGGTCGCTGCCGATGTTGCCCGGTCCGATCACCGCGACTTTCAGCCTTTCCAAGCAAATCACTCCTTTTTGCGTATAAAAACCACGCTCCCGCCCTCGGACGGAATTTTTCCGATGATTCTGTTTTGTGTGGCTTTCTGGTCGTTTAGAGGAAGCGCGCCCGGACGGTGCCCAGATGCGTGAATTCCGCCGCGAATTCGTCGCCCTTGCGCGCCATGGGCGCGGCGCTGAACGCACCGGAGAGCACGACTTCGCCCTTTTTCAAAATGACGCCATAGCGGTGGAGGCAGTTGGCCAGCCAGGCAACCGAGCGGCAGGGATCGCCCATCACCGCCGCCCCCGTTCCGGTGCCGACGACTTCGTTTCCCCTGCGCATGGTCATTTCCACGGCGGAAAGGTCCATGTCCCCGAGGGGCAGGAAGCGATCGCCCAGCACATACCGCCCGGAGGAGGCGTTGTCCGCCACCGTGTCGGGGAGCTTGATCTTCCAGTCGGCGACGCGGCTGTCCACAATCTCGAACGCGCCCACGACGCACTGGGTCGCGGCTCGCACGTCCGCCGCCGTCACGTTCCCGCCCGCGAGGTCCTCGCGCAGGATGAAGGCGATCTCCGCCTCGATCTTGGGCTGAATGAGTTCGTCCGCGGGAACGTCCACCTCGCACTCCATGTCTTGAAACAAGTGCCCGTAGTCCGGTTCCGAGACGCCAAGCTGCTTCTGGATGCCGGGGGATGTGAGTCCGATCTTTTTTCCCGAGATCGCCTCGCCCGCCTCCAGCATGCGGCGCACGTTTTGAAGCTGGACGGCGTAGGCGTCGTCCACCGTCATGGACGGATGTTCTTGCGTGGGCGGGGAAGTGGGGATGCGGGTGCGCCCTGCCTCATGGAGTTGTGCGGCGATTGACTCGATGGTTCTTTCGTTCATGAACGCCTCACTTCGCCACATAGGGCGGGTCGAGGGCCAGGAACGAATCCACCAGCGCCGCGAATTCACGGGTGCGCTCAATCTGCGTCCAGTGGCCGCACTTGCCGAAGACGTGAAGCTGGGCGTTTTCGAGCATCCTGATGAGCTTGAGGGACGTTTCCAGGGGAATGACGCGATCCTCCCGCCCGTGGACGATGAGCGTCTGATGACGGATTTCCTTTAAGTAAATCTCGTTCTGTGCCATCGCCTCCACCCCGTTCTGGCGCGGCGCGGGGAACATGGCCGAAAAGCTCTCCTGGAAGCCGGGCTGCACGCTGCCCTCGTACCGGCCCTGGGCCAGCTCGGGGGGCATCATGGCAAAGTTGTAGGCGAAGATGTCGATGAGCTCCCGCATGTTTTCCAAAGAGGGTTCATAGCCCCACACCCGGTCGAGGCCGTAGGTCAGCGGAAACGTCACGCCCATGCTGCCCATGAGCACCATCTTGCGCACGCGGCCGGGGTGCTTCACGGCCAGCTCCAGCGCCAGGGCGCCGCCGAAGGAGTTGCCCACGATGTCCGCCTGCTCGATCTTCAGCGCGTCGAGAAGATCGACGATCTGCCGGGTCCAGGCCGCCATGTTGTAGACGGCGCCTTCGGGCCTGTCCGTGTAGCCGAAGCCCACCAGGTCGGGTGCGACGATCCTGTGGCCGTCGGACAAAAGGGGGAACAGCCGGTTCCAGTTCGCCCAGGCGGAGACGCCGGGACCGGAACCGTGGAGCATGACGAGGGGAAAGCCCGTTCCCACGTCGTGATAGTTGGTCATGTATGCTCCCGTGCGGATGGATTTCGCGATTTCAGGCCGAATTTCCATGTCAGATCACTCCTTGTTTCGTCTCATATGTCCTCGTAGCGGATCGCCTCGGCAATCTCTGCCGCCGCGGCGACCACGCGATCCTTGGCGCGTTCCAGCTTTTCGCCCTCGAGGTTCGTCCCGATGGCGGAGACGCTGATGGCGTACTTGACTTCTCCCTTGCCGCTGACGATCGGCGCGGCCACGCAGCGCAGTCCCTCCATGATTTCCCCTTCATCCATGGCGTAACCGCGCGCCCGGGTAAGCGCAAGTTCCTTCTCCAGCACGGGCAGCGTGGTAATGGTGCGCGGCGAAAACGCCTTGAGGCCGCGCTCCCGGACGATCTGCCGCACCCGGGCGGCGGGCATGTACGCAAGGATCGCCTTGCCCAGGCCCGTGCAATGCATGGGGAGCCGCCTGCCCACTTCCGAAACGATGCGGATCAAATGCAGGGAGTCGAGCTTTTCCAGGTACAGAAGCTCCCCCTGATCCTCTGTCGCCAACTGAACCATCTCACCCAACTCCTGGTTCAGGCGCTGCATAACGGGCGCCGCGATGGCGCGGATGTCCCACGTGCCGCCGACGCACGCGCCCAGCTCAAAGAAGCGTACGCCGAGCCGGTACAGGCCGTTCTCCTCGGATTGCTGGGCATAGCGATACTTGACCAACGTTGTGAGGATGCCATGTACCGTGCTCTTTGGCCAGCCCAGCTGCTTTGAAAGCGCGGTCAGCGAGTGCTCCCGCGGCTTCTCGGCAAGGGCTTCCACCAGCAGGAACGCCCGCTCCACCGACTTGACATGCGTGTCCTTGTTTTCAGAACTCATCTTGCCCTCCGCCTGAATTTCCAGGAGCCGAACGCAGTTCCTTTCTTCTTCCTTATCATAACATTTTCTCAACCTTTCAACAAGCGTATTTTTCCCATATTTAGTACATGCGTTCGCATATGCTGAATTTTTGCCAAATGCGTTTTGCGCGGCGCCATATCACCGGCGCCTTAAAGGACGGCGCGCCCCACCGCCCGGTTCTGCGCGATCTTGTCCCAAGCCGACGAGGCGCGGGTTCCCGCGCACCTCAGCCGGGCCCCCTGCTTTTTTCGGCGATACTTGAACAGGACGCGGAGATCCCTGACCGGCTTTGCGGATCGTACGGACGCTTTTTCAGCAGGAGCGCGGTGGGTCGCGCAGGCGTCGTCCGGTCGCTGGGAGGTGTGTAGTTCCGCCATCCCGCCCGCCGCGGCGGCAGACGGTCGAATGCGATCGTTCGGGGATGATTGAAAAAGGAACCTGCGCGGGCGTGCTCATGCCACATTATCTTGGTTGTGTCTAGTTCCCTGTGCAAACTTTCCCAAATCCTGATCAGGACACCAGATCCGGAAACAGCAAAACGATCTGCCCAAGAACCAGCGACCAGTTGGGGACGGGCATCGTCCGTTTCTTTGCGACGTCCATTGCCCGTAGGTAGACGGCGCGAAGGACGGCGTCGTCATCCGGAAACGCCGCTTCCCACGCGTAACCTTGCGCAGCGCCGAGTGAAATCCTTCGACCATGTTCGTCGTATAGACCATGCGCCGGATCTGAGCGGGCAGTTCAAACAGCCGCTCGACATGCTCGAAACTGTCTTTCCAGACGCGCACTGCCGCGGGGTATTCCGCCCACTTCTCCCCAAGCGCCCGCGGCGCCTCTTTGGCTGCCGGACGCGATACGGCGGCATAAATTGCCCGCGCGTCCTGGCAGAATTGCTTGTGATGCTTACCAGGTAATTCATGATTACCACCTTTGCGCCCGGTTCTCGGGTATAAAAAACGCCACCGTGGCGTTTGGATTCATGATGAAAGCGCGCCCCGAAGGACGCGCCGTTCGTGAGTAAAAAGGGTTAATTGCTAATCTTTCACAATAACCCACTTTCCCGTTAAGTCAGCGTGTAAACTTGCATCTCTACTTGCGCGCGAATCTTTGCACAAATATCTCCGGTGATATTAAGGCATCGGCATTTGCGTTAATTTCCTCAATGCTCCAGTTCCACCATTTAACGCGGAGCAAAGTTTCAATCAACTCTTGCGGGAACCGGTAACGCTTGATTTTTGCGGGAACTCCAATAACAATCGCGTAAGGCGGCACATCTTCTAGCACCACTGCGCCCGATCCGATAATTGCGCCATCGCCGATGCTCTTTACTTTGGAGGCGTTGATAAACGCGTGCCCGCCGATCCATACATCATTGCCGATGATCACACGCTTTCTTCGATATTTGGAGCATTCGGCTTTTCTGGCCTTGTATGCGGTCATGTTCTCCTCCGTGAAAATGTCTTGGATATCGTCACTGGTAAACATCATATTCATTGCGTGGTTCGCTTGAATCATTGCGGCACTGCTGATGGAAGCATAGCGACCGATGCGCTCGATATAGCCATATTCGCATCCCTTTACGAAGCTTTCACCAAAATAAGACCCACTGCCGATGCTTACCCCGTGGCATTCCCAATCGAACGGAAGGCTCGTGCCTGATTCGCTAAAGACGACGCAATCCTCTACATATTTGAATGCTTCGCCTTGTTCGTCATCTAAAAACTCGTCCATTTCGTCTTCTGTTACAGTAACGACATAGTGTTTTTTCTGATCTACAATATCTGCTATATGATACTTATAGGACCTTAACACGCGAAGTAAATGGTGTGTTGGAGTGCCCCACACCGCGATTTCCCGTCCCTTAAGGTGGCGATCTAATACTTGCTCAAGTCTGGTTTTCATGACAATCTCCGTTCTTCAACAAACGTCGGCACAAAAGGGAAAAAGTATGGATGCGCAATTATTTGTGTCTGCACCGGATTTTTTTCTAAGTCCTAAGTTGCGAGATGGAGTCTAATTGTGGAAGGCATCGGAGTCTATCCGCGTACCTTATTTGCACGGTAACACAAACCGGGCGGCCTGTCAAGGACGGCGTGCGGCGCCGTTCATTTCACCCTTGACGGGCCGGTCGATTTGTGCTTTCTGTTCGGCTTGGAGGTTTACACATAATTCGGGACGGTCTCCAGAAACAATCACCTCGTCTTGGATGATGATTCGCCTTGCGCAGAAAGAAGCGGCTTCCATATTGTGCGTCCTTACGATGAAGAAGGTGGGGCGTGCGGATTATCAGACGACAATGAATATCTACACTCATCTCGGTCGTGGTCACATGGAAAAGGCAACGAGGCAAATTTATAAAATGTTTCATAAGAAAAGTTGCTCAAAAGTTGCACGGAAATCGCAGAATACAAAGCGATTTATGCAATGCGCAATAAAAAAACCCTCCGAAACGCTTACTTTCGAAGGATTTTATGGTCGAGGTGACAGGATTTGAACCTGCGACCTTTTGGTCCCGAACCAAACGCGCTACCAAACTGCGCTACACCTCGTCCTGGAGCCAATGAAGGGACTCGAACCCTTGACCTGCGGTTTACGAAACCGCTGCTCTACCAACTGAGCTACATTGGCGAACGACCACCGACAGTTAAGAATTATATCACAGGGAGCCCGTCTTTGTCCAGATGCCTTCGCGAGCCGATCAATATTTAACAAAACTGCACTGTTGAACCCACGCACGCGCGCTGTATAATTCAAGATGGGTGCGAAGTACGAATCGATGACAGGAGAGATTTGCATGAAGCGTATAGGTGTCATGACTTCCGGCGGCGATGCGCCCGGCATGAACGCGGCGATCCGCTCGGTGGTCAGAACTGGAATGCAGCTTGGCATGTCCGTGGTCGGCTTTAAGCGCGGGTACAACGGACTTCTCATGCGCAGTGAAAACGAACGCGACGATTTTGAGATCCTCACGTCGCGCAGCGTCTCCGACAAAATCCATCGCGGCGGCACTTTCCTTATGACGGCGCGCTGTCTCGAGTTTCTCGATCCGAAGTATCAGCGGCGCGCCATTGAAAATTTGCGTGCGCTGGGCATCGAGGGTCTTATCACCATCGGCGGAGACGGCACATACAAGGGCGCCCAGGACCTTTTCGCGCAGGGCTTCCCCACCATCGGCATCCCCGGCACCATCGACAACGATCTCAACTACACCGATTACACCATCGGCTTTGATACCGCCGTCAACACCGCCTGCGAAGCCGTCAACCGCATCCGCGACACCAGCGATTCCCACGAGCGCGTGAGTCTCATCACCGTCATGGGCCGCAACTGCGGAGACATCGCGCTTTATACGGCAGTGGCCTGCGGCGCGGAGCTTTACATGATTCCCGAAAAACCTTGGAGCCTCGAGGAAATTGCCGAGCGTGTAAAATGGGGCGTCCTGCGCGGCAAGCGGTCGATGATGATGGTGTTTGCGGAAGGCGCTGTCAAATCCCTGACCTCTGACGTGGCAAAGATCATCGAAAACAATCCGAGGCTCAAGGACATGAGTCTTCATAACCTTTCGAGTTCACAGGTCGCGCAGATCGTCGAGGTGCTCTCCGGCCACGAGACCCGCGCGACGGTGCTGGGCTACACCCAGCGCGGCGGCAGCCCGTCCGCGCGGGACAGGGTGCTCGCGACGCGCATGGGCGCCTATGCCACGCAGCTTTTAAATGACGACATCGGCGGCGTCGCGGTGGGCGTGCGCGGCGAGAAGATGATCAATGTGCCGCTGACGGAGGTGCAGACCGGCAGCCAGACCGAGGTGGACGACCTCGATCGGCTCATCGACATGGTATCGTTTATGACCCAGTCCTGATGGACACAATCGAAATCACAGGCGTCGGCTCCGAAATGCAGGGCGTCGGCAGGCTTCCCGACGGGCGCGCGGCATTTGTGGCGGGGGCTCTGCCGGGCGAGCGGGTCGCGGCGCGGATTGTGAAAGACGCGGGCAGATACTGCGAGGCGGAACTGGTTGAGGTGGTCGAACCTTCCGCGCACAGAATCGCGCCCGCGTGCGCGTATAGCGGGACATGCGGCGGCTGCCGGATCCGCCACGCGGACTACGCGCACACCCTCGAGCTGAAGAGGCGTCGAGTGACGGATGCAATGGCGCGCATCGCGGGCATAAGCGATGCCGACGTGCGCGATACGGTGGGCTGCGAAAATCCCGAACGCACGCGCAACAAGGCGGAATACGCCGTGCGGGACGGCCGGGTCGGCATGATTGCGGCGGGCGGGGTCGGCTTTGTCGAGATTGACGACTGCCTGCTTCAGTCCGAGGCGAGCATCCGTGCGATGCGTCATGCCGCCGTTCTGCTCAGGGGAACGGGAATCGACGGCTGGCTTGTGACGCGCACGAACGCGGCCGGCGAGGCGATGACGATCCTGTCGGCCCAAGGTGCCGCGCCCAGGTGGCTGGGCCGGCTTCTGGAAGCGGAGGGCGTCAAGTCCGTTTATTTCTGCGCGCTGAAGCCGCGCCCGGCCCATGCGCTCGACGGTAAAATGACGCACGTTGCGGGCGTGGGTACAATTTCCGAGCCTCTGTGCGGCCTGCGGTTTGAACTATCGCCCCAGACGTTTTTCCAGGTCAATCCGCGTCAGGCGGAGGTACTCTATTCGCTCGCACTCGACGCGGCGGCACTTGACGACACGTGCAGCCTGCTCGACGCCTACTGCGGCTGCGGCACCATTACCCTTGCGGCCGCGCGGCGGGCCGGACGCGCGTTGGGCGTGGAAATCGTCGCGCCCGCCATTCAGGACGCCCGCAAAAACGCGGAGGCAAATGGACTCTCAGACAAGGCGCGATTCATCTGTGCCGACGCGGGCACGGAAATTCCCCGGCTCGTCCGCGCGGGCGAACGGTTTAACCGCGTCATTCTGGACCCGCCGCGAAAAGGTTGCGACCCCGCGCTGATCGACGCGCTGGGCGTCCTGAAACCGGAGCGAATTTCGTATGTCTCCTGCGATCCGGCAACCCTCGCCCGGGATGTGAAGCTGCTTGCCGCGCGAGAATTCCAACTTCAGTGTGTAACACCTGTCGACATGTTCCCGTGGACAGGGCACGTCGAGTGCGTGGCATTGATGGCAAGAGTGTCGAAATAGTCATCGAAAAGGCCCGAAAATCGGGCTTTTTCGCACTTCTGGGGTAGAAATGTTGTATTTTTCCGTGTATCATCTTGGCACAAGGGAACATGCCGAAATGCGCCGCATTTTCGCGTGTGTGCAGGATGGATGACCGATTTTGGTGTCTGTATAGGATGGATGTTTTTCTATTTTTGCGCGGTTGAGTATGCAGAATGGATGTGCATGGGGGTAGGTCCGTTTGAGGCTCAAAAATGCCGCTGCTGCTGCCCGTTTTGAGGGAAAAAAAGGGCAAAAGCAGTTTAGATTACTTATCATTTGGAACTGATTTGCGCAATATTGGAGCTATTACGATGTTTTGAGGGATGCCGTCATGACGGATGAACCGTTGGAACGCAGGATGTACACCATCCCCGCCCTGCCGAAAAAGCGCACAAAAGTCGCCATCTACTGCCGGGTCAGCACAGAGCACGGTTCTCAGGACGAGAGTCTGGAGGCACAGGTCGCGATGCTGAAGGAATACGTGGCCTGGCATCCTGACTGGACGATTTATAAAGTCTATACGGACCGGGATTCCGGCGGCAATGTGGCGCGCTGGGGGTTTCAGGAAATGATCCTCGACGCCTACGAAAATCGGTTCAGCATCGTGCTGGTGAAAACCATCAGTCGGTTTGCCAGGAACACGGTGGATCTTCTGGAAACCGTGCGGCGGCTCAAGTCGCTGGGCACTGAAATCTACTTTTATCAGGAGCAGCTCAGCACCAGCGAAGCCAGCGACGACATCCTGATCTCGACGCTGAGCGCCGTCGCCCAGGCGGAGAGCGAATCCATCGGAGAATCCATTAAATGGGGCATCCGACGTCGCCTGATCTCTGGACAGTCAAAACTGTATGCGCGCAGGTGTTTCGGCTATTGCCATGACGAACATGGCGAACTCGTCATCGACGAGGAACAGGCGGAGGTTGTGCAGCTGATCTACGATCTGTATTTGAGCGGTAATCTAGCGTGTTCCGGGCGAACCGACTGATGGACTTTGTGATGACCATGTCGACGTTCCCGGCCATGCACGCGTCGATCATGCGGTTGAATTCTTCGCGCTTCTTGGTGTTGGTGCCACTGATGCCGTCGTCTGCGAAGACCCCGGCAAGCGACCAATCCGGATGGCCGCTGATATAGGACGTGTAGTGCTCGACCTGCGCCTCGTAGCTGGTAGCCTGCTCGTCGCTGTCCGTAGAAACGCGGCAATAAGCCGCAACCCGGAGTTTAGGCGTCTCTTCGTTAGCGTGCTTGCCCGGGCGACGGCGCGCAGGGAGTAGGGTAACTTTCCTATTTGCATCCATCGTTTTGAACCTCCGTTCGTATTAGGGCGAGTTTGAAAATTGACTATTTCACCAAGATACAGAAAGCGGCAAGGCAACAAAAGCCAGCGAAAGAGGAAATCAGCTTATCGTAGCGCGTTGCAATGCGTCGGAAGTTCTTGAGTCTGTTGAAAAAGCATTCCACTAAATGCCGCTCTTTGTACAGCCACCAGTCACATTTCTGAGGACTTACTCGGTTTGACTTGGGGGGGATGGTTGGCCAGCCATCCCTTGTGTCGATATATTCAAGAACAGTGTCTGTGTCATATCCCTTGTCGGCTAAGATATTGTTGCCAGATACATGCACATGTTCAAGCAAAGCAATCGCATGGGCGCTATCCGCTTCCTGTCCCTGTGAGAACGTCAGATACACAGGATTACC
>JAEYRW010000038.1 GCA_023435435.1 Bacillota bacterium | reverse complement strand
GATTCCGGGATTCCAAAGGGACAGTGTCCCTTTGGCGGGAGCGCGAGGGCAGCGCCCTCGCCGTTTCCCTCGTTCCTCTCGTAGATGATCCTCAGTCCCTTGAGTGTGAGCAGGCCGTCGAGCACGTCGATGGCCTGGGATTCCTGGGAGACGAGCACGGCGAGGCCGCCGGTGGCGATGACCTTTGCGTGGGGGGCGCCGAGTTCGGCCTTCATGCGGCGCACGAGGTATTCGACCTGGCCGATGTAGCCGTAGATGATGCCGGACTGCATGTTGGAGACGGTATTTTTTCCGATGACGGTTTCGGGCTTGGCGAGCTCAAAGCGGGGAAGCTTCGCGGCCCTTTCGGTGAGCGCCTCGGCGGCGAGTTTGAGGCCGGGACAGATGGCGCCGCCGAGGAATTCGCCGCGGGCGGAGATGACACCGAATGTGGTGGCGGTTCCGAAATCGATGGTGATTAAGGGACCTCCGTAGAGGGCGTAGGCGGCGACGGCGTTGGCGATGCGGTCCCCGCCCAGTTCGCGGGGGGTTTCGTACTTGATGTTGATGCCGGTCTTGACGCCGGGCGCGACGACCATGGGCGAGATGCCGAAGTAATTGCGGCACATGTGCTCGATGGTGAAGTTGATGGACGGCACGACGGAGGACATCATGATGCCGGTGACGCACTTGGGGTCGTAGCCCTCGTGCTGGAACATGCCGCACAGAAGGATGCCGTACTCGTCGGAGGACATCATGCGGTTGGTGGAGATGCGCCAGTACTTCTTGATCTCCATGCCGTCAAAGAGCGCCGTTTTGATGTTGGTATTCCCGATGTCAAGCGTCAGTATCATTTGTTGTTATGCCTTTCCGTTTCGTTTGACCTTCCAGACCGCCGCGGCCACGGGCGCGGAGATGAGCGCGGCCGCCACCGCCTCCCCGCCGCCCCCGCCGGTTGCGATGGCGAGGAGGATTCCCAGAAAGCTCAGCCCCGCGACGCCCAGGTTTTCCGCCAGTGCGTTCAGGTCGAGCCCCGAGAACAGGTAACCCAGGTACATGAAGCCCAGAAAAAACACCGTGTTGGTGAGGGAGCCCGCCACGGCGGCGAAGGGCACCGCCGGGACGTACTTCTCCCGTCCGCGTGCGATTGCCCGGTAGGTAAGATGCGTAAATGTGGGAACGAGCAGGCGCGGCACGAACACCATGACGATGGCCGCCAGGGGCGACGCGGCAAAGAGCGTGGGTGCGAGTCCGGCCCCGGCGCGCAAAAGGTTCAGAAAGCTGACGGTTCCGAAGCTCAGCCCGAGGATGAGCCCCGAGGGCAGCCCCAGTAGGATCGTCCCGATGATGACCGGAATGTGCAGAATCGTCAGGTCGATGAATCCCAGCGGAATCAGGCCCAGGGGCGTGAAGCCCAGGATGAAGATGAGTGCGATGAGGATCGCGTTGACCGCCAAAAAATAGGTCTTGTTCATAATTTGCCTCCGTTCAGGTTCCCCCACGGGGATACCCTACGAAATTGGGGTGACCGGGTTTCCTGTCCGGTTCCTTGCGGATGCCGTCCATTTTAATATACCATTCTCATGTTAAAATACGCATTGCTCCTGTCGTGCATGCGTGCTATAATGTGAAAAAAACGGGGGTGTTTTGAATGGGCAAGGTGACGGGACTGGCGCACATCGGCGTCAGGGTGAAGGACATCGAGGCGTCCACGAAATTCTACACGGAGCTCTTGGGTTTTCAAATTGACGAAGAGAACGATCTCGGGCGCGTGAAGCTGGTCTTTTTGTCCAACGGCAACTGCCTGATCGAGCTCATCAGCGCGGACAACGTGCCGGAGATGCCCGGTCAGATCGACCACATCTGCATGGAGGTCGAGGGGATCGACGATCTGGTAAAGGAACTGAAGGAAAAGGGCCTCGTTTTCGACGGCGAGGTGAGCTACGGCGCGGCCATCCGCGGCGGCATCAAGAACATTTTCTTCAAGGGCCCCGACGGCGAGCGGATTGAATTCTTTGACTACATGAGGTGATTTTATGGTGACGTTCGGAAAAGAAATGTCCGTGGAAACCCGCGAGGGAATGCGCGGCGGCCCCGGCGAAGCCCGGCTCATGGCGCTCTCCAAGGCGCTCCCGGCAAAGATGCGGCTGTTTACCCAGATTACCCTGACGCCCGGCAGCGGCATCGGCTACCATGTGCACGAAGGGGAGACGGAGCTTTTCTACTTCGTCGAGGGCGCGGGCCGCGTCAGGGATGACGATGAATTTGTGGACGTGAAGGCGGGGGATTGCATGTCGACGTCCAGCGGCCACGGCCACGCGGTGGACAACACGGGCAACGAGGATCTGGTGTTCGTCGCGGCCATCGTTCTGGACTGAAAAAAACGGGGGCCCGCGCGGCTCCCTTTTTGGGAGGTTTCATTTGGGATTTTTGATCCGGGAAATGAAAAAAGAGGAATACCCCCGCCTCCGGGACTTCACCTACGAGGCGATTTTTCAGAGGGACGAGAAGAATCTTCTGCCCCGGGACGTGGTGGACGAGCCCCAACTCCGGGTGTTCTACGGGGACTTCGGGAAAAGGGGCGATCTCTGCCTGGTGGCGGAAGTCTGCGGGGAGATTGCGGGCGCAGTGTGGACGCGGATCATCGCGGGGGATGTGAAGGGCTTTGGCAACATAGACGACGAGACGCCCGAATTCGCCATCGCGCTTCTGAAGCCCTATCGCGGCGCGGGGATCGGCACAGCGCTCATGGAAGCCATGCTCGGCCTTCTCCGGGAAAGGGGCTACCCCCAGGCGTCGCTGGCGGTGCAGAAGGATAACTACGCCGTTCGGATGTACGAAAAGGCCGGCTTTCGCACCGTCCGGGAGACGGACGAGGAATTCATCATGGTCTGCAATTTGTAGGAAGGCAAGGCGAGGGGCATGTGGGTTTTCTACGCGTTCGGTTCGGCGTTGTTCGCGGGTTTGACCGCGATTTTGGCCAAGATCGGCATCCGTCAGACGGATTCCAACGTCGCCACCGCCGTCCGCACGGTAGTGGTGCTCGCGTTTTCGTGGCTGATGGTTCTGATCGTGGGCTCGGCGGACGAAATCGGCGCGGTGGACGGCCGGGCCTGGCTGTTCCTTGTGCTTTCCGGACTTGCCACCGGCGCTTCGTGGCTGTGCTACTTCCGCGCGCTGCAAGTGGGCGACATCAACAAGATCGTGCCCATCGACAAGTCGTCGACGGCGCTGACCATCGTGCTGGCGCTGATCTTTCTGGGCGAGGGGATTACGTGGCGCAAGGCCGCGTCCGTCGTTTTAATTCTGGCGGGCACGCTTCTCATGATTCAAAGAAGGGACGCTGCCGCCGGGAAAAAAGGCCGCGCATGGCTCGTTTACGCCATTCTATCGGCGGTATTCGCGAGCCTCACCGCCATCCTCGGGAAGGTGGGGATCTCCGGCGTTGAGTCGAACCTCGGCACGGCCATCCGCACGGTTGTGGTGCTCGCCATGGCGTGGCTGGTGGTGTTGGGGGCGGGTAAGGCGCGTGCGGTGACGGAGATTCCCAAAAAGGAGCTTCTGTTCATCTGCCTTTCGGGGCTCGCCACCGGCGCGTCCTGGCTCTGCTACTACAAGGCGCTCAAGGACGGGCAGGCCAGCGTCGTGGTGCCCATCGACAAGTTGAGCATTCTCGTCACCATCGCGTTTTCCCGCGCGGTGTTCGGGGAACGGCTGACCCGGCGCGCCATGATGGGTCTCGTGCTCATCGTTCTGGGCACGCTCATGTTGATCCTGAAAATTTAGGAGAGGTTTGCCGCCAGCATGTCCACCACGTTTCCATAGTCGCCGTCCACGCCCGTGACGGAGGGAATGGCCGAGAGGTCGCTTTTGATGCCCTCGTCCAGGGCGCGCACCACCTCGCCGGGATTTTCCACCCGGGAAAGCGCGTACCGAAGCGCCCACAGCCGCGCCGAGTAGGCGAACGCGCCGCCGTAGGCGATGCAGTTTTCGTAGGCGACGAAGTTTGCCTCCGCCTCGTCCGCGATACCCAGCATGTGGGCCAGCTCGTGGGCGGCGGTGAAGGGGACCGCCACCGGACTGCGCGTGGCGTCCACCAGCGCCTCGCCGGTAAAGGGCATGAACATGCCCGCCACATGGAGCGCGCGCATCCATTCGGGATACCTGACCGCCTTGGCGTCGGCGGGCGCGTTCATGACGTCCCCGGAGCGCGCCAGCGCTTCGTCGGCGGAGATCGTCTGGCGTCCGTTTTCGTTCAAATCGGAAATGAGCGCGGCGCACAGCTGAAAGATCTGATCCGCGTCCGCCGTTTCTGCGGGCGCCGGACCCGCGAGGCAGAGGGGATACCACAGGACGTTAAAGGCAATGAGAAGCGCCAGCGCGGCGGCGACGACGCGGGGCCGCATGAGGCAGGAGAGGGCGATGACCATGGCCAGCAAAAACCCCAGCACGGGGTAGGCCACATTGCCCGAAAGGCGCGCCAGAACCCGGAGCGCGGGCGCGGATACGCCGCGGGCAAAAAGGCCCGCCAGCGCGGGGGACAGAAGGCACGCGAGCATGAAAATCCCGGCGACCATCAGCGCCTTCCGCCATGCGCGCATGTCCGTTCACCCCGCTTTTGTGATACGTATATTATCGCACGCGCGGGGTTTGTGCGCAAATGCAATATCTGTCAGCGGGATTAATGGCCTCTTTACATGCGCAGGATATAATTGACACGCGAAAGAATGGAGGAATGACGGTGGATACGAGAATCAAATTCGATTTTAATCCCATGTTCAAGGAGTTTACGGGCGAAAAAGCCATTCCGCGCGCGAAGCTGGACGAAATGCTTCCCGCGCTCAAAAAGGCCCACGCGGCCGTGGAGGCCGGGCGCGGCAAGGGCATGCAGGGCTGGATGGACCTTCCGTACAACCAGAATGAAATCATCGCGGCCATCGAAAAGACGGCTGCGCGGGTGCGCGGCGAATTCGACGCCTTTGTGGTGCTCGGCATCGGCGGCTCGGCACTCGGCCCGGCGGCGGTGCAGCAGGCGCTCAACCACCTTCACTATAACGAATTGCCCGCCGGAAAGCGCGGCGGCCCCCGGCTCTACATTGAGGACAACATCGATCCCGAGCGCATGGCGGCGCTTCTGGACGTAATCGACCTCAAAAAGACCTGCTTCAACGTCATCACCAAGTCCGGCGGCACGGCGGAGACCATGAGCCAGTACCTCATCGTCCTCGACGCGCTCAAAAAAGAAGTGGGCGACGATTACAAAAAGCACATCATCATCACCACCTCCGAACAGAAGGGCTACCTCATCAAAATCGCGAAGCGCGAGGGCTACGAGACCTTCTATATCCCCGACGGCGTGGGCGGGCGCTTTTCCGAGCTGTGCCCCGTGGGCCTCATCGCCGCGGCGGTGACGGGCATCGACATCCGCGCGCTGGTGGGCGGCGCGAAGCTGATGGACGAGTGGTGCGCCTCTGACGACGCGTACAAAAATCCCGCGCTCATGGACGCGGGGCTGATGGTTCTGTGCATGGAGGCGGGCGTGAACATGTCCGTCATGATGCCCTACGCGGATTCCCTGAAGCTCATGGCCGACTGGTACGCCCAGCTTTGGGCCGAGTCCCTCGGCAAGAACGTGACGCTGGACAAGAAGCCCTGCAACGTGGGCCAGACCCCCATCAAGACCCTGGGCGTCACCGACCAGCACTCCCAGCTCCAGCTCTACACCGAGGGCCCCTACGACAAGGCGCTCACG
Organism: Bacillota bacterium; assembly: GCA_023435435.1. GTDB lineage: Bacteria > Bacillota > Clostridia > Christensenellales > Aristaeellaceae > RUG11247. Next base: position 12,361 of record JAEYRW010000038.1, on the reverse strand, counting down.
TTCCTCAAGGTCGAGTCCTTCCGCGCCGAGACGAAGATTCCCCACGGCTGCGACGACATTCCCACCATCGCGTTTCTGGGCGGAAAGAGCCACAACCAGCTCATTGAAGCCGAGCGCGCGGGCACCGAGTACGCGCTTTACAGGTCCGGCCGCATGAGCCAGACCATCGCGCTGCCCGAGGTCAACGCATCCGCCGTGGGTCAGCTCATCTACTTCTTCGAGCTCGTTACCGCCTACGCGGGCGCGCTCCTCAACATCGACACATTCAACCAGCCCGGCGTGGAGGAATCCAAAATCGCCGCCTACGCCGTCATGGGCTACGAGTCCGAGCTTCACACCGCCAAGCGCGAGGAAATGAAGGCGAGGCCGGCGGCCAAGGACGAGTTCAGGTTCTAAAGGCGGGGGGCGGCGAGGGCTCTGCCCCCGGGCGCCCGCCAAAGGACCCGAGGCCCTTTGGAATCCCCGTAATATTGAAAAATTGATGCTTTATCCGTCGGATCGCCCGGGGCTCTGCCCCCGGGCGATCGTGTTTTCTTTTGGAGCGGGGCTGAATTTATGGGAATTTCCGTCGATAACATAGATAGTCATGAAAACCAATTAAAAGGGAAGGAATATGCAGATGCTTTGGAAAGACAAGTACCGGCTTGGCGTTCCGCTGATTGACGAGCAGCATTTCGAGCTCTTCCAGCGGGTGGACGCATTTCTCACGACGCTCCGCTCCGCGGATTCCTGGGATGAAAAGGTGGCCCGGGTCAACGAAACACTGGAATTCATGAAGGCGTATGTGGTGGAGCACTTCCGGGACGAGGAGGCCTATCAAAAGGAAATCGGCTATCCGACGTACGAGGCGCACCGCAAGATCCATGGAGACATGGTGGCTTATGTGGTGGCCGTTTCGGAGGAATATGAAAGCCGCGGCTGCAACGAGCAGATGATGCAGCAGTTCGCGGGCAAGCTTTTGGCCTGGCTCATCAATCACGTGGCCGCGGAAGATCAGCGGATTGCCACGTATGCAATCGGGAAAGGGGCGACGCAAAAATGAACGCAGATCTGCACGGCTCCTTTCTGGATGCCACAAAGAATGTTTTCAAGCTGATGCTGGATATCGAGGCAAGCCCCACGGATGAATTCGCCTGCGACAATGAGCTGGACATCGCAATCGGCGTGACGGGCGACCTCACCGGTGAAATCGTCTATCGCTTCCCCCAGAACACTTCGCTGAACATCGTCAACATCATGGCGGGCATGGAAGTCGACAGCGTGGACGAATTCGTCACCTCGGCCGTTTCCGAAATCGCGAATATCATCAGCGGCAACGTGCTGATGACGCTGGCGGACAGCCATCTCAACTGCGACATCACGCCGCCGGAGCTCAGAAAAGCGGAGGTGTCCACCCCGGACGGGGAGGATTTTTCCGTCTGCATCAATACCTCGGCGGGCGCCGTCTGTCTCGACATCAGGCTGAAGCGCGCCTGACCGCCGGTATTTTGTTACATAGACCGCCCGGGGCAAAGCCCCGGGCGGTCTGCGCGTCACAACCGCGCTTCCAGGCCCTGGGCGATGAGCGCGAGAATCTTCTCCTTGACCGGAATGCCGGTGATGCGCGCAAGGGCCTTTTCGTACAGGCCGAGCTGGAGCGCGTAGTGGGCCTTGACGGCCTCCAGGTCGTCCGCGCGGCTGGTCTTGTAGTCCACCAGCACCCATTTCCCGTCCTCGAGAAAGCACAGGTCAATGGTGCCCTGCACAAGCACCTCTCCGGCTTCGCCGCCCGCCTCCGCCCGGGTGAGCGCCTCGCCCGCGGGCATCATGAGGTTAAAGCTCACCTCCCGGCGCACGTCCCTGGCGGCGCGCAGCCGGAGGCCCGTTTCGGATTCCAGAAAGCGCGCGAGCATTCCCGGAGAGACTGCGTCAAACTGCTCGTCGGTCATAAGATTTAAGTTTGCGAAGTCGACGAGCTGGCCGCGCACGGCGGCGACGAGGAGCTTTCCCGAAAGGTCCTCGAGCGCATTGAGATTCAGAAGCTGCATCGCCCGGTGGGTGGCCGTGCCGCGCTCGGAAGCGGTCATGCCGCCCTCCTGCAGGAACAGGGGCCGTTCGGCCATGGGCTCGAGGTTGCGCGGACCGTCCACGCCCCTGAGAAGGCCCGAGGCGGTGAGCTTGAGCGGCATCGTCTCCGCATCCTTGTGCGGATAGACCCACGCGTACTTTTTCGCCAGCGCCGGGTCGTAGGCATCCGGGTCGACGGTGATCTTCGCGCGGCCTTCCGCCACGATGGGGGGACTGAATTCTCCCGCCGGATGCGCGAGCAGGGGCGCCATGTCCCGCTCACCCAGGGCGCTCATGGTCATGTCGAGCATGCCGCCCGCCAGCATGGGGCTTTCCGCCGCGGCGCGCCACAGCGCCCGGGCGCGGTCGAGATTTTTTACCGATCCGGTCAAGACGAGCCTTTCCTTGGCGCGGGTCATGAGCACATACAGAACGCGCAGTTCCTCCGCGAGGCCCTCGCGTCCGAAGCGCTCGGCGATGGCGGCGCGGGAGAGTGTGTTCCGCCGGGAGCGCAGCGCGGGATCGAAGCGCATGAGCCCCATGCCGAGGACGGGGTGGCACAGAAGGCTGTCCTCCGCGCGCTCGGTGCGGAGGCGGATGGAGAGCCGCGCGCCGAATACCACCCGGAACTCGAGGCCCTTGGAGTGGTGCACGGTCATGAGCCGGACCACGTCGTCGTTTTCGCCCAGCGCCTGGGCGGCGTCGCCCGCGCCCCGGGCCTGCATGCCCTCCGCGTAGGCGAGGAAGCGGTTGAGGGAACCCGATACGTCCCGGTCGTAAGCACCCGCGCGCACCGCGAACAGATCGAGGTTCGCCTGCCGCTGCGCGCCGCCGGGCAGCGCCCCCACGTAAGCATAGACGCCCGATTCGTCCATCACCGCCCGGGCAAGGTCGTCAAGGGCCATGCAGCCCGCCCTGAGCCGCCAGGAATCGAGGGCCGCGATGAATTCCCGAAGCTTTTCGGGCAGCGCGCCCTCCCCATCGGCACACGCGCGCACGGCGTCCGCATACGCGCCCTCGCGCCGGATCAGCCGGATTTCGGCCAGTTCCTCCAGCGTCAGCGCGCAGATGGGCGAGCGCAGCGCCGCGATCAGATCCTCGTCCCGTCGGAAATTGTCCACGAGCCGGAGAAGCGAGAGGGTCAGCCGCACCTCCAGCGCGTCGAAGTATCCGCCCCCGCCGTCCGCGTAGGCGGGGATGCCCTCGGAGACCAGCATGGGGGTAAGGGCGGAAAACGCCGTCGCCCCCTGCCGGGTGAGGATGGCGAAATCGCGGTATTTGAGGGTCGGGTCCTCCGCCCGCATGCGCTTGATCTCCCGGGCGATCATGAGCCCCTCGCGCTCGGCCTGGGAAAGCTCGTCCTCGCCCGCGCCCTCCACGATGTGAATCTCCACCGGCACTCCCGGATCGGCGTCCTCGTCCCCGGGGCGCAGCCGCGCGTTTTCGTCGTATGTAATTTCGCTGTCCCCGCCGGTGAGAAGCCGCTCGAACACCGCGTTGGCGAAGTCGAGAACGGTCCTTTTCGAGCGGAAATTGCGCGTGAGCGGGAGAAGCCTTCCGCCCTCGCCCCGGGCATAGGCCGCGTATTTTTCCAGAAAAAGGCGTGGCTCCGCCTGCCGGAAGCGGTAGATGGACTGCTTGACGTCCCCCACCATGAAAAGCCTGTTCTCCCGGGCCACCCGGCTGACGATGGCCTCCTGGATGTCCGAGGTGTCCTGGTATTCGTCCACGAACACATACTCGTACCGCGCCCGGGCGGCCTCCGCCACGGCCTCGTCCGAGAGCGCCCGAAGGGTGCGCTTTTCAAGGTCCGTGTAGCTGAGCGCGCCGCGCTCGGCCTTGCGCTCGTCGAACGCCCGCCGGGCGTCCAGGGCGATTTCGGCCAGCGCCCGGGCGCCGACGAGGGTGTCCTTGGCGTCCGCGCGGGCCACCGCCAGGGGAAGCGACAGGATGGCCGCACTCCCCAGCGCCTTCTTGGCCGCCTCGCGCAGGGTCTTCGCTTCCTCGATGACATCGGTGTCGTAGCCCGCGTTTTTGCCCCGGGGGGTGGTGAGCTTGAAATCGGAAAGCAGCGCCCGCAGCCGCTCGTAGCCGTGTTCCCGGGCGATTTCCGTCAGAGAAAGCAAATCCTGCGCGATGGCGTTTGCGTAGTGAGGCGGAAGGGGGAGCGGGCGCGTCTGGTTGAGCGCGATGAGCGCCTCCTCCACCGCACGCCGGGCCGCGCCCGCGATTTCCCGCGTCCACGCGTCCGCATCTCCCGCGAGGGCGGTTTCAAGCCATGCCTCCGGGTCGGGCCGGGAATCCAGGAAGCGCAGGAGCGCGTCCGTCAGTGCGCGCACGCCGGCGGGGCCGCGCCCGTAGTCGAGGTTTTCCAGGGCCGTGCCGCCCCGCTGATACCCGTTTTCCAGGGCCTCGTCCAAGGCTGCGTCGAGCATGAGCCGCGCGTCATCCTCGTCGAGGATGGAAAACGCCGGGTCCACGTCCGCCGCCTCGAAGTTTTCCCGCAAAAAATCCGCGCAAAAGGCGTGAAGGGTGGTGATGGGCGCGCGTTCCAGCCGCAAAAGCTGTTCCCGGCAGCGTTCGTCGCCCGCGGCGGCCCGTTCGCCCAGCGCGCGGGTGAGCTTGGCGCGCATATCGGCGGCGGCCGCCCGCGTGAAGGTCACCACAAGCATCCGGTCGACGTCCGCGCCCTCCGCGGCCAGACGCAGAACGCGCTCCACCATGGTCGCCGTCTTTCCCGAGCCCGCGGCGGCGCTCAACAGGAGGTTTTCATCCCGGGCCTCAACCGCCCTTTGCTGTTCGTCCGTCAGTCGCATGTTTTCCCTCTGTCTTTTTTTCTTCCATTATAGCTGCGCGGACGGCCCTGCGCAACCGCCAAAAAAGCGGACGCCCTTCCCTGGCTCAAAGGGAAGGACGCCCTGAAAAAGAGGGGATTCCAGGATGAATCCTGGATAGAGGGACCTCATATGAGGCACACCCCACAGCGGCGGAGGGGTTGGGGAATGGGATGAGGGGTATCCGCCGTTGATGCCGTCATGATAGCCGATATTTGTGGCAAAACCACTCACTTCCTGTGTATAAAATGTTATTTCTTGTGTTGTTTGTGATAAATATTGCATGCGGACCCGGACTTGCGCAATTCACGAATTGGGTCTATAATAGGTTGCGATATACATACGGGAGGCCATAGCATGAACGATTTTTATTTCGGCCTGTTCGACACCGATCCGGGCCGGGAGGGCACGGGCGCGGCAAAATGGGATGCCCGGGAGAACGTGTTCGGGACAAAGGACGTCATACCGCTTTGGGTGGCGGACATGGATTTCCCCACGGCTCCTGCGATTACGGACGCGCTTATCGCCCGGGCGAACCACCCGACCTACGGCTACACCATCCATCCGGAATCGGAGCTCGTGGCGGAGGCAAACTGGTTCAAGCGGCGCTACGGCGTGACGCTCGACCCCGACTCGATCCTCTTCAGCCCCGGCGTCGTGGACTCCATGGTGTTCGCGATGATGGCGTTCACAAACCCGGGCGAAAAAATTCTCGTCCAACCCCCTGTGTACGGTCCGTTCTATTCGACGGTCAGGCAGACCGGGCGGACGCACTACTTCAACAACCTCATCGAAACCGAGGCGGGCTACGAAATCGACTTTGACGACATGGAGCACGCGCTTCGGGACGAGGGCGTCAAAACGATGCTGCTTTGCAGCCCCCACAATCCCGTGGGCCGCGTCTGGACGGACGAGGAGATTCAGAAAGTCTGCGCGCTCGCAAAAAAATACGGCGCGCTGATGATCGTCGACGAAATCCACGCCGACTTCGCGCTGCGCGGCAAAAAGACCAACCACTTCATCAAGTACGCCGACCCGCAGAAATTCATTTCCTTGGTCTCCGCGACAAAGACATTCAACCTCGCGGGGCTGCGCCAGTCCTCCATCATCATCCCGGACGCGGAGCTGCGCGGCAAGATGAAGGCCCAGCTCGACGCCGTGCACGCCTCCTCGCCCAATATTTTCGGCGCGCTGGCGCAGAAGACGGCCTACGAGGCGGGCGGCGAGTGGCTCGACTACCTCATCGAATACCTTTCGGATACCCGCGACTTTGCGGAAAAATACATCCGGGAAAACCTCCCGGAGGTCAGAATTCACCCCCTCGAAGGCACCTATCTCATGTGGCTCGACTTCAAGGCCCTTGAGATGGACCAGCACGCGCTCATGCGCTTCCTCTATGACGAGGCGCACGCGGGCCTGCAGGACGGCGAATTCTTTGGCGAGTGCGGCAGGGGGTTCATGCGCATGAACATCGGCACCCAGCGCAAGAACGTGGCCCACGCCCTCGAATCCATTCGTCACGCCATCGACAAGCGGGGGAAGCATGCGTAAAAAAAAGACCCAGATCGTCTTCGACATCGAGACCGACGGCAGCCGCGAATGCCGCGTCTGCCAGCTCTCCTACCTCATCGTCTCCCGTTGGCGCGTGCGCGGCAAGAACATGTATTTCAAGCTGGACTACATGAACTACCACGCGCAGAAGGTGCACGGGCTGAGCATCTATAAGCTCCGGCGCCTTTCGGGCGGCGACATCTTCGCCTACCGCGCCGACGAGGTGTTCCGCGATTTTGCCCGCGCGGAGCTCCTCATCGGCCACGACGTGCAGGGGGACGTGCGCTACCTCACCCAGGAATTCCGGCGGCTGGGCATGGCGCTTCCCGCGACGCCGACTTTCTGCACCCTCAAAAAATACACCCGCGAGGTGGGGATTCCCCTCAAGCAGAATCCGTCGAAGCTCAAGCCGCCCCGGCTCGAGGAGTTGATGCAGCACTTCGGCATCACCCCCGACTTCGTCGCGAAAAAGTGCAAAAAGTGGTTCGGCGGGGGCGAGCGCGCCCACGACGCCCGCTACGACGCCGCGGCCACCTATCTGTGCATGCTGGTGGGCGAAGAGAAGGCCTGATGCCCGCAAAAACCCGCCGGATATGCCTTCCGGCGGGTTTTGTCGCGCAACAATCCTTCGCCATTCTATTTACACGGCATTTTCAAAGTGTTATAATAAACGGGTGGAAATAAGTGCCACTTGGCTTCACATCCCGGCGATCGATAAGCCCATTTGTTTTCCGGACGCGTGCCGGACAAATCATGGACAGCGGAGGGTTCGCATGTATTGCAGGAAGTGCGGTCGTGAATTGCCGGAGGACGCGGCGTTCTGCAACGGCTGCGGCGCCGCGGTGAGCGGCGCGGAAGCGGTGCGGGCGGGCGGCCAGCCCATCATCGTCAACGTCTCGAACGTGAACACCAACCAAAACAATGCCGGCGGCTACGCGGCGGGTTATCCGTACAAGAGCAGGTGGGCGGCGTTCTTCCTCTGCTTTTTCTTGGGCACGCTGGGCATCCACCGCTTCTACGTCGGCAAGATGGGGACCGGAATCATCTGGCTTTTTACGCTGGGGCTGGGCGGGTTTGGCGTCTTGATCGACCTGATCGTCATTCTGATCGGCGGATTTCGGGACAAGGCGGGCTATCCGCTGCGCTGAGGACCGCGATTGCGCGCGGATATTGACTTTTCCGGGGCTCTGATATATAATGCCATTGTCCGGACGGAAATGGCACTGTCGCGACGCGGCAGTGTCGTTTGTTATCCGGCATCATTCATATGTATCACCATCATCCGAACGGAGGTTTCACATAATGGACGCAGAACAGACCCGCATCCTTACGATGACTGACAAGCAGAATCTTGAAAAGGAGCTCTCGGAATTGCATCAGGCCAAGCAGCAGGTTGCGGAGGAGATCAAAATCGCCCGCGGCCATGGCGACCTTTCCGAGAACGCCGAGTACACCGAGGCCAAGAACGCCGAGGCGCGGGTGTACGGTCGGCTTCAGGAGGTGGAGATGCTCCTGAAGACCGCGAACTTTGTGGACGATTCACAGCTCTCCACCGACGTTGTAAACGTCGGTTCGGTGGTGAAGGTGTTCGACATCGAGTATGAGGAAGAGGACACGTACACCATCGTGGGCTTTACAGAGTCCAACCCCGCCAAGCTCTATGTTTCGTCGGAATCGCCCATCGGAAAGGCGCTCATGGGCGCGAAGGTGAACGATGTGGTGAACGCCCAGACGCCCGGCGGCGTCATCCGACTCAAGGTTTTGGAAATCCGGCTCAGGTAACACGGGAAAAGGGAGGAATCAGCACATGGCCGACGAGATCATGATGGACGTGTCCGAACAAAACCGCATCCGCCTCGAAAAGCTCAAGGCCCTCGAGGCGAAGGGCGAAAGCCCGTACCTTCTCACGACGTTTGACCGCTCGGACCTCTCGAAGGAGATCCTTGAAAACTTCGAGGCGTACGAAAACAAGGTCGTGTCCGTCGCGGGTCGCATGATGTCCCGGCGGATCATGGGCAAAGCCAGCTTTTGCCACATGTCCGACAAGGCGGGGCGTCTGCAGCTCTACGTCAAGCGCGACGACGTGGGCGAGGAGAAGTACGCGGATTTCAAGGATTTCGACATCGGCGACGTCGTCGGCGCGAAGGGCGTTGTGTTCAAGACCAAGACGGGGGAGGTCTCCGTCCACGTTTCGGAGCTGACGCTTCTGACCAAGTGCCTCCATCCCCTGCCCGAGAAGTTCCACGGGCTGCAGGATACCGATACCCGCTACCGGCGGCGGTACCTCGATCTCATCATGAATCAGGACGTGCGGGACACGTTTGTGAAGCGTTCGCGCATCATCAAGGAGGTTCGCGCGTACCTCGACGGCCAGGGCTTCCTGGAGGTGGAAACACCCGTTCTCGAAACCCTCGAGACCGGCGCGGCGGCGCGTCCCTTCAAGACGCATCTGAACGCTCTCGATCTCGATATGTACCTGCGCGTCGAGATGGAGCTTCACTTGAAGCCGCTCATCGTGGGCGGGCTTGAGCGCGTCTATGAGGTTGGCCGCATCTTCCGCAACGAGGGCATGGATACCCGGCACAATCCGGAGTTTTCGATGGTGGAGCTATATCAGGCATACACCGACTATCACGGCATGATGGATCTTATCGAGGATCTGTACGCCACCGTCGCCCGAAACGTGGTCGGCACGTCCGATGTGGTTTTTCAGGGCACCACGGTTCGCCTGGGCGAGAAGTGGGCGCGCATGACCATGAAGGAAGCGGTCAAAAAGTTTTCCGGCGTGGACGTCGACGCATGGATCTCCGACGAGGAGGCACGCGCGGCGTGCGAAAAGATGGGCTACGAGCCCGAAAAGGGCTTTACCCGGGGCGACTGCCTGAACCTCCTGTTTGAGGAAACCGTTGAGGCGAATCTCGAACAGCCGACGTTCATCTACGATTATCCCGTAGAGATCTCGCCCCTGGCCAAGAGAAAGCCCAATGATCCGATGTTCACCGAGCGGTTCGAGTATTTCATTCTGGGCGGCGAGTACGGAAACGCGTTTTCCGAGCTCAACGACCCCATCGACCAGCGTCAGCGCTTCGAAAAGCAGGCAGCGCTGCGCCGCGCCCAGGGCGTGAACGCCCAGGTGGACGAGGACTTCGTCATGGCGCTGGAGTACGGGCTGCCGCCCACGGGGGGGCTCGGCTTCGGGCTCGACCGGCTGGTGATGCTCTTAACCGATTCCGCGTCCATCCGCGACGTGCTGCTCTTCCCCACGATGAAGCCGCTCGCCGGGGAATAAAGCAAACGGATCACGAGGGAGGGTTTTTGCCCTCCCTTCATTATGGGGGATCGCGATGCGCCTTACATACCGGCACACCAAGTACGCCTCGTACCTCGGCTACATCACCCAGGCCATCGTCAACAACCTCGCGCCCCTTTTGTTTGTCACGTTCAATACATCCTTCGGCATCTCGCTGGAGAAAATCGGGCTGCTCGTCTCGGTCAATTTCGGCATCCAGATCGTGGTGGACCTCATATCGGTCAAGTACATCGACCGGATCGGCTACCGCGCGGGCGCGGTCATGGCGCACGTGTTCGCGACCGCGGGACTCGTCTCACTGGGCGTTCTTCCGGCGCTCATGGCGGACAAGTATACGGCGCTCCTCATTGCCATCACCCTCAACGCCATCGGCGGAGGCCTCACCGAGGTGCTCATCAGCCCCATCATCGAGTCCCTGCCCGGCGACGAGAAGGCAAGCGCCATGAGCCTTCTTCACTCCTTTTACTGCTGGGGGCACATGGCGGTGGTGATCCTCTCCACCGTTTATTTTCTCACCGCGGGCATCGAAAACTGGCGCTGGCTTCCCGTTCTGTGGGCGCTGGTGCCGCTTTTCAACGCGTTTTTCTTTGCCAAGGTGCCGCTGCGGGTGCTGGTGGAGGAATCGGCGCGCGTGCCGGTGAAAAGGCTGTTTTCTTCGGGCATTTTCTGGCTGTTTCTGGCGCTGATGATCTGCGCGGGCGCGTCGGAGCAGGCCATGAGCCAGTGGACGAGCCTGTTCGCGGAGAGCGGGCTCAAGGTCTCAAAGACAATGGGCGACCTCCTGGGCCCGTGCATGTTCGCGGCGATGATGGGTGCTTCCCGGCTTTTGTACGGCATCTTCGGGTCGCGGCTCAACATCCGGCGCGGGCTCGAACTGAGCGCGGCGCTGTGCATATTGAGCTATCTCGTGGCGGTTTTGTCTCCCTGGGCGCTTCTCTCCCTCGCGGGCTGCGCGCTTTGCGGGTTCTCCGTGGGGCTCATGTGGCCGGGCACGTTCTCCCTGGCGGCCCGGGACTATGCGGCGGGGGGCACGGCGATGTTCGCGCTTCTGGCGCTGGCGGGCGACGTGGGCTGCTCGGTGGGTCCGGGCGTGGTTGGCGTTGTGTCCGGCTGGTTTGAGGCGCTGCGCGGGGAATCGGAAGCGCTCAAGATCGGCATCGGCGCGGCCATCGGTTTCCCGATTCTGATGCTCTTGGGCGTGCTCCTCCTCGGAAAGGCGGAAAAGAAATGATTCGCGACCGGAATTTCTACAAGGCCATTCTTCGGATCTCGCTTCCCTCCGCGCTGCAGGCGCTGATTTCCTTTCTGGTGGTGGTGGCGGACAACATCATGGTTTCGCGCATGCCGGGGGGCGGGGACGTGCAGGCCGCGGCCCAGGCGGCCGTGGCGCAGATCAACTCCATCACCGCGTTCTTTACCGCCACGATTCTCGGCTTTGCGGGCGGCTCGTCGGTGCTCATCGCCCAATATTGGGGCAGGCGCGACACCGGGCGGATCAAGCGCGTGTTCGCCATCGTCATGGTGGTCAACATGGTTCTGACCGCGGTGTTCGTTTTGCTCGCGCTCCTGATTCCCGACAGACTGACCGCGCTGGTGGTGAAGTCCGACGCGGCGGATGTCACCGGCTTCGCGCGCCAATATCTGGCCATCATCTGCTTTTCCTACATACCATACGCGGTCTGCTACACCCTCGTCGCCATGCTGCGCGCCGTGGAGGTCGTGCGCATGACGGTGTACACCACCCTTGCCTCCTTGGTTGTAAACGTGTCGCTCAACTACGTGCTGATTTTCGGGCGGCTGGGCTTCCCGGCACTGGGCGTGCGGGGCGCGGCCATCGCCACCGTCATCTCCCGCGTGATTGAGCTTTCCATCGTGTGGTATTATGCCTTTTACCGGCAGAAGACCATCGGCGTGCGCCCGCGGGACCTCCTGAAATTCGACGGCGAGCTGTTCCGCGACTATGTCCATTACGGCGTGCCCGTGGGGATCACCGACGCACAGTGGGCGCTGGTGGGCTTTTTCAAAGCCATGATCGTCGGCCAGCTCGCCAAGGAGTTCATGGCCGCCAACGCCATCACCACCGACATGATGAACCTGGGCACCATGTTCACCTTCGCCCTGGCGGGCGGCGCGTCCGTCGTCGTCGGCAAGGCCGTCGGCGCGCAGGAGTATGATACCGCCCGCGAATATTCCAAAACCATCCAGATCATGTTCGCCGTCATCGGCATCGTCATGGCGCTGGTCGTGTTTTTGCTCTCAAAGTCCTTTATTTCCCTCTACGGCTCCACCTCCGATCCCGAGGTGCGCCGCCTTGCCCTCACCATGATCGCCATCGGCGCGGCCACGCTCCTGGGCACCAGCTACCACGCCAGCTGCTTCATCGGCATCAACCGCGGCGCGGGCGATTCCCGCTTCGTCGCCCTCGTCGACATGATCTGCGGCTGGTTCATCGTCCTGCCCGCCACCTACATGGCCGCCCTCGTCTTCCACGCCCCCCTCCCCGTCGTCTTCCTCATGACCCGCGTCGACCAGTGCTTCAAGTGGATCATCGCGTTCTTCCGGCTCAGGGGGAACAAGTGGATCAAAAACGTCACGCGGGGGTAGGGAATGGAGGGAACGG
>JAEYRW010000031.1 GCA_023435435.1 Bacillota bacterium | reverse complement strand
GTTGCCGCCCTTGAGCAGCACCCGCCGATCGCCGGGCTTGTACATATCGAGAAGAAGTCTTCCGGACTCCTTCTCCCGCACGACGGTTCCAGGCGGCACCTCGATGACCACGTCCTGCCCGGACTTGCCGGTCTTGCGGCCCCCGGCGCCGTCCGCGCCGTTTTCCGCCTCAAAGCTTTTGCGGAAGCGGAAGTCCATGAGGGTGTGCATCCGCTCGGACGCCAGGAACACCACGTCCCCGCCGCGCCCGCCGTCGCCCCCGTCCGGGCCGCCCGCCTGCACGAATTTTTCCCGGTGGAACGACACGCAGCCGTTGCCCCCGTTGCCCGCCTTGACGCGGACGCTTACGATATCGACAAAAAGCGCCATGATCGTCCTTTCAAACTTCCCCGGTTTTCATGTAATCGCAAAGTTCCCGCGCCAGCGGACAGTCCGCGCACGCCGGCCGCTGGGCGTGGCAGCAGCGCCGCCCATGCCAGATGAGCAGGTGGTGCGCGTGGGACCACGACTCCTTGGGTAGAATTTCCCGCAGCTGCGCCTCCACCTTTTCCGGCGTCGGGGCGTCCGCCAGCCCGATGCGCCGCGAGACGCGGAATACGTGGGTATCCACGGGAATCTGGTCGTCGCCGAACGCCGCCAGAAGCACCACGCCCGCGGTCTTCTGGCCCACGCCGGGAAGCGCCATGAGCTTTTCCCGGTCGGCGGGCACCACGCCGTCGTACTTTTCCACCAGCGCGCGGCTGGCGTTTACGATGTTCCTGGCCTTATTATGGTAGATTCCGCATTCCTTGATGTGCGGCTCGAGCGCCTCCGGCGTGAGCGCCGCCATGGCCTTCGCGTCCGGATACAGCTTGAACAGGCGCTCCGTCACCAGATTCACGCGCTTGTCGGTGCATTGCGCCGAAAGAATGGTGGCCACGAGCGTCTCGTATGGATTTGTAAAATTCAGCTCCGCCCGCGCCTCGGGGTACAGCGCCTCGAGTGCGTCGAGCGTCCTTTGTACGCGATCGAACTCCATTTTCCGCCTCCGCATCTCCGGGTTCTATCCATTATAAGGGGGCGGAGCAAGCTTCGTCAAGACATCATCTGTAAATCGCAATCGGCGAAAGCCGGGGCCGTCCCGCGCCGATCCGGTCCACCTGGTAGATGCCCACCAGATGCGTCGGCTTCTGAACGTGGATGACCTGCTCCACCCGGGCCAAATCGTCCATATGAAAGCGCACCGAGAGCCCGCAGCCCAGCGCCACGTCCCGGGGCGTCGTAATGACGTTTACATTGAGGCCCTCCCGCTTGAGCGCCGATTCCAGAAGCAGTACCTGTTGCCGCGAACGGAACGCGGCAATCCCGAACGTCTCCTGCATGGTTCTTTCCTCCCCCCCGCGCAAGTAGTATATAGTACGCCGCCCCGAACCGGCGCGTGAAGGAGGCCCGGATCATGGTCTATCTCGACAACGCCGCCACAAGCAGCCCGAAGCCTCAATGCGTGGTGGACGCCGTTCTCAACGCCATGAAGGAGGTAAACGCCAATCCCGGGCGGTCGGGACACGCGCGCTCCCTCGCCGCCGCGCGGGAGGTGCTCGAATGCCGCGCGGGCATCGCGAACCTACTGGGTTCGGAGGACCCGCTTTCGGTGGCGTTCGCGTTCAACTGCACGGACGCGCTGAACCTGGCCATCAAGGGAACGCTCCACCGGGGCGACCACGTCGTCTCCACCATGATCGAGCACAACTCGGTGCTGCGCGTGCTCAAGGGGCTCGAGCGCACGGGCCAGATTTTGCTGACGCTCGTCAACCCCGGGCCGGATTATATGATCGACCCGAACGAGATCGCCCGCGCCATCGCGCCGAACACCCGGCTCGTGGCGGTGACGCACGCCTCCAACCTGACGGGCGCCATTCAGCCCGTGGCCGCGGTTGGCGCGTTTTGCCGGGAAAACGGCATCCCTTACCTCATCGACGGCGCGCAGGCGCTGGGCGCCATGCCGGTAAACGTCGATCTGCTCCAATGCGACCTCTACGCCTTTCCCGGCCACAAGGGCCTGCTTGGCCCTCAGGGCACCGGCGGGCTGTACATCCGCCCCGGCTTTAAGCTGCATACCCTGCGCGAAGGCGGCACGGGTTCCAGTTCCGAGAGCATGTACCAGCCGGGTGAGCTGCCGGAAAAGTTCGAGTCAGGCACCCTCAACTACCACGGCATCGCTGGCCTCGGCGCGGGCGCGCGCTATGTGGCCGGGAACCTCACGCAGATTTTCATGCGCGAGCGGGAGCTGACGACGGCGCTGTACGAGGCGATCTCCGGCATCCGGGACGCCACGGTGTACGCCCCCGCCCACGAATCGGAGCGCGCGGGCATTGTGAGCTTCAATGTCGGGGACCTTTCTTCCTCCCAGGCGGCGGACGCCCTCGACCGGGCGGGCTTCTGCGTGCGGGGCGGACTCCACTGCGCCCCCGGCGCGCACATGACCCTGGGAACGCTCCGGCGGGGCGCGGTGCGCGCGTCCGTGGGCCACGCCACCACATTCGAGGAAATTGATTCGTTCGCGCGCGCGGTTTCCGAACTGCGGGAATAAATAGAACATCAAAAAAACCGCCGCCCGGTTGGGTGGCGGTTTTGGGCGCGCCGTGGTATGATCACAAAAAAGGGAGGAATGCGCATGCGCATCGGCTACGCCTGTCGCGCGGTCGCCGTGCCGGGGAGCGATCTCAAAGGCTGCACCCTCAAAAACGCCGACGAAGAAAGGCTTCTGTCCCTCATCGGGCATAATCTGGCGGCGTTGGAAACCATGATCGACTACAACATAAAAAACGGCATCGGGCTTTACCGCATTTCCTCCGACCTCGTCCCCTTCGGATCGAGCGCGGCGGCGGACTTGAAGTGGGAGGCTGTCTTTGCCGATGAAATCGGTAGGATCGGAGAAAAAATCCGGCGCGCGGGCATGCGCGTTTCCATGCACCCGGGGCAATACACCCTTCTCAACTCCCCCGACGCCGCAGTCGCGGCGCGCGCGGGGGCCGATCTCCGGTACCACGCGCAGGTGTTGGACACCCTCGGCGCGGGATTGGACGGGAAGATCATATTGCATCTGGGCGGCGCGTATGGGGACAAGCGAACGGCAAAGGCGCGCTTTCTTTCGCGCTTTGCCGGGCTGGAGGTTGCGCTGAAAAGGCGGCTGGCGCTGGAAAATGACGATTCGGTTTATCACATCGGGGACGTGCTGGAGGTTGCGGACAAAGCAGGGCTCCCGGTTGTCTTCGACGCGCTTCACGACCGCGTGAATCCCGCGGACGCGGGCGTCCCCGCCCACGAGTGGATCGGACGCTGCGCGGCCACCTGGCGGGCGGCGGATGGGCCGCAGAAAATCCATTATTCCCAGCAGAACCCCGCGCGCAGGCCAGGCGCCCATTCGGAGACCATCGCGGCGGACATTTTTTGCGATTTTGCCTCGCGTCTTGCGGGGATGGCGCTCGATGTGATGCTTGAGGTCAAGGACAAGAACCGATCCGCCGTAAAGTGCCTGAACTGCCTCTCCGACCGGGGCATCCCGGCGCTGGAAGCCGAGTGGGCGCGCTACAAATACCTCGTCCTTGAAAAATCACCGGCCGCGCACGGAAACATCCGGCAGCTTCTCAAGGACAAGCGCGCGTATCCGGCAATGGAAATGTACCGTCTGGTCGAACAAGCCCTTCTGGAAACGACGACGCCCGGCAACGCGTTGAACGCCGCCGGGCATGTCTGGAGTTCTTTCAAAGACCGAACGAACGATGCGGAAAAAAAGCGGTTTCAGAAGCTGACGGCATCATACGCCGCCGGGGACGGGTCCCTGACATCCGTGAAGGGGAATCTCCGGCGGTTGGCGGAAAAATACGGGGAAACGTACCTTCTGGAAAGCTACTATTTTTAACGGCGGACCTATTCGCCCAGGATCGCGAAGTAGTCGGCCGGAGTTACCTCCTCGGGCGTTCCATAGCCCGAAAATCCCGCGATCATGGAAACAAGGCTCGCGACCTTCCAGCCCGTTTCGTAGCGGTAAAGCATGAACCCGCTCGCGTAGCCCCTGCCGCCATACGCCCAGAGAACCACGCGTTCGGTCATTTCGGAAGCGCCGTAGCATGCGGCCAGCGCCGCGAAGCTCTTGACGGTTTTCTCGTTCTCGAGGATTTCCTTGTCCGGCGGGTCGACGCGCACGAGCGAAAGATCCGAAAGATTTTCAAGGGCCAGCCGCCCCTCGATTTCGTCCGGGCTCGCGGCGTCCTTGGAAATCATTGTGTAGTTCAGGGCCAGGTCGGGCGCGAGAAAGCCGTAGCAGAGCATCTTGTACTGCAGGGCAAGGGTGCCCGCGAGACTCGCGCGGTTGAGCGCGCGATAGGTGTCGCTGGTCGCTGGGGCAATCTGGGTCTGCACATTGGTGGCGCCCATCTGCTCCGCATAGGCCGAAAAGTCGTAGCCGTCCGCCATCTCCTCGATGCAACAGGCCGACATGGCCGCGTCGAAGTCGCCCGCGACGAAGGCCGCGCAGAAGGCGCGCACCGCGTCTTCGGGCGTCTCGTAGCCCGGCGAAAGCGCCGTTTCGCATGAGGCTGACGCCGTCAGAAGAACCGCCAGCGCGATCGCCAGCGTCGCCAACCGTCTACCCATGACCCCACTCCCTTTCACAAGCGGTTGCGCTTCAACGATTGAAGGTTATCCCCTCTTTCCATATTCCGCCCGCGCCGCCGCGTATGCCTCCGGGGTGCCGATGTCGACGCATTCCCCTTCGAACAGATACGCGCGCACCTCGCGCCGCTGATAGAGCCACTCCGGGAAGTGTCCCGGCGCGTCGCGGTTGTTTCCCTCGTCGATGTACTGCCGGACGAGGGGCAGCGTGTCCCGCCGGTAAAGATAGAGCGCGTAGACCGCGATGTCCGTGGGCGGGTTTTGGGGCTTTTCCACGAGGCCCACCACGCGGCCGCTTTCGTCGAGGGTCGCGATGGCGAAGCGCTTCAGTTCCTCCGTATCCCCCATTGCCTGGGCAAGGAGCGTATCCTTTCCGCTTTCGCGGAAGGACTCCACAAAGTCGTTCAGCCGGAATGTAAACAGGTTATCCGCCGCCGCCACGAGCACGTCGTCGTCAAGTCCGGTCTGATCGAGCACAAATTGCATATCGCCGATGGCACCCAGCCGGTTCTCGTTTGTGTCCGTCCCGTCGTCGAGCACGCATACGGAAAGCCCCGGGGTTTTTCGTCCTGCGGCCCAATCACAAAACTGCTTATAGAATCGGCTGTTGGTCACCAGAATCACCTCGTCGATCTCCGGAACCGACGCGATCTCATCCATCAGATAGTCGAGCATGTGCCGCCCGCCGATTTCGAGAAGCGCTTTGGGCAGATCCTTTGTCAATGGATACAGCCGCATCGCGTAACCCGCGGCGAGCACAATTGCTTTCATTGCCGTCACCTCCTTTGTTAATTATAACAGTTTGATGCAAAAAAGGCAATAGCGCGCGGGTTTTGCACTTGACAGAAGCGTTAAGGCTGCGTATACTTATATTCGGTTCGCGACGAGCGGGCATAAATATCAAAAAGGAGGGCGTCCCATGTCTAAGATCATCAGGATCAGGCTTGCATCTGCAAAGTTAAAGGGACAAGTGCGCCCATCTGCCTGTCAGGATATGCCATAGCGCGTATCTATGCTTCAGCATCAGGCCGTCGGCGCAAACCGACGGCTTTATTTTATCTGTATGGAGGTTTCTATGGCATCTCAAAAGGCAAAACTACTCCTGGAACTGATGCGGGGAAACCGGCTCAAGTACCTGGGCGCCATCTGCGCGATGGTCGTGACGGTCTCGATCGGTTTCGTCACCCCGCTCATGCTCGGCGGCTCCCTCGACGCGCTGGTTGCCGCGTCGAAGAACCAAATGGACGCCGCCATCGACCTGCCCGGCCGGCTCGCCGACTGGTTCATGGCACGCGGCGGCGTCTTGTACCTGCTCAACCACCTGTGGATCATCGGAATTCTGCTGGCGGTTCTCTATGCGCTGAGCAGCTTCTTCCAGTACTACCGCGGCCGCTGGACGGCGCAGGCCAGCGAAAACATCGCCATGACCCTGCGCGAAAAGCTCTACGGGCACCTGCAGCGACTGAGCTACGACTACCACGTGAAGGCGCAGACCGGCGACCTCATCCAGCGCTGCACCTCCGACGTGGAGACCATCCGCAGGTTCCTCTCCCAGCAGCTGGTGGAAATCTTCCGCGCGGTTCTGATGATCACGGTGGCGCTCATCATTCTGCTCCAGAAAAACGCCATGATGACGCTTTACTCCATGATCCTGGTTCCGCCGCTGTTCGTGTTCGCGATGATGTTCTTCAAGTGGGTGCGCCACTACTTCACCTTGTCCGACGAATCCGAGGGCAAGATGAGCGCGATCCTGCAGGAAAACCTCACCGGCGTGCGCGTGGTGCGCGCGTTCGGGCGGCAGAAATTCGAGGAAGAGAAATTCTTCACCGCCAACGACGACCTCTACAAAAAATCTCTGGTTCTGACCAAGCTCTTGTCCGTTTACTGGTCCGGAAGCGACCTTCTCTCCATGATGCAGCAGGGAATCACGCTTCTGGCGGGCGTCTTTGTGGTGGTGACTTACCCCGAAAAGCTCACGGTGGGCGACATGACGGTTTTCGTCAGTTACATCTCGATGCTCCTCTGGCCCATTCGTCAGCTGGGCCGCATCCTCTCCGACCTCGGAAAGTCCATGGTCTCCTTCGAGCGCGTGAGCCAGATCCTCCGCGAAAAGCCGGAAACGGACGACGCGGGCGCCAGGGAAGCGCCCATCGACCGCGACATTGAGTTCAGGCACGTGGGCTTCGAGTACGAGGAGAAGAACCCGGTTCTCAAGGACGTCAACTTTACCGTGCGGCAGGGCCAGACCGTGGCCATCCTGGGCGCGACCGGAAGCGGCAAATCGACGCTCATGCACCTGCTCCAGCGGCTTTACGACGTCAAGCGCGGCGAAATCCTCGTCGGCGGCGTGAACCTCAGCAAGATCAAAAAGGGCTATCTGCGCGCCCGGGTGGGGCTGGTGCTCCAGGAGCCGTTCCTCTACTCCAGAACCGTCAAGTCGAACATCGGCATCGCCCGCGGGGACGCCACAGACGAAATGATTTTCGGCGCGGCGCAGACCGCCGAGGCCCACGGCTTCATCCGGGAATTCGAAAACGGTTACGAGACCATGGTCGGCGAGCGGGGCGTGACCCTCTCCGGCGGCCAGAAGCAGCGCGTCGCCATTGCGCGAACGTTGCTCAAGGAAAACGACATTCTCATCTTCGACGACTCCCTCTCGGCGGTGGACACCGAGACCGACCGCGCCATCCGCGAGGCCCTGAGCGAGCAGAAGGCGGCGGGCGGCAAGCGCACCACGACCTTCATCATATCCCACCGGCTGACGACGCTGGCCGAGGCGGATGTCATCGTGGTTCTGCAAAACGGCGCGGTCTCCCAGATGGGCTCCCACGAGGAGCTGATCCGTCAGCCGGGCCTCTACCAGCGCATTTACCAAATTCAGACCTCGCTTGAGGAAGAGCTCGGCGAGGACGAAGGCGAGGTGGTATAATTGCAATACCAGGAAGAACAGGACTATACCAAACGGTTTGACATCGGCATCTGGAAAAAGCTCGTCCACTATGCGAAGCCCTATTACAAGCATCTGGTCGCCATTATTGTGATCATGATCTTCACGGCGCTTTGCGATGTGACGTTCCCGCTTCTGAACAAGGAGGCAATCGACCAGTTTGCCAGACAGGGCAGACTCGACGGCCTCTGGTGGTTTGGCGTCCGCTACGGACTGGTGGCCCTGGGCCTCACCTCCTGCATCTTCGCGTTCACATTCATCTGCGGTCACGTCGAGGTGGGCATGTGCCGGCTGATCCGCCGGATCGGGTTCAAAAGGCTTCAGGAGCTGCCCTTCTCCTTCTACGACAAAACGCCCGTGGGTTACATGATCGCGCGCATGACCAGCGACACCCAGCGCCTGGGCGACACCATCGGCTGGGGGCTCATCGACCTCATGTGGTCGTCCGCCTACGTCATCATGGTGTCCATCGTAATGCTCATCATCAACTGGAAACTGGCGCTTCTGGTGCTTGCGGTCATCCCCCTCGTCGCGGTGCTGGCGGCGTACTTCCAGAAGCGCATCCTGGCCTCCTACCGCGAGGTGCGCAAGACCAATTCCAAGATCACCGGCGCCTTCAACGAGGGCATTACGGGCGCCAAGACCACCAAGACCCTCGTGCGCGAGGAGGCGAACTTTACCGAGTTTCAGGAACTGACGCACACCATGCGCAATTCCTCCGTGCGTGCGGCGGTCATCTCCGCGACCTTTTATCCCATCGTCATGGCCCTGGGCGGGTTTGCCACGGCGTACCTTCTCTGGCGGGGCGGCTACGAGGTCTTTACCACGCAGGCGGTGTCCATCGGAACGCTCACCGCGTTTATGAGCTACGCCATGCAGATCTTCGAGCCCATCAACAACATCGCCCGCACGTTTGCCGATCTTCAGCAGTCCCAGGCTGCCGCCGAGCGCGTCATCACCCTCATCGAGACCGAACCCGAGATCGCGGACACGCCTGCGGTCGTGGCCGAATATGGCGACAGCTTCAGCCCCAGACGCGAAAACTGGCCGAACCTCAACGGCGACGTCGAGTTCCGCGACGTGAGCTTCAAGTACACCGGCGGCGAAAAGGTGCTTTCGCACTTCAATCTCACCGTCAAGGCCGGTCAGACCATCGCGCTGGTGGGCGAAACGGGCTCCGGCAAGTCCACCATCGTAAACCTCGTCTGCCGCTTCTATGAGCCGACGGACGGAGAGATTCTCATCGACGGCGTCAACTACAAGGAGCGCAGCCAGCTCTGGCTCCAGTCGCACCTTGGTTATGTGCTCCAGCAGCCGCACCTGTTCTCCGGCACCATCCGCGAGAACATCCGCTACGGAAACCTCGACGCCACCGACGAACAGGTCGAGGCGGCGGCGCGCATGGTGGATGCGGAGGACTTCATCCTCCAGCTCGAAAAGGGCTACGACACCGACGTCGGCGAAGGCGGCAACCGGCTCTCCACCGGCCAGAAGCAGCTCGTTTCCTTCGCGCGCGCGCTCATCGCCGACCCCGCCATCTTCGTGCTCGATGAGGCCACCAGCTCCGTCGATACCGAAACCGAGCAGAAGATTCAGCGCGCCATCCAGACCGCCCTCGAAGGGCGCACCAGCTTCATCATCGCCCACCGGCTCTCCACCATCCGCGGCGCTGACCGCATCCTCGTCATCCAGAACGGCGAGATCACCGAGGAAGGCACCCATAAACAGCTCCTGCGCAAGCACGGCTACTACTATAACCTCTATACCAACCAGTTCAAGGACGAACAGGAACGGAGCCTGCTGACGGCGGGTGTGCTGTAAGAGAACGGGAGAACGGCGAGGGCTCTGCACTCGCGCTCCCGCCAAAGGGACACTGTCCCTTTGGAATCCCGGAATC
>JAEYRW010000205.1 GCA_023435435.1 Bacillota bacterium | reverse complement strand
CGACGAAGGCGCGCGGGTCTCGGTGCAGATGCTGTTCTGCCGCCCCGGGAAAATCGCCGCCATGACCCCGGTGGACGAATTGAAGGGCATGCCCGGCGTGCGCACGGTGGGCTACAACTATTGTGTCGGTGACGAGCTTCCGCGGCTTCAGAACGCCACGGCGCGGTTCGGTTACTGCGTGCTCGCCACCCGGACGGGCGACATTGGCGCGCTGGTTCAGGACATGTACCATGCGCTCCGGGTGGAGGATGGGGCCGGAAACAATCTCGTGATTCCGAGAAGCTATGACGGAAGCGGGACGGACGATGCATAAGAAGTGGGGTATTTTCCTCTGCCTGGCGGTGCTTTTGCTTTCCCTGAGCGGCTGCGGGCGCAGGGACGAAAAGACGCTGCGCATCGCCGAGCAGTTCGGCATCGCTTACGCGCCCCTTCAGGTGATGAAGGACGAGGGGCTCCTTGAAAAGGCGCTGCCCGGTTACAAAATCGAGTGGGTGCAGCTGGGCGGCCCCGCCGCCATCCGCGAGGGAATGCTGGCGGGGGACATCGACATCGGCTTCATGGGCATCGGCCCCATGCTCATCGGCGTCGATACCGGAATGGATTGGAAGTGCTTCACCGCGCTGTCCGCCAATGAGGTTTCCTTCGTCACCAACCGAGACGACATCAAATCCCTGGCAGACATCGGCCCCGGCGACCGCATCGCGATTCTGAGTCCCGGCTGCACCCAGCACATCCTTCTGTGCATGGCGGCGGAACAGCAGCTGGGCGACCTGAACGTGTTCGAGACCCGGCTCGTGTCGCTTTCCCATCCGGACGGCATGAGCGCCATGCTCGCGGGCGGGGAGATCGCCCTCCACGTCACCACGCCGCCCTATGCCGACCTTGAGCTCCAGAGCGGCATGCACAAAATTCTCACCGGCCAGGACGTCATGGGTGCGCCGTTCACGTTCATCTGCGGCGTGGCGGACGAGGACTTTTACGCGGACCACCGGGACGCCTACGACGCCCTCCGGACATGCCTTCGGGCGGCGATGGATGAAATCAACGCAGACTTGCCCGCGGCCGCCGAGAGGCTCGCCCCCGTCTACGGCGTGGACGCGGCGATGCTTCTTTCGGAAATGCGCTACAACGGCACGATTTATTCGACGGCACTTTCCGGGGTGGATCAATTTGCGGCGGCGATGGCGAAGCTTGGCTTCCTCTCAAAGGCGCCGGCGCGGGAGGAGTATCTGTTTCCAGAGGCGGAGGTGCTGGATTGAGCCTGAAAAAAGCGTTTTACGAAAAAAGGTGGGTGAGCCGCCTGTTCTTTTTGACCGCGTTCGCCCTCGTCTGGGAAGGGGTGGCGCGGTTTTCAGGCGTCTCGCCGCTGCTTTTGCCTAGCCTTGGAGATGTATTTTCCGCGCTTTGGGAAAATCTCGCGACGGGGACTCTTTTGGCCCAGACGCTCTTTTCCCTGGGGCTGATTCTGTTGGCCCTGTCGGTCAGCGTCCTTCTGGCGCTTTTGATGGCGGTACTGGGGGAGACCTCGCCTTTTTTTCTGCGCATGACGGACACCGTTTCCGCCATGGCCCACCCGCTGCCGGGCATGGCGCTTCTGCCGCTGGTGGTCATCTGGTTCGGAACGGGCGCGCCCGCGGTGTTGGCCGTGATCGTTCACGCCTGCCTGTGGCCGCTTCTCATCAGCGTCCAGTCCGGCATGCGCGACGCGTCCCCCGTGTATGCGGAGGTGGGCAGAAACCTTTCCATGAGCCGGTTTGCCGTGGCCACGCAGATTCTGCTCCCCGCCGCCGCTTCCCAGGCCGTTTCCGGGCTGCGCATCGGCTGGGCGCGGGCTTGGCGCGCGCTCATCAGCGCGGAGATGGTGTTCGGGGCCGTGGGGCGGCTGGGCGGGCTCGGCTGGTTTCTCTTCAAAAGGCGGGTCATGATGGACGCCGCCGGGCTGTTCGCGGGGATCCTGGTGGTGGCGCTGGTGGGCATGGCCATGGAGGAGCTTTTGTTCCGGTGGCTCGAA
Organism: Bacillota bacterium; assembly: GCA_023435435.1. GTDB lineage: Bacteria > Bacillota > Clostridia > Christensenellales > Aristaeellaceae > RUG11247. The sequence goes on along the minus strand of JAEYRW010000205.1, from coordinate 5,439 downwards.
AAAAAGGCGGGGGAGCGGGCGGCATGACGCTATCGTGCGAGAAAGTGGCAAAGTCCTTCGGGGCGCAGAAGGTGCTTGAGGACGTCTGCCTGTCCGTGGAGGGCGGCGATTTTCTGGCGATCCTCGGGCGCTCCGGCTGCGGAAAGACGACGCTTCTCAGGCTGCTGGCGGGGTTTCTTTCCCCGGACGCGGGTGAGATAACACTGGACGGAAGGCGGGTCATAGGGCCTGACAAGGACGCGTGGATGGTGTTTCAGGATTTTCGTCAGCTCTTTGGGTGGATGACGCTTTCTGGGAACATTCTGTTCGCGCTCAAAAAGGCGCGGCCCGAGCTGAACAAAGGGGAGGCGCGCGCCCTCGCGCTTCGCTGCCTCGACGAGATGGGGTTAAAGGACGCGGCAGGCAAATATCCGCGCCAGCTCTCCGGCGGCATGGCCCAGCGGGGCGCGTTTGCCCGGGCCATGGCCGTCTCACCCAGGGTGCTTTTGCTGGACGAGCCCTTTTCGAGCCTGGACGTTCATTCGCGCAAAAATGCGCAGGACGCCCTTCTGAAGCTGCGGGATTTGACCGGCGCGGCGGTCATCTTCGTAACCCATGACATCGGGGAGGCCGTGGTCCTGGCCCCGCGCATCGCGCTGATGACGCCCGAACGCCGGGGGATTCGTGAAATGATCGGAAACGACAACGCGAAAGCCGCAGCCGCGCGCGCCCGTTTCCTCATGGATTTACCCGATACACCCTGACCTTGTAGGGTTTGCCGATCTCCCGCACGATGCGCACCGCATACCCGGGGTCCTCGAATGCCCCGACACAGGTGCAGCGCGCGGACAGGAAGGCCTCGACCTCCTCCACATACCGGGGATTTCCGTAGACGATGTTCCAGGTAGGTCTGTGGCTGTAGATATAGTCCATCTCGTCCGACCACAGGATCACCCCGATTCCGCGCGTCTCCACGTATTCGGCGAAGGACAGGCCGTTTTCCTTTAAATAAGACAGGTTCCTGTAATCGAGCAGCGCGTCGTTTTCAAAGTAAAACCCGGCGTTGAGGTTCCCCAGCGTCTTTTCATCGGGGGCGACATAGGCCGCGATTTCACCGAGATAGCCTTCGTAGGAGTGGGAAAAATCCGGCGCGAAGGAAAGAACGGAGCACACGCAAAGGCAGGCGGCCAGTGCGGCCCAGGCGGCCCTGCGCCAACGGAATCCGCTTAAAAGGGGCGGCAGGAGCAGAAGCGGGGGGAACATCCAAAGAATCGCGCTCAACTGGTTGTAGCGCCCGATGACGATGGTGCCAAGAAGCGCGCCCAGGGACATGCCAAGGACGGTAAACAGCTTCGCGTCCCGGGTGCGGAACGCCCGCACGGTTCCGAGGAGCATGAGAACGGGCCACAGCAGGAGCTGCGCCTTGAGAAGGGGCAGGCGGTAGGTGCCGCTGACGCCGCACCACAGTTTTTGGACGTAATACCCGAATTCCCCCAATTTGCTCGCGAGGGGCACGATCAGGTCGAATTCCGATTCGCCGTAGGCCATGTAGTGCGCGGGAAATTGCGGGTCAAATAAAAAACTCAGCCCCACAAACAGCGCGGCGATTCCACCCGTGACCGCCGCGTATGCGAGAAGGGGTTTCCACCGAATCCGTTTTTGGGCGAGCATGGGAAGCAGCATGGCGAGACCGCAGCCCAGGGCAAGAAGAAGGCTGTTGGGATGAATTCCCACGCACAGCCCAGTGATGACGCCGAGGGAAACGGCCGTCCGGGTTCCCGCCGCACCGCCGCTTTTTAAAAGGAGCAGAAGCAGAAGGAGCATGCCGAAAAGGAGGACGATCTCCTGCCGCGCGGTGTGGGCAGCCGCCAGAAACTGCCCGTTGACGGCGGTCAGCGCGGCAAAGCCGAGGGAGAGGCGAAACGGGGCGGTCTCTCGCGCGCAGCGAAAGGCGAGAGACAGAGCTCCCGTGCCGAACAGGAGCGACAAAAGCCGCGCGGAGAACGCGGAATATCCGAACACCAGCAGAAAAGGCATTTGCAGAACGTGAAAGAGGGCCTTAATGGCGTGGGGGAAGCGGGGCTTGAGGTCAAAAAAAGGCTCCGTGACGCCCAGCGAGCCGGAGGCCATCATGTTGCGCGTGAGCCCGGCGAGCCAGCTTTCGTCGGAATGGACCAGGGGAAAGCGGGTCAGAACCAGAAGGTTCAGGCAGAAAAAGGCGGCGAGAAAGAAAAACAGCGTCCGCGCTTTTCGGCTCTTCCGTCCCATGCGCACACCTCCCATCGCATTGATTATAGCACATTGCGGATTTTGATGGCGGCATTAAAAAGAGGCATGTTACATTTAATTCCGTTATTACGTGAACAATGACGAATCAGGTATAATAAAGAATAGAGGCCAAACGCGAACGGAGGATTGATGAAATGACCTTCAGGCATCGATGGAAAACGGCGCTTTCGCTCGTCATGCTTGCGGCGCTTATCTGCGTTCTCACATCGTGCGCCGCGCATGACTACGCGCAGAGCGGGAAAAAGATCATCCCCGCCTCGTCCTTAAGCTCGTACATCGGCAAGGACGGCGTGGTGATCGTGGACATGCAGGACGCGGAATCGTATGCGGCGGGCCATGTGGAAGGCGCCGTGAACATCACGCAGGAAGACATCGTGATCAGCGTGCCGGTGGCCAATACGCTTACATCAAAGAACAAGCTCCAGAAGCTCCTGGGTGAAAAGGGCATCGGGAACGACACCACCATCGTGGTTTACGACGACAACAAGATGAACGCCGCGCGTTTTTTCTGGACCATGCTCATGTATGGAAGCGAGAACGTGCTGGTGGTGGACGGCGGTCTGGACGCCATCGAGGCGGCGGGCATCGCGCTTACGGACGCGCAGACGGAGGTGACGCCCACCGAGTATGTGGCCGGGGAAAAGCAGGACCAGTGGCTCGCCACGAGCGAGGACGTGCTTGCGCAGGTGAACGAGCCTGACAAGAACGTGGTGCTCCTCGACGTGCGCACCGACGCGGAATACGAGGCTTCCGGCAAGGTGCCCTCGTCCATTCTCTGGGACTATGCCGACAACTTCTATAAGGACGGTACGTTCAAAAGCGTCGAGACGACGCGGATCAATTACATCGGCAAGGGGATTCCCCCCGAAAAGACTGCCATCATCTATTGCCAAACGTCCATGCGCGCGGCGTCCGTGTTTTTGAGGCTCTATGACGCCGGATACAGGAACATCAAGATTTACGACGGCGCGTACCTGGAATGGGCGTCAAACCCCAGTAACCCCATCGACATGCCGTCCGGGGCGGTCGTCCCCAGCGGCAAGGACGCATCCTGATTACAAAAAAGGAGAGTATCACCATGAAGAAGTTGTTTGCCCTCATCCTGGCAGTTGCCCTCGTCGCTTCGTTGACCGCCGTTTCCTTCGCGGAGGAAGTTTCCCCCGTCGTGGAGGAGAAGGCCATGAACTATCTGGCCAATTATGACGGCGCGAAGTACACGATCAAGGTGCCGGACCTGTTCGCGAAGATCGACGCGGGCGAGGATATGCTGATTCTCGACATCCGCCAGCCCGATGTCTATGCGGAAAGCCACTTGAAGGGTGCCGTCAACGTACCCTACGGCATGACCGTTCCGGAAAGCCTCGCCATGATTCCGGACGACGTGCAGCTTTACATCTACTGCTACACCGGTCAGACGGCCTCCCAGACCACCGCGCTTCTGAATGTGGCGGGCAAGTTCGCCGCCAACATCCAGGGCGGGTTCAACAACGGCATCTCCGCCACGGAGGGCTATGAGGCCTACTGCGACGCCGAGACCTACACGCTGCCCGAGGCCACCTATGAGGTCGACCCCGACGTGCAGGCCGCCGTCACCGCGTACTTCGAGGACATGGTCTCCAAGAAGGATACCGCCTTTGCCAACTTCAACTTTAAGCCCGAGAGCCTCATGGAGCTCATGGACGCCGAAATGATGGACGACTACTTCGTCTATTCCGTGCGCCAGGCAGCCGACTACGAAGCCGGGCACATTCAGGGCGCCGTCAACAACCCCTTCGGCGCGGGCATGGAGCAGAATTTCGAAGCGCAGCTGCCCACCGACAAGACCATCATTGTGTACTGCTACACCGGTCAGACGGCCTCCCAGACCACGGCCATCCTGCGGCTGCTCGGCTATGACGCCTACAACCTCAGCGGCGGCATGGGCAAGGAGGGCGGCTCCGGCTGGCTCGGCGCGGGTTACCCCGTCGTCACCGACTGATACCAATTCCAAATATTATTTCGTCGTCGCGCCGGATCTATTTCCGGTCGCAAAGTGATTTGGGTTTCCTACGGAAAACCAACCTCTTGCGTCGTCGCCCTCCGCGCAATGTAGCGCTGCTACGCCTCGCTCCGGCTTCAACGCGTGCCGAAGATTGTCGGCGCGGTCGCGAGGCAGCTTTGTCTGTCGCGGTGTACCGCGGCAAACAAACCTCGCGGGACGAAAAAATCTCTCGGCGCTTTGGACGAAGTAATATTCTCCATTGGCATGACCTTTCGGAAGCAAGGCTCCCGTCCGGAAATGGACGGGGGTCTTTTTGATTGCGTTTCTCCTAAAATGAACGCATCATGAATTAAGATTGCCCGAAAAGAGTGAGAGGGAAAATCAAGGGTCTTCGCGCGCCAATCGGTTTGCGTACCATGCATTTTTGGCGAATTTTGACAAATGTTATTTGATGTTTTTCGTCCGATGCGGTATACTGATAGGGAATGTCAGGCAAGCGAGGGATCACATGATTGTTACCGTTTCAAGGCCGGAGGTTCTGAACATTCCGGACGTGGAGTCAGAGCGCGCCTTCTTTGGCGGAGACCAGGAGTGGTATCTGGACGAGTGGCACAAGCGGGCGGGCTGCGGGCCCACCTGTGCCGCCAACCTGACGGCCTATCTGGCCATGACCCGGCCGTCTCTGCGCGCGCTCTACGGCGGGGAAGATACGCGCAAGGACCGCTTTTCCGCCCATATGGAGGAAGTCTATCAATTCGTTACGCCGGGGAGCATGGGGCTCAACCGGGTGGAGATGTACGAAAGCGGCGTCATGAATTTTGCTGCGGACCGGGGGATTTCCCTTGTGCCGCACGTATTTGAAGTGCACGGCTACATGAGCAGAAATCGCGCGCCCGTTTCCGCGTTGACAGATTTTGTGCGCGCCGGACTCGAGAGCGACTGTCCCGTGGCCTTTTTGAACCTCACCAAGGGCCGGGTCAAGAATATTCAAGGCTGGCACTGGATCACAATCACCGGCGCGGCGTTGGACGAGGGAAGCCTCGTGGCCTGCGCAAGCGACGAGGGAAAGGAAATCCGGTTCGACCTCAGGCTCTGGTACCTGTCCACCCGCATGCGCGGCGGGCTCGTCTATTTTACGGAGCGCGGATGATTCCGGGGCGCGAAACGGCGCGGCGCCGACCCTTGTGGGT
>JAEYRW010000056.1 GCA_023435435.1 Bacillota bacterium | reverse complement strand
ACCCCACGGTTTCCGTCTCGAACGCGGCCCAGGGAATCCCCACGGGCTGTCCGTTCGTGATGATGTCGTCGATGTGCATGAGCAGCGGGAAGTCCTCCGCCGTTGCCTTGCCGGCGGCGATGAGCCGACGGACGGCGCGCGCGGTGCGGGTTGAAATGACGATGGATTCGAGGGTCACGCCCTTTAATTGCGCCATGGCCTCGTCGAAGGAGAGTCCGCGGCCCAGGAGGGTGCCGATGAAGCGCGTGCGCCCGCCGAAGATCGTCACGTAGAGATCGCCCGCGCCCAGCACGATGTTATCGTCGAGCCCGCCCACCATCTTGAGGAGCCTGCGCATCTCGCGCACGCTTTGGCCGAACAGCGCCGCCTGAGAGTTGTAGTGCTGGGTGCCGCCCACGCCCTCCGTGCGCTCGGAAAGGCCAATGGCCAAAGTGACGCCCAGCGCGTAGGCGTTTTTCATGGCCACGGCGCACTCGACGCCCACGATGTCGGTGGAAAGTGAGATGTGATAAAAATTCGTCTCGAAAAGGGACTTGATCCAGCGCAGCTTTTCGATGTCCGGCCCGCAGAAGGCCACTTCGGTGGGATCCCTGTCCGCCAGTTCGTAGCTCGTGCACGGCCCGCCCACCGCGTTGATGGAAAAGTCCGCGCCCTGGGGAAGGCCCTTATAATAAATGGGATAGGGCGTCAGCGAGCCGTCCTCGCCGTCGAACATACCCTTTGTGATGCACAGGATCGGCACATCCTTGGGAAGAATCGGCAGCATCTCGCCCGCGAACCAGTCGACGCCGAAACTCGACACGCCGCTGATGACGAGGTCGGCTCCGGCGAGCGCCTCGTTCAGTTCCTCAATCTGAAAATACTTGCAGCCCTCCGGCAGCGTGCGCTTAAGGGTGATGTGAAAATTGTCCTTGCGGAGCCCCTCGATGATCGCCCGGTCGAGGGGCGTGCCCACCAGCCGCACCTCGTTCCCGTTCGTCCGGGCCGGAAAACTCATCGCGGAACCCATCATGCCGCTTCCAATGATCGCAATAACCGCCATTTTATGCCCTCCCCCTGTTTGCCGTGGCCACGAGGTCGGCCCCCGTGCCCGCAATATCCTTGATGACGACATCCCCAACCCTCACCGGCGCTTCCGCACGCGCGGCCCTGACCGCGTCGAGGGCCGCCCCGATCATCGCCTTGGGGATGGGCGCGCTTGTCTTGACCGGGCAAAGCGGCTCCGCGCCCCCCGCAATTTTCACCAGCGAGGTCAGCGTGCGCATGGGGTTGGTCACCTCCTGCACGGCGTAGTCCGCGCCGCGCCGGCAACCGTTCCCCGTCACCACATACTTGCCGTCCACCATCTCCACCATCAGGCGGCAGCCCACGGGACAGACGATACATGTCATTTCCATATTCTCACCTCACGCGTCCAGCCGGACGATCACGTCGCCAGACAGATCCCCGGCCTCGATCTGGATTTTCTCCATTTCGCCAGGCGTCATGATGCGCTTTCTTTGCATGAAGATGCGCTCGTCCCCCGAGAACACCTCCACCGTCGCGCCCCGGTACACCTGGCCCACGCGGAAGTAGACGTCGACGGTCCCGGCCGCGGATTTGGAAATCCGCTGGGGCAGCGCATAGCGCACGCCGTTTTCCGCCTTTACCGCGTAGCTTTCCACCGTCTCCCGCTCCCCCGTGGCGTACTTTGCCGCCGCCGCGCCCGCCAGGGCCGCCTCCTCGGAGACGTTGTCCACAAGGTCGTGCACGTGCAGCACGTTTCCGCAGGCGAACACGCCCGGGACGGACGTCTGGCGCGTCTCGTCCACCACCGCGCCGCTTGTCACCGGGTCCATTTCCACGCCCGCCGCCTTGGATAGCTCGTTTTCCGGGATCAGGCCCACCGAAAGCAGAAGCGTATCGCACTCGTAGAATTCATCCGTGCCCGGAATGGGCATGCGCGTCATGGGATCGACCTCGGAAACCGTCACCCCCGTCACGCGCTCACACCCATGCACCCTGGTCACCGTGTGGTTGAACTTGAGCGGGATTTCGTTGTCCACCAGGCACTGCACGATGTTCCGGCTGAGGCCGCTGGAAAACGGCATGATCTCTGCCACCAGCTCCACCTTCGCGCCCTCCCACGTCATGCGCCGCGCCATAATGAGCCCAATGTCCCCCGAACCCAGGATCACGATGCGCTTTCCGGGCAGATAGCCCTCGATGTTGTTGAGCCGCTGGGCGGTGCCCGCCGTGTAAATGCCCGCCGGACGCGTGCCGGGGATGGACAGCGCCCCCCGCGTCCTCTCCCGGCAGCCCATGGCCAGCACCACCGCGCCCGCCTTTACGTGCTGAAGTCCGCGCGCCGCCGACACGCACAGAATTTCCCGGCCCCGGGTCAGCTCCAGCGCCATGGTGTCCGTCCAGACCTCGATGCCCGTTTCGTCCAGCCTGTCAATGAACCGCTGGGCATATTCGGGCCCGGTAAGCTCCTCCCCGAAATAGTGGAGGCCGAAGCCGTTGTGGATGCACTGCTGGAGGATGCCCCCCAGCCCCGCGTCGCGCTCGATGATGAGAATCCTGGCGTCCTTGGCCGCCTCCCGGGCGGCGAGCGCCGCCGCGAGCCCCGCCGGCCCGCCGCCGATGACGGCAACGTCGCATTCGTATGTCATAAGACCCTCCTATGGCCGCGTCTTGCCCGCGACGAGGTACGACCCGCCGCCGAATTTGGTAAGCTCCGTCATGGGAATGCCCGCCTCCCGGGAAATGATTTCCATGACGCGCGGCCCGCAGAAGCCGCCCTGGCAGCGGCCCATGCCCGCGCGGGTGCGCCGCTTCACCCCGTCGACGGTCCGCGCGCCGCGCCGCACCGCCTCGACCACCTCCGCCTCCGTCACCGTTTCGCAGCGGCAGATGATTCGGCCGTAGAGCGGATTTTCCGCGATGGCGGCGTTCCGCTCGTCCTCTTGCATGTGCCGGAACGCGCGGATGTGCTTGCGGCAGGGGTTGTGTCCCGCCTTCGCGCGAAGGGAGAGCCCCGACGCGCGCAAAAGCTGTTCCACCATCTCCGCGATGGCGGGGGCGCTGGTGAACCCCGGCGAACAGATGCCCGCCGCGTGGATCATGCGGTAGTCGGCCCCGGACGCGCGGATGATGAAATCGCCCGTGGAGGGCTGCGCGCGCACGCCCGCGAAGGATGTAATCACCTGCCGGAAGTCCAGTCCCGGCGCGGTTTTGTGTGCCAGTCGCTTCAGGCTTTCGATGCTCTGCGCGCTGACGGAGGTGTCGTGCTTGTCGTCCGATTCGATGGCGGTGGGCCCGGCAAAGCAGTTGCCGTCCACCGTAGGCGAAACCAGCACGCCCTTTCCGAGCTTGGTGGGCGTCTGGAAAAGCACCGTCCAGGGCGACTGCGCCGTGCGGTCGATGAGCAGGTATTCCCCCTTGCGCGGGCGGATGGAGAACGAATCGTCCCCGATCATGCGCGCAATGTCGTCGGCGAACACGCCCGCCGCGTTCACCACGCGCTTGGCGCGAATCTCTTCCCCGCCCAGCGCGAGCACAAAACCGTCCGCGTCGCGCCGGATGTCTGTGACGGCGCTTCCCAGCACCCATTCCGCGCCGTTGTCCCGCGCGTTCTCCGCGCAGGCCATCGTCATTTCGTAGGGACATGTAATGGCGCCCGTCCCGGCGTAGAGCGCGCTCACCGCCTCCGGGCTGAGCATCGGCTCGATCCCGCGGGCCTCGTCGCCGGTAATGACGCGCATGTCCGGAACACCGTTTTTGAGTCCGCGTTCGTAGAGCGCCTGAACGGTTTTGGTTTCTTCGTCCGAAAACGCCACCACCAGGGAACCGAGACGCCCCAGCGGCACGTCAAGCTCCCTGCACCAGGCGTCGTACATGGCGTTGCCCCTGACGTTCAGAAGCGCCTCCAGCGAGCCCGGCGGACAGTCGTACCCCGCGTGCACAATGGCCGAATTCGCGCGCGAGGCGCCCATGGCGACGTCCTCCGCCGCGTCCACGAGCGCGATTTTGATGTCGGAACGCGCCAACTGCCGCGCGATGGCCGCGCCGGTGATGCCCGCGCCGATGACCGCCACGTCGTATTCACGCATGCCCTTTTCCCCCTCTTCCATGCAAAAAGCCATGACGAAGAACCCCGCGCAAACGGGCTCTTCGTCATGGCTTCTCTTTCTCTCTGCCAGTCCTTGTTATATTATATGTTCGGGACGCCGATTTGTCAATAACCCGTTTGACTATGGGCGATATATATGATATAATTTCGTTTCGGTCGGACGACAGGAGGTCATTATCATGAAGCATTACGACGTCATCATCGTCGGCGCCGGACCGGCGGGCATCTTCACCGCGTTGGAATACACGGAAAAAATGCCCGGTGCCCAGGTGCTTTTGATTGATTCGGGATTACACATCGACAGGCGCAAGTGCCCCGCACGGGACCTTCACAAGTGCGTGGGCTGCGATCCCTGCAACATTATGAGCGGCTGGTCGGGGGCGGGCGCGTTCTCGGACGGCAAGCTCTCGCTTTCGGAGGACGTGGGCGGCAACATCGTCGACTACATGACGCGCCAGGAGGCCCGCGAACTCATCGGCTACGCGGATTCCATCTACCTCAAGCACGGTGCGCCGACGCTGGTGCACGGGCTCAACGACCCGAAGGTGGAGGAGATTTCCTACGAGTGCTCCCGCCACAACATCCGGCTTGTTCAGTGCCCGGTGCGCCATCTCGGCACCGAGAACGCGTTCACGGTTCTGCGCGACATGTACGTCACCCTCGCCGCGCGGCCCGGCTTCGAGTTCCGCGAGAAGACCACCGCCGAGGGGCTGCTCGTGGAGGACGGCAAGGTCGCGGGCGTCTACATGCGCACATCGGGCGAGGCGCAGATTCTCGAGCGCGCCAAGTACGTGGTGGCTGCCCCCGGGCGCGGCGGCGCGGCGTGGCTTTCGCAGATGGCAAAGGAAAACCACATTCAGACCTACAACAACGAGGTGGACATCGGCGTGCGCGTCGAGGTGCCGAATTCCGTCATGGACGGACTCACGAAGCACCTGTACGAGGCGAAGATGATCTACTATTCCGACACCTTTGAAAACAAGGTGCGTACCTTTTGCATGAACCCCGGCGGACTCGTGAGCGAGGAACACTACGAGGGCGGCCTGGCGGTGGTCAACGGCCACAGCTACGCGGACGAAAAGCTCAGGACCCAGAACACCAACTTCGCGCTTCTGGTCTCCACGCGCTTTACCGAGCCGTTCAACCAGCCCATCGAGTACGGCCGCTACATCGCCCAGTTGGGAAACATGCTCACCGGCGGCGGCGTCATGGTGCAGCGGCTGGGCGACCTCAAGGCGGGCCGCAGGACGGATCTTTCGCGGCTGCGCAAATCCACCACCATCCCAACCCTCGAGACGGCGGTGCCGGGCGATCTTTCATTCGTCCTGCCCCACAGGCACCTGACGAGCATCATCGAATCCATCCGCGCCTTCAATAAGGTCGCGCCTGGGCTCGACTCCATGAACACGCTTCTGTACGGCGTGGAGGTGAAGTTTTACTCGTCCAAGGTAAAGGTGAGTCCCAAGTTCGAGACGGCGCTCCCCGGCTTTTACGCCATCGGCGACGGCGCGGGCGTGACGCGCGGACTCATGCAGGCGTCGGTGACGGGCGTGGTCGTCGCGCGGGACATCCTTTCAAGGCTTTAGTTTCAAATGCCGCATCCCCGGGTATTATAGAGACAGAAAGTTTGCCGGGAGGTGTGGTACATGGAAAAGAACGCGAAGCAGAAACCTGATGATTTCAAGGGGCCGCGCCCCGAAGAGGAAATTTCCTTCGACGTCACCGTCTGTTCTCCGGAATTCCCGGAGGGCTGCAAGGAGTCTACGGACGAGCAGATCGACAAGGAGACAAGCAAGGAAAAGAAGAAAAAGTAACCCGGAATCCTTCCTCCGCGCAATATGCGCATGATGGCCCGTCCGTTCGCAGGATCAGCGAACGGGCGGGTTTTTCGCGGGATGCGCTTTGCAGGACAAATGCCGCGCGTGGATTCGGCTTGGCCCCTTGGCCCCTTGGCCCCTTGGCCCCTTGGCCCCTTGGCCCCTTGGCCCCTTGGCCCCTTGGCCCCTTGGCCCCTTGGCCCCTTGGCCCCTTGGCCCCTTGGCTCCTTGGCCC
>JAEYRW010000176.1 GCA_023435435.1 Bacillota bacterium | reverse complement strand
CGGGACCCCCGCTCAAGGGCCGTCGGCCCTTGAGAATCCCTGACTGGGCTGAAAACTTATCTTTTCTTCGTCGACCGCCCGGGGGCCCGGCCCCGGACGGCCGATTTTTGCGTTTTTGGGAAGCCTGTCTGGTCACGAAAGTTGTCACGCCCACCCGCCCCACCGGGGTTTCCTCTCCGGCGGGACGGGCTCTGTTAGCTGGCTTTTGCGCGTTACCGTAATAAATTGTGATTGCAAAATGTCAGGGTTGTTGATATAATTTGTATGGGGAAGGTGAACCGCATTTGACTGAGCTGAAGGTGGCCGCCGATCTGGCAGTCGCGGCGATGAGTGTTGTTTCTTTTTTTCTGTTTGGGGTGGACAAGCGGCGCGCGGTGCGGGGTGAATTCCGCGTTCGCGAGCGGACGCTGCTTTTTTCGGCGCTTCTGGGCGGGCCGGGGGCATTTTGGGGCATGCGGGTATTTCATCACAAGACGCGGAAACCCCTGTTTCGTTTTCTGGTGCCCGCTTTTCTCATTCTTGACGCGGTGCTGCTCGCGGCGGTGAACCTATGACCTTTACATACGCGGTTTCGGCCTTCGCGGTCTTGCTGGCGTACACGGTCAAGGGGATCACGGGCTTTGCCAACACGCTGGTGTTTTCCACCGTCATGAGCTTTTTCACGAACAATCTCTCCATCACGCCGGTGGAGATCATTCTGGGCACGGGGCCCAACGTCTTCATTGCCCTGCGCGAGCGGCGGGGCTTCAAATGGCGCGTGGTGGTGCCCCTGTCCGCCCTCATGATGCTGGGGTGCGTGCCCGGCGCGCTGTTTTTGAAGTCCGGCGACCCGGCGCTCATCAAGACGTTTTTCGGCATCGGCATCACGCTGGTGGCGGTGCAGACCCTCGTCATGGAGAAAATGCGCGTCAGGCCCTCGAAGCCGCTCCTCGTTTTCATTGGACTCATTTCGGGGATCATGTGCGGCATGTACGGCATCGGCGCGCTCCTGGTGGCCTACGTTTCGCGCACCACGGACACGCCCGCCGAGTTCCGCGCCAACGTGTGCTTCGTCTTTATTCTCGTGGACATTTTCCGCGCGTCGCTTTATCTGGCGACGGGCATCTTTACGGCGGCGGTGCTTCGCACGGTTGGGACGCTCGTGCCGTTCATGCTGATGGGGCTTTTCGTCGGCACGAAGCTCGCGGGGGTTCTGCCCGCGGCGTTTGTCCGAAAGGCGGTCATGGCGCTGCTCGCGCTCTCGGGGATTTCACTCGTTGCCACCAATGTCATGGGACTGATCTGAATCTTTTACATAGGATGAACCGGGGGGTGATGGGATGCCGCGCAAAATTTTGCTTCGGACGCTGATTTTGTGCGTCGTCGCGCTTTTCTTCGCCGCACCGATGACGGACGGGACGTTTGACTTCTCCCTCGCGCCGGAGGCGGGGTCCGGTCTTTCCTTCGGCGCCAGCGCCGAGACCATGGGCGCCATCTCCCTCGCGCCCGCCGTCCTGGAAATCGGCGTGGGTGACAAAAAAAATATCGATTATTCTGTCGACGGCACGCAAAACGCGGCGGGCGTCGAGTGGACCTCCTCCGATTCCGCCGTCGCCCTCGTGGGACCGGGCGGTAAGGTTACCGCCGTCTCAGAAGGCGCGTGCGTGATGCACGGCGTTTCCTACGGCGGGTACGAGGCGGACGCCCATGTGCTTGTTTTGCCCGCGCCGTCGGTGCTCATCATCAGTCCCTCCTCCGTCCGGCTCGGGCGCGGCGAGACATACGCCATCATTCCCGTCATTTCGGCCGGGAGCCGAACCAGCTATACATACAAGTCCTCCGATACCGCCGTGGCGAAAGTGGACGCGAACGGGCTCGTGCATGCCCAAAAGAGAGGCACGGCCAAGATCACCGTGCTGACGCACAACGGCGTCAAGGACTCGCTGAGCGTCACCGTCGCCAAGAGCCCAACCTACGTCCTCTTTAAGGCCGATTCCATCGTCGCCTATGTGAACGAGTCCGTGCCCACCTCCGTGAAGCTTTCGAGCGGCGCGGGTGCGGTGGTGCGCTATTCCACCTCCGACCCGTCCGTGGCGCGGGTGGATTCCAAGGGCCGGGTCACGGGCGTCTCCGCCGGGGAGGCGGTCATCACCGCCGCCACCTACAACGGACGTGAGGACGCGTGCGGCGTGGTGGTCTACGATCCGCCCGTTCGGATTGTCGCGCCGGAGCAGATCGACGCCGTTGCCGGCGTGCCCATGGACTTTCAGGTCGGGGCGGAAACCGAGGCGGGCGACCCGTACCCGGGCTACATCGACATTGACTGCGCCGATCCGGACATCGCCTGCGTGACGGACGGAATTCTGTATCCCCTTAAGCGCGGCGAAACCTACATAACGCTGACCGCGCACCGGGTCAGCATGCGGATTTACATATCCGTCGGCCGCTACGGGGACGCCTACGCAACGCGCATTGCCGCGCACCGGGGCGGGGCCGGGAACGGCACGGAGAACACCCTCGCCGCCCTTCAGGGCGCGGTGCGGGACGGCGCGGACGCAGTGGAATTCGACGTGCGCCAAACCAAGGACGGCGTGCTCGTTCTGATCCACGACGCGAGCATCAACCGCACCAGCGATTCCACGGGCTTTGTCTCCCGCATGACCCTCGAGCAGCTTCAATCCGTGAACTTCAAGGGGCAGCCCATCTGCACCCTCGACGAAGCCCTCTCCTACCTCTCCGGCACCGCCGTCTCCGTCCTGCTCGAGATGAAGACCTCCGGCATCGAGGCGGCCTGCGCAGACGCCGTCACCGGCGCGGGCATGCTCGACAGGACGACGTTCATTTCCTTCTCTCTCAATGCCTTGCGTGCCGTACGCGCCGCCGAGCCGGACGCCGCCGTCGGCTATCTCTACGCCACGGACATCAAGGACCCCGCCGCCTTCGCGGAAATCTATTCCATCAGCCTCATGCTGCCCTACGTCAAACTCGTCGACGAAGGCTACGTCGCCGACCTCCACAACAAGGGCATTCCCGTGGGCGTCTGGACCGTCAATAAACTCTCCAACCTCCGCGCCGCCCACCGTGCCGGCGTCGATTACATCATCACCGACCGGGTCGCCTCCGCGCTGGACGCGGTGGGGAGGTAGGGCGGGCGGAGGACAGGGAAGAACGGCGAGGGCCTCGCCCTCGCGCTCCTGCCAAAGGGATACAATCCCTTTGGCATCCCGTACTGGGTGAGGGAAAGTTCTAGATTGTCCCGTGGATGCCCCGGGGGCCCAAACCCCGGGGCGCCGAACGATACTTACGCTTGTGAAATTGGAAAGATGTACTGGTATTATTTTACGGAGGCGGAGGTGTGGATATGGCGGCGAAAAAGCGGATGACCAAGGAAGGACTCGATTCCCTGCGCAATTGGATTGGATTTGCGGAAATGTCGACCTGCACGGCCAAGGAGAGCAGGCAATTCGACGAGATGAAAAAGAACGGTCAGGAATTGCCGGCGGGTGTTTTTCTCGATCACGACAGGGATTCGGAAGCGGGGTACTCCAGTTATTTTCGCGTCCGCGAAAGTGAACTCACGGAGCGGGAGAGAGAGGAATTTTTGGCACTCACA
Organism: Bacillota bacterium; assembly: GCA_023435435.1. Classification (GTDB taxonomy): domain Bacteria; phylum Bacillota; class Clostridia; order Christensenellales; family Aristaeellaceae; genus RUG11247. Next base: position 2,515 of record JAEYRW010000176.1, on the reverse strand, counting down.
CAGGTGAAGCATCTGGCGACGATTAAGAATCATCTTACATTCTATACGGGACTCATCGTCCTGTACATCGTCGTCCGCATCCTTATTGCACTTGCGGCTGGGGGCGGCATTGCATACATGTTATCATAAAATCGCGCATGCGCAGGCGAAGGGGATCGTCGGCTTGGCCGGCGGTTCTTTTGTCTTCTGGAAACAAAGTTGACAAGGGGGGCGGAGGGCGGCTATACTTTCATCAGTTGGAGGTGCGAGATGAAGAGGATTTTCGCTTTGATATTGGCGTTTGCGCTTTTGCCCGTGTTTGCCTTGGCCGAGAGCCCGGCGGAGAATGTAATGGCGCTCATCGCCGCGGGGGATTTCGACGCTGTCTACGCCATGAGCGACGACGCGGTGCAGGGACAGCTGGGTTCCGCGCAGGGGTTTGCGCAGGCGTGGGCGCAGATCGAGGCGACCTTCGGTGCGTACGCTTCCTATTCCGACGTGCGCGGCGCGCAGACCGGGGGGGGTGACGCGTATTATGTGACGTGCGATTTCGAGAGCGCCGGCGCGACGCTTGTATTGGCGTTCGACGCGGACGGAAAGCTCGGGGGATTCACCGTCGCGGACTTTTCCATGAAGCAAGCGGAGATTGCGGATGAGGGCGGCTACGTGGAGGAGGACGTGACGCTGCGTCCGGGCGAGGCCGACGCCACGGCCGGCATGCTGACGCTGCCCGAGGGCGAGGGGCCGTTCCCCTGCGCCGTCATGATGCAGGGGTCCGGGTCAAGTGACAGGAACGAGACGGCCTACGGATTCCCCGTCTTTCAAATGCTCGCGCGTGCCCTTGCGCGGCGGGGCGTGGCCAGCATCCGCTACGACAAGTACACGTATGCCCACGCGGATCTGATCGCGGGCAACGCGGCCTTCACCGTGGACGACGAATACGCCTACGACGCTGCCTCCGCGCTGGAGCTGCTCCGCGCGGACGCGCGGATCGGAGATATTTATCTGCTGGGGCATTCGGAAGGCGCCATGGTGGCGCCGCGCGTGGCGGAGAAGATCGGCGCGGAGACGCTTTCGGGCATGGTGCTGCTGGCCGGGTCTCCCCTGCCTCTTTCCGAAATTTTGATGCGGCAGCTCAAGGACATGGGCGTGGACGAGGCGACGCTCGCGGGGTATCAGGCGCAGTTCGACGCCATGGATGGCATGGCGGACGACGCGCTTCAGGCGCAGGCCGTCCTGGGCGCGAGCCTCTATTATTGGCGCGACGAGGCGGACTACGACTACGCGGGCGAAATCGTCCGCCTGAACCTGCCGGTTTTCATCGCCCAGGGCGAAAAAGACTTTCAAGTTTTGCCCGCCGAGGGGATCGAGGCGTACGAGGCGGCGCTTTCCGGCTTTGACGGCGCGACCTACGCGCGCTATCCGGACATGACCCACCTGCTGGCAGACATTTCCGGCCAGATGACGGGTACGGCTGCCGACTACACGGGCCTTGATGAGATTGACGAAGCACTGGCGGACGACATAGCCCAGTGGGTACGTGCGCGATGAGGCGACTGCTGATTTTTCTCGCCGCGCTATTGGTGGCGGTTCCCGCCCGCGGGGAGGTTGTCCAGGCGAACGAGGCGGCGCAGCTTGCCGCGGGCGCCGTTGTTTCCATGCACAATGCGGTGATGCGGGATATGCTTGGCGGGGATTTCGCGTTTTCCGATCTTGTGGGGAACGAGGAATCGCTCATGCTTTATTCAGATCCGGACCGGAGCGTATACCTCATGGTTGCCTTTGACGAGGACACGCTGTCCCGGGCGGAGACGGCGGTGCTTCAGACCTACGACCTCAGCACGTTCGAACATCGCGCCGCGCTTTCCCTGCGGGCGCTGACGCTCCCGTTTTTGCTCGACGACGAGCAGGCGGCGTTCGACGATTGGCTGGACGCCCAGCTGGACGCCATGGAGGCGGCCTATTACGCGGGCGAGGATTATGAACTCAATTACAGCGAAGCGACCTACGTCTCCTGCGGAGCGAGCCTGTACCATGCGGACGGAAGCGTTTTGTTTACGCTGTTGGCGCACTGGTACACGCCCCTTTCCGCGGACGACATTACATCGCTGATGGAGGATTGAATGGACGATACGCTGACCATCCGGGAGATGCTTGCGCGCCAGGCGGCGCTTCAGGAAAAGTACAGGGAAAAGTGGGGCGGGCTCGCGCCTGCGACCAGCATCGAGCAGATGCTCTGGGCCTACGGCGAGCTGGCGGAGGCCGCCGACCTTCTGAAAAAGAAGGGCACAGGCGCCGTCAATGCCGATCCCGCCCTTCGGGACCATTTCATGGAGGAAATCGGCGACGCGATCATGTACCTCATGGACACCCTTCTCTGCTTCGACATGTCCCCTGAAGACTTTTCCCGGATTTACCGGGAAAAGTGCGAAAAGAATCTGGGCAGATGGTAAAACAAAATCAGCGACGCGGGGGGTGGCCCCCGCGCCGCCGATGGGTCAATCAGTATGGGGTGCCAAAGGGACAATGGCAGATT
>JAEYRW010000142.1 GCA_023435435.1 Bacillota bacterium | reverse complement strand
GTTTGGACCCCCGCGCCGCCGACGGAATATTCAATATCCCACAATCAGTATGGGATGCCAAAGGGTTACCGGGCCTTTGGCAGGGGTTGCAGGGGGCGCCGCCTCCCCTGCGCGTTCCCTCACTTTTTCACGGCCTCCGCAGCCTTTGAAAAGAGAAATGCCTGGAACTCGGCGGAGGCGCGGCCGTCGCGGAGCTCGAAGCCCGCGGCCTTCATGACTGCGTTGACGGATGCGGCGGTGGCATCCTCATAGGTGCCAATGGAGTCGGCGATGTCCTCTTTTGCGAGGTAGCCGAGTTCCCAGAGCCGCCTTTGCAGCTCGATGACGCTGTCGCTGGTATCGCCGGGCGCGAGGAGGGCGTACTTGCCCTCGGTGGCGCCGTACGCCGCGCCCGACGTGGGCGCGACATCGGAATCAAGAAGGTTGATGAGGTCCGCGGACGCTTCGCCATTTTGGGACACGCCGACGGCCTTCTGGAACTTCTCGACGGCCTTCTGGGTGCCGGAACCGAACGCCCCGTCGAGGGTGCCCGCATAATATCCAAGCTCGGAGAGCCGCGTCTGAAGCGCCACCACGCTCTCACCGGAATCCCCGGTCATCAGAGGCGTAATGACCACTTCCGCGGCGGCGGCGTCCTCCTGGGCCTCGGCGGCCTTCGCGGGCGAAAGGGGCGCGGAATCGGAGAAGAGGAGCTCCTGCAAATCCACGGATGCGACGCCCGTTTCGTCGAGTCCGGCCGTGGATTGGAACCGCTTCACAATGGCGACCAGCTCGTCGCTGAACACTCCGTCCGTTTCGCCCGCGTAGTACCCCAGCTCCTTGAGCCGCGCTTGCAGTTTCGTCACCGCGTCGCCGGAATCGCCCCATTGAAGGAGCGCATAAATCTGCTTCGTCTCGCCGGCCTTGGGCGCGTCCTCGGCATAGAGCTGCCGCTGAAGGTCCTCGGACGCGGCCCCGTCGGCTTCCAGCCTGCAGGCAATCTCAAACTGACTGACGGCGTCCGCGGTGGCCTGATCATACGTGCCCGTGGCCTCCGTCAGGTACCCAAGCTCCTTGAGGCGGATCTGAAGCTGCGTGACGCGCGTCCCCGTGTCGCCGAGCTTCAGGCCATAGTCCTGACTCGTCTCGGGCGCGGACGTCGCATCGTCCTCCGCGGCCGTACCGGCATCGTAGGGCTTGGCGTCGTCTGCATAGAGCACCTTCTGGAGATCCACAATGGCGTAATCCCGCGCCTTGTAGCCGTACATTTTATAGAACTTCCGGACGGCCTTCACGGTCTGGTCGTCGTAGACGCCCGTGACCTCCGCGATGGGATAACCAAGCTCCTGAAGGCGCGTCTGAAGCGCGATCACCGCGGACCCCACGTCGCCCTCCTCGAGCTTTTTGTACTGCGCGTCCACGACCTGGTTGTACGCGTCGCTGCCGTAGCTCAGCGCGGCATCCGAATACAGCCGCTCCTGAAACGCCGCGGTGGCGATGCCCGTCTGCATGATGCCATAGCTGCGTTCGAAGAGTTTCACGGCCTTTTCCGTCGCCTCGTCAAAGATGCCGGACACACCGCCCGAAAAATAACCGAGCTCGGCAAGCCGGGTCTGCAGGTTTGAAACCGCCGCGGACGCGTCGCCCAGACGAAGCTGCTCGTACTTGGCGACGGTCGCCGTTTCCGACGTCTCGTCGCTTTCGAGCCCGTCGGTGAGGACCGATGCGTCGTTGAGGATGACCTGTCCGTCCGAGCCGATGAGCAGCGCGTCGGGCGCCTGCGTGGCGTCGGGCGAGATGGTGGTGGTGGCGTAAGGGACGACGATGTCCACAAAGTCGTCGGACGGCTCTGCGTCGACATCCGTATCACTGGCCGTGCAGCCGGCCGTCAGCGCCAGAAGCGCCGCAAGCGCGACCGCAAGCGCGGCTCTTTTCCACATTTTGAGAACCTCCGTCAAGGATTCGCTTCTCAGTATACATCCATCATGTTAATTTATAAATATAGACGTCTCCACTCTGGAACACAAGCTCGCCGTTCGCCTCGAAATACAGGGTGTCGACCGCAAAATCGCCGCGCTCATAGCTCGAAAGATAGACGTAATTGACGCCGTATTGTTCAAACAACGCCTCGTTTTCGGCGGGCTGTTCGTACATGAGCTTCACGTCCCGCGCCTGAGTGGAATAATCGATCCCGTGAAAGTAGAGGTAACTGCCCGTTCCGCACACGATCTGCCGCCCCGCGAGCGCCGCGATGGGATCGTTGTGCTGATCCCCCGTGAGGAAGACCGCGTCGCGCGGCGTCTGGGCATCGGCATAGGCGCCCGCGGCGGCTTCGTCGGCAGAAAACAGCTGATAATCGGAAATCATTTCGCGCCCGATGGACATGGCCCCCGAAATGGTGGAGACGAGCATGAACAGGGCGAGGAAATAGGCCCGGCAGCGAAGACCCTTCAGCCTGTCCCAAATCCGCGCGAGGAACGCGCCGACCATGGGCATGACGGTGAGAAACGCAACCACGAAAAGCTTGTTGTTGTCGTAGGGATTGGGTTGGAACTGGACGATTTCCGCAACGATGTAGACCGTGAGCGCGCCCAGAGCCAGCGCCCGGGCGGTTTTGCCCATGTTGAGCGCGGCGGGCACGATCAGAAGGTAGACAATGCCCACGTTTTTGATCCAGAACCAGAAATAGTTGTCCTTGAACGTGTTATCCCCGTTGTTGTTAACCCAGTTGAGAAGAACGCCCAGGGACCCGCCTTCCGCAGTCTGCGGGAACGTCCACTTGAGAAGCTGCGGCAGCGCAAGCGCGGCGGCGATAACGCCGTAAAGCATGAAGTTCAGCAGAGCGTTCGCCCGGTCCTCCCCACGGGCGCGAATGACGTGCGGAACCACAGCGCCCATGGAGATCAGCCCCAGCGCCAGGAAGGAGTGGGTATGGATCATGGGCATCGCGCCCGCCCAGACGCCCAGCACGACAAATTCCGAACGCCTGCCCGAGCGCATGGCGCGCGTCAGGAGAAACAGCGCGGGAATGACCGTCGTCCAGCCTGCCAGCAGCGTGCGCTGGGGGATAAACAGGTCGCAGATCACGTTCACCCAGCGGAGGTTGAGGTCCGGCATGTTGGTGGGCGTGTGGTAATAGCCCTCGAACACCGCGCGCAGCATCGAGGAATCCTCGGTCACGCGGTCAAACACGTAGAGGAAGCCGAGTCCGCCATTCAAAAACAGCAGGAAAAACGCCAGGGCCACCGCAAGCTTCCGGTGGGTCAGTTCCCACGCGAAGATCGCGAAGCCCGCGTACACGAGAAGCATCATGAGGGAGCCGGAGACGACGAACGCGGCGGAAAGTCCCGTGCCGAACAGAAGCATCGACGCGGCCAGCGCGTCCGAAAGGAAGGGATAGCCCAGCTCCACGCCCTGAATGAGGGTGTAGGTGGGCGGAAAGCTGGCGTTGCGAAGACCCGTCGCGATGCCCAGATGCAGACAGAGGTCGCCGTAGGTGGACTGTCCCACGTTGAGCGCGCCGTCCACTTCCCGGAGCGTGTGGGTATACTGCATGTACACCGAAACGACAAGCAGGGGCAAAACCAGCGCGAGAAGGAGCTTCCAGGGAATGTCCGCATCCGGCTCGCCCTCGGGGCCCTTGGCGAAGCGCCAGGCGGCGGCCGCGCAGACGAAGGCCAGCGCCAGGCCCAGCCACTGGGCAATTACCGTAAAATCAAAGAAAAACGCAAAAAGCGCCGGGAACCACATCATCATAATGAGGCCCAGCGAAAGTCCCAGCCAGACGCGGGCCACGGTGCCGCAGCGCGAAAAGAGCCGCCACGCGGTCAGCACACCCAAGAACTCGAACCCGGCTAAAAGAAGAATTCCTCCCATCGCGCCTCCCGGCGGGGTGCGCCTGAAAACGGGCGCGGGGACCGTGCGCATGCGCGGCCCCCTTGATCCCCATGTCGTCAGTTTTCCGTGCCGTTCTCCAGCTGATCCCGAAGATCATCGAGCGTCGGCGGGTTGCAGCGTTTGCACCTTTTAAGTCCCTTTTCCAGCGCGTCGTAAAGCGTATGCGCGTCGGCGGAGGGCATGTTCACGCAGGAATCCGCGGTATGGTAATACTTCGAATTATCATTGTAGTAGACCGTAACGGACTTTGCAAGCTCCATGAGCGCCGCGTCCTCGGCGGCTTTCTTCTCCAGATACGTTGCCGCCAGCTTGTCCATGCCGCAATCGGGGCAGAGGGCAAGCCCTTCCGAAACCGCTTCGGTAAGCGGCACGAGCCGATACTGGCCATCGAAGGATTCGCATTCGTCCGAGACGTGGCAGACGCCGGCCTCGTCAACCCAGGCGCAGTCCTGTCCGATGAGATCCTCCGCGGGGGGATTGCAGTACCCGCAGGCACGGTAGCCGTCTGCAACGCACGCCGCGAGGGTGTAGGGCTTGGCGCCGGACATGCCCACGCACGTCGCGGCCACGTGGTACGCCTTTCCATTGCTCGTGTGGTACACAATCGCCTCGCCGGCGGGCTTCAGCGTGGGCAAAAGCACATCGTCCATCCAGTCGGTGCCCGCGGTGGGCTCCACGTTGGCGGCGGGCGTCGGCTCTATTGTGGATGCCGCAGCAGACGCGGACGTCGGCTCGGCCGTGGGGGCCTCGGTGGGTTCCGCCGTGGGGGCCTCGGTGGGCGCGGGCGTCGGCCCCGCAGTGGGCGCGACGGTGGGCTGCACGGTCTCGGGCTGGTATATGTACGAGGTCGCGCCGCATTCGCCGCAGGGCGTCGCGCCGCTTTCGTACGCGTCCTTCAGCGTCATGAGCTTGTACTGGCCCACAAACGCGGCGCATTCGTCGCTGGTATGATAGACGTTGTCCGCATCCACCCAGACCACCGGCTCGTCCGTGGTCAGCAGCGACTCGTCCGGCGGATTGCAGTTGCCGCAGGAATGGTAACCGGCCGCCACAGATTCCGCGAAGGTATACGGCTTCGCGCCGGACATGCCCACACAGGTGCTCCTGACGTGGTAGCCCACGCCGTTGCTGGTGTGGTACACAATCGCCAGCCCGGCGGGCTTGAGGGTCGGCGCGGGCGAGGGCTCGAGCGGAATGTCCAGCAGCGTCGGTTCCGCGCTCGGCTGCGCGGGTGCGGGCGTGTCGAGCTTGCTCGGCGCCGCCGTGGGTTCGGCAGTCGGCGCGGCAGTCGGTTCGACTGTGGGCGTCACGGTCGGCGCGGCTGTGGGCACCGCGGTCGGTTCGGCTGTGGGCACCGCGGTCGGCGCGGGCGTGGGGCCACCCGTCGGCTCGACGGTCGGCGCAAGCGTGCGTGCCTCAGTAGGCCCGACCGTCGGTTCGGACGTGGGCTTGGCGGACGGCGTGGCCGTCGCCGCCATCGTCTGGGCGGCGGACGCGGTCACGTTCTGGAGGCTTGCGGCCTCCGTCGCCACAGGTGTGGGC
>JAEYRW010000097.1 GCA_023435435.1 Bacillota bacterium | reverse complement strand
TAATGACCCGGAGACGAAAGTGACCGTCACCGCGCCGAGCACGACGCTTGCGGTGGGTGCGGGCATGCAGCTCACGGCCACCGTGTCCCCTTCCACGGCGGACCCCACCGTGACATGGGCAACCTCTGACGCGGCTGTCGCAACCGTTTCCGCCACGGGCTATGTGACGGCGGTCGCCCCCGGAAGCGCGCGAATCACGGCCACCACCGTCCATCAATTGGTGGGGTCTTTTGATCTCACCGTCCCCAATGACCCGGAGACGAAAGTAAGCGTCACCGCGCCGAGCGCGACGCTTGTGGTGGGGGCGGGCATGCAGCTCACGGCCACCGTGTCTCCTTCCACGGCGGACCCCGCCGTGACATGGGCAACCTCCGACGCGGCTGTCGCAACCGTTTCCGCCACGGGCTAGGTGACGGCGGTCGCCCCCGGAAGCGCGCGAATCACGGCGACGACGGTGAACAGCCTGACCGCGACGGTCAGCCTGACCGTCATCCGACGCAACCCTTCCTCATTCACAGTCAATGCGCCCAAATTGACACTGAAGGTCGGCGAACTCCTGGTTCTCGTGCCAAATATCAGTCCGTCGGACGCAAATCCGGCGGTCACATGGGCCTCTTCCAATGAAAATGTGGCGACCGTCTCCTCAGACGGCAAGGTGACGGGTGTCGGACACGGGAGCGTGCGCGTGACCGGCACTACGGTCAACAATTTGACCGCCTCTGTGGATCTGTATGTCGGCCCGCGCATGGAAGCGACGTCAATCCTCATCGGAAAAAAGGAAAAGTATCAATTGACGGTGGCGGACAACGTTGGCGCAGTCACATGGTCGTCCGCCAATTCCTCCATCGCGAAGGTGTCCTCCACGGGCAAGGTGACGGGCGTCAAACCCGGAACGACGTATGTGACGGCGCGTGTGGACGGCGAAACGTTCCGTTGCGACGTGCGCGTGTCCAAGCCGATCCTCTCCAATAAGTCCCTGACCCTCACGGTCTCGAAAAAGGCGACCCTGTCTGTCGACTACACCACCAAGAAGATCAAATGGTCTTCCTCGCGCTCGTCCGTCGCCTCCGTCTCCTCCAGCGGCAAGATTACCGCCAGGAGGCCCGGAACAGCCGTCATCACCGCGACGGTGGACGGCTACAAGCTTAAATGCAAGGTCACCGTGAAGGCCAACGCGCATTCGTACAAGGTCGACATGTCGGCCAAAAACTACAGCTATGGCGCGTCGATGGCGCTCAAAAAGGTCTACTACAAGGGATCGAGCATCTACCTTGACCTCTATCTCGTCAACAACTACAGCAAGACGAAGATCTATAAGATCAAGACACTCTACTTGTATGTCTACGACGAGAACGCAGGAACGCTGCTCGCGAAAAAGAAGTTCACGAACCTCTACGTAAACTTGAAGCCCGGAAAGATGAAAAAGCTGACATTCCGGTTCACGGGCTCCGCAACGAAGAAAAAGAACTATGAGCTGCGACTCCGTTCGCAAATCGTCTCTGTCAAGGGGACCATGACCCTCAAGTAAGAGGCGCCGGGGAGGGAACTCCCCGGTTTTCTTTTGACGGGAATGCATCGTGAAAATGGCACAACTGTGCGATCCGTGCTTGTGATATGGGACTTTTTTTGTTATAATGTTGGAAAATGAGGGAGGGGTTTCACGATGGATGCGATTCGCTTTGGCCTGATCGGCTACAAATTCATGGGCAGGGCGCACTCCAAGGCGCTGACTGAGATTCCCATGTACATGAGCCCGGCGCGCGGCATTGAAAAACGCGCAATCTGCGGACGCGATCCGGCGTGGGTAGCCGCTTCCGCGCGGACACTCGGCTGGCGGGATGTGGAAACCGACTGGCGAAGGCTCGTCGCCAGAGCGGACATCGACGCCGTAGACATCACGGCGCCGTCCAATTACCACAAGGAAATCGCCATCGAAGCGGCGAAAAACGGCAAGCACATCTTTTGTGAAAAGCCGCTGGCGCTCACGCTTTCCGACGCGCGGGAGATGCTCGAAGTTGCGAAAGCCACGGGCATCCGGCATCAGATTGGGTTCAACTACCGCTTCGCCCCCGCGCTTGTGCTCGCCAAAAAGCTCATTGACGAGGGAAAGCTGGGCAAGATATTCCACGTGCGCGGCGTTTTTTTGCAGGACTGGATCATCGATCCGGACTTTCCGAAGGTTTGGCGGCTGGACAAAAAGGTGTGCGGCTCGGGCTCCCTGGGGGACTTGGGCGCGCACGTGATCGACGCCGCGCGGTACCTCGCGGGCGAGTTTAAAACGGTAACGGGCATGAGCAAGACATTCGTTAAGGAGCGGCCCGTGGTCGCGCGCATGGAGGGGCTCTCCGCCAGCGTCGACAAGGATGCGCCCAAGGAAATGGTCGACGTGGACGACGCCACCTGCTTCGTGTGCGAATTTGAGAACGGCGCGTTGGGCACGTTTGAGGCCACGCGCTTTTCCCAAGGCCACAAGAACGACATGCGCATCGAGATCAACGGCGAAAAGGGTTCCGTCCGCTTTGAATTCGAGCGCATGAACGAGCTTCACTACTTCTCGGCCGGCGACGAACCCGGCACGCAGGGCTGGCGGATGATCCAGGTTACAGAGGGTGTCCACCCCTATCTCAAGTTCTGGTGGCCTGCCGGACACGTGATCGGCTTCCCGGAGACGTTCTGCCACGAGCTGTACGAATTTGTTTCGCACATTGCGGACGGTACGGATTGTAAGCCGAACTTCGAGGACGGCGTAAAATGCGCACAGATTCTCGAGGCGATTGAGCTGGCGATCGAGAAAAAGGGCTGGGTGGATGTGGATTCACTTTAAGGGTAAAGGAGACGACGCAAATGGACGAATTCAAAAAAAAGGTGGCCGCGTGGCTCGACGAGAACTTTGAGGACATGATTTCAGATGTGCAGTCGTTCGCACGCATCCGTTCCGTGAGCCGCGCGGACCTCAAGGAGGAAAACGCCCCGTTCGGACCCGAGTGCCGCAAAATGCTCGATTTCGCGCTCCGGCACGCAAAGGAAATGGGCTTTGAGACCGAGGATCACGACGGCTACTGCGGCTCGGCGGTTCTGGGCGACGGGAAAAACTGCATTGGCATCGCAGGCCACCTGGACGTCGTTCCGGAAGGCGACAAGTGGATCTATCCCCCCTACGAGGCAACGCGCGCGGGCGACTTTCTCATCGGACGCGGCGTTTCGGACAACAAGTCCGCCGCGGTCATGGGCCTTTATCTGATGAAGCTTCTGCGCGACCTGAGCGTGCCCATGAAGCACGGCGTCCGGACGATTCTGGGCTGTTCCGAGGAAACCGGCATGCAGGATCTGCGCTACTACGTCGAGCACTTCGACCAGCCGAAGCTGACGCTCGTCCCGGACAGCGCCTTCCCCGTCAACTATGCCCAGAAGGGCTCGCTTTCCGGCAAGATGCTCATCGAACCGGGCGAGATGATCGCTTCGTTCACAGGCGGCGAGGTCCCCAACATGGTGCCGCCCCACGCACGCGCGCAGCTTGTCGGCGTCACCGCCACGGAAGCCGCTCCCCACTTCGGTGAGGATTTCACCGTGACGGACGAAAACGGCGCGGCGCTGATTACGGCGCGGGGCATTGCCTCCCACGCGGCGCGACCGGAGGCCGGGAAAAGCGCCATCCACATGCTCGCGGGCGCGCTGGCGGAGAGCGGCCTTCTGACCGGTCAATCCCGAAAGGCGATGGAGGCCGTGCGCGACATGACGGGCGACCACTACGGCGCCAACGCGGGCATCGACGCGGAGGACCCGGATACGGGCAAGACGACGATGGTTTGCGGCGTCGCGAAGATGCTGCCGGGCGGCAAAATCTCGCTCTCCCTCGACTGCCGGCTTTCCCTGGCCGCGGACGGCGAGTCAAACATCAAAACCTTCCGTGCTTACGCCGAGAAGCTGGGCTTTGAGACCGCCGGCCTCGAGGCAACGCCACCGGTTTACATGCCCAAGGACGATCCGCGCGTCGCGGTTCTGACGGATCTCTATGCGGAGATGACCGGCGCACGCGTCGAGCCCTACACAATGGGCGGCGGCACCTATTCCCGCGTCCTCAGGGACTCGATTACGTTCGGCCCGGGCTTTCCCGACCAGAAGAGCAGGCCGGAGCTTCCCGAAAACCACGGCGGCGCGCACGCGCCGGACGAGTTTATGCACATCCCAAGTTACCGGCGCGCCTTTGAAATCTACGCGTGCGCCGTAAAACGACTCAATGAGGTGATCTAATGCAAATCACGCGCGAACTGCTGTTTGAGGAGGACAAATACTTTCCCGCCTGCCATGCCTCGACCGTTCTCCCGCTGGACGGCGGCGACGTGCTGGTCTGCTACTTCGCCGGGACGCGCGAGGGGGCCGATGACGTAGGCATCTGGCTCTCCCGGCGCGCGGACGGCGTCTGGCTTCCCCCCGCGCGCGTCGCAAAGGTGAACGATCAGCCCCACTGGAATCCCGTGCTCATGCCCGTCCCGGGCGGCGCACGGCTGATCTTCAAGGTCGGGCCGGACGTTCCTTCCTGGAAGAGTTGGACGATGACCACAAAGGACGGCGGCGCGAGTTGGTCCGTGCCGGAACGGTATCTCGCGCCCAACGACGCCTGCGGCCCGGTGCGCAACAAGCCGCTCTACCTGTCGGACGGCAGCCTGCTCGCCCCCGATTCGGTGGAGACGTTAACCGACTGGCGGCCGCGCATCGGCATTTCCTACGACTACGGCGCAAGCTTTCCCGCCGCGAGCTGGATCCCCATCGATTCGGATGGCACGGCGGCCATAAAGGAAACGCGCAGCCCCGTTAAGCCCGACCCCGCCAACCACATGGCGGGCAAGGGCGCGATTCAACCGACGATCTGGGAAAGCGCCTCGGGGCACATTCACGCGCTTCTTCGGACCACGTCCGGCTACGTGTTCCGCGCCGATTCGGAGGACTACGGCAGGAGCTGGTGCACAGCGTACGCCACGCGCATCCCCAACAACAATTCCGGCATCGACCTTGCCAAGCTCGACGGAAGGCTCTACCTCGTACTCAATCCGGTCAGCGGCAACTGGGCTGACCGCACGCCCATCGTGGTGCTGCGCTCAAACGACAACGGAAAAACATTCGAGGCATACGCGATGCTCGAGGACATGAAGGAGGACCCGCGCGCCGCGACCGCCGACAAGCCGCCCAAGGACAACCGCAAGCACACGGCCGAATTTTCCTACCCCGCCATCGTCGCAAAGGGCGGAAAGCTGTATATCACCTACACATACCTGAGAAGAACGATCGCGTATCGCGAGATCATACCATAAACAAAAAGGGACGCGGGGCCGAGCCTCGCGTCTTTCCTTTTGCCCTTCAAACTACCTCGGCGTCCGCGTCAACGCTTTCCAAGCGTCGGCATAAATGCTTCCGTATCATTTTTCGACCCTTGCTTGACAACGCCGTTCGGTGTCGGGATTGGCTGAATTCGGGAACCTCCTCCCCACCGCAACGCGACGACAGGCATTGCGGGGTCTCCGCCGCAAATGCGTTCTGCGAATGTGATTACCTGACGTCGAACGAAAACAGATGACAACGCGCCGCGCCCCATGTCTCAAGAGGAATCAGGCGCAGGGACGTCACGCGCTTCCCTACCTCGTGCCGCCGCATGCGCCGGCGGTTATTTTCTTCCTCGGCAATGACGATGATCTCGCCGCTCTCGAGGGTCGCCTCGAGGCGGTACGCCCGCACAAGCGTCTCCGGCATGCGCGCCTCGGGCATGCCCAGCGGGCGATTGGCGGGCATGTTCCGCTGCGGGAGAATCCCCATGAGTTGGCGGTTCAAATCGCTGTCGAACACGATCCGCGCGGTTTCCACAAATAGCGGTGCGTCAAACAAATACTGGGCCCCCTCGCCCGGAAGCAGGGTCGCGCCCTGGCGACTGCCGTCCGCGGGCCTGTCGAAACCGTCGCGCAGACTTTCCAGCGCCGGGTCGAGCCGCGCTTCCCGCGCGAGGGACGAAACCGTCCGCCGCGCAAAGGGCAGATAGCAGTCGTCATCCATGAGCGTTTCCCGCAGTTCCGAAAGGTGATTTTCGTAGACGCCGCGCGGGGATGTCTTTTCGCGCACGGCGATGGCCGCCGCCGCGCCCATGGCCTGGCCGAGAATCGCGCAGGTCGCCATCACCCGGGACGAGCTCATGGCCGCGTGGGTCACAGATATGTTGCGGCCCGCGAACATGAGGTTTTCGATGTTCTTCGAATACAGGCAGCGGTACGGGATGCCGTAGGGCGACGGCGCGGGATGGAAGATGGTGGGCGCGCCGGGGGATTCGAAGCCACGGGGGTCGTGGTCGTCCATGGTCCAGCCGCCGTAGGCAATCACGTCGTCGAAATGACCGCCCGCGCGCACGTCGTTCTGGGTCATGACGTGATCGCCCACATAGCGCCTGCTTTCGCGCTTGCCGGGCAGCATGCCCATCCAGTCGAGGCGCCAGTTTTTGTTCTTTTCCCTGTTTTCGGGGGCGTTTTTCACGTAGTCCCAGACGCCGTAGGCGCATTTGAGGAGTTCGTCGCGGATCTCCTCGGTGTCCCCGATGGTGTCCCGGGTGCCGCCCAGCTCCAGATACCAGAAGTTTTCGTAGGGGTTGGCGAGGTCGGGGACGCGGTGATTGAGGGTCTCCCTGGTGTACTTGTTCGCCCACGCGGGCGGGATGAACGCGCTGGGCGTCGGAAATTCCCGCGCCTGGATGAGGAGGCTCATGCCCATGGTCTTCTTATCCGCGGTTTCGGGGGCGATGGATTCGCCGTACTCCCCCCGCGCCTCCCGGCCCACGCGAAACTGCGCGCCCGAGAGCGGGGCGAGCACGCTGTCGCCGGAGCAATCGGCGAAGATCTTGGCGCGCACCTTGTGGCGCTTCTGGGTGGTGGTCTGATAGCCCGTGACGGAGGCGATCCTCTCCCCCTCCATCTCGCACGCCTCGCAGGCGCAGTTGAGGATCAGCGTCAGGTTATCCTCGTTCTTGGCGGTTTCGTAGAGGATTCCGTCCCAGACGGAGTAGTTCATGTCCGGGTTGCGGTAGAGGTTTTCCAGCATGATCTCCTCGAGGATGCCCGTTTCGCGCATGTCGTCGCCGTGAGCGCCGCACACCCACATGCGAATCTCGCTGGAGGCGTTGCCGCCCAGCATGGGCCTGTCCTGCATGAGGGCCACCTTCGCCCCGTGGCGCGCCGCGGCCACCGCGCCGCACAGCCCCGCGAGCCCGCCGCCGACGACGCAGAGGTCGAAATTGTGGAGCACCGTTTCAAAATCCATATGCTTACCTCACATGAACCAGTAGATGCATTCGTCCGAAATCTCGAAGCCAAGCTTTCTGTGGAGGGCCTTGGAGGCCAGGTTGCCATCCTCGATCTGCGCGAAGGGCGTCCAGCCTCGGGAGAGGTGGACGCGGGTCACGTGCCGCTCCAGCGCCTCGCCCAAGCCGCGCCGCCGGTATGCGGGCAGGATTTCCAAGAGGCCGAGGCTGCCCTCGGCGTGGGTGCCCATGAAGCCCGCGAGGTGGCCGTCCTGATAGACGCCGTACATCTCGCCTTCCCGGAGCCGCTCCTCGATGTAGCTGTCCTCGTCCACGCTGGAATAATGGGCGCGCACGAAGGCGTGATGGGAAACGTCCAGGGGACGGATGTCGGCGGCGGGGACGTCGATTTCTTTTTTCAGATACGCCGCCTGCACCACGCCGAGGATTTCCGGGAAGGAGAACCGCTCGGCGAGGAGTCTGCGGGAGAAGGGGTCGTGGGCGACCAGGAGCGTGGGATTTTCAATTTTCGAAACCATCTGTTCCGCCGCCGTCTCCGTTGCCGCCGCGAGCATGTACGACTTGGCCCTGCGGTCGTAGAGCATGACGCCGTCCGGGCGATCGAAGAGCACATCGGCGTTTCCCCGGCGGAGGGATTCTGTCATCATCACGTGGAGGAGCGGCTTTTTCCCCAAAAATTCTACCATTCCGCCACCGCCCCGTCGGCATCGCGCCAGATGGGATTGTGCCAGTCGTGGCCCTCCGCCGCCATTTTGCGCACGTAATCCTCGTCGATCTCGATGCCCAAACCCGGCTTTTGGAGCAGGTCGACGTGGCCGTCTTTGTAGACGAACACGTCCGGATCCTTGAGGTATTTCAAGAGGTCGTAACCCTTGTTGTAATGGATGTTCAGGCTCTGTTCCTGAATGAATGCGTTGGGCGCGGTGAAATCCACCTGCAGGCACGATGCCAGCGCGATCGGCCCCAACGGGCAGTGGGGCGCTAGCGCGACGTCATAGGCCTCCGCCATGGCGGCGATCTTACGCGTTTCCAGGATGCCGCCGCAATGGCTCACATCCGGCTGCAGAATGTCCACGCCCCCGCGCGCCAGCATGTGCTTGAAGCCCCAGCGGGTGTAATTCCGCTCGCCGGTGGCGATGGGGATGTGGGTTGCGCGGGCGAGCTCCAGAAAAGCATCCTCGTTTTCGGTGAGCACCGGTTCCTCCACGAACATGAGGTCATATGGTTCGAGCCTGTGCATCAAGACCTTGGCCATCGTCTTGTGCACGCGGCCGTGAAAGTCCATGGCCACGGATAGTTTTTTGCCTACGGCGTCCCGAATGGCGGCCACGCGCTCCACCGCGGCGTCAAGCTTGTCGAACGAATCGATCCACTTGAGCTCGTCCGTGGCATTCATCTTGACGGCGGAATAGCCCTGTTCGAGGGCCTCCCGCGCCGCCGCCGCGGTGTCCCGGGGATGATCGCCGCCAATCCAGCGGTAAACCTGAATCCGGTCGCGCACCTTTCCGCCCAGCATCTGCCAGACGGGCATGCCGTGGTACTTGCCCTTGGCATCCCACATGGCCTGCTCGACGCCGGAAATGGCGCTTGTGAGCACCGGGCCGCCGCGATAAAAGCCCGCCCGGTAGAGGGTCTGGAACATGTCCTCGATGTCCTCGCAGGACTTGCCCAGGATGGCGGACTTCATTTCATTGACGCACGCCGCCACCGAGTCCGCGCGGCCTTCCACCACAGGCTCGCCCCAACCCACCACACCCGATTCGGTGGTGAGCTTGAGAAACAGCCAGCGCGGCGGGACCTTGAACAGTTCAAGGGATTTGATTTTCATACTTCATCCTCCCTGTACGCGCGGATGAGCGCCTGGGTGCCCTCGTCGTCGTGGCCCGTCTGGGAAAGGGCCTCAAACTCCTCCAAAACATGCTCCAGAACCGGCAGCGCATGGCCGCGATCGAGCGCCTCCTCGTCGGCGAGCTTCATGTCCTTGATGAAGTGCTTGATGTAAAAGCCGGGCGCGAAGTCGTTTGCGAGCATCTTCGGCGCGTTGTTCGTGAGCTGCCATGAGCCCGCCGCGCCGGTGGAAATGGTGTCGAGCATCTTCTGCCGGTCGAGGCCCGCCGCCTCGGCGTAGGCAACCGCCTCGGCAACGCCCGCGAGGGTACCCGCGATGGCGATCTGGTTTGCCATCTTGGTGTGCTGGCCCATGCCGGATTCACCCTCATAGCGGATGTTTTTGCCCAGACATTCAAAGAGCGGCATGCAGGCGTTAAACGCGCCTTCGTCTCCGCCCACCATGATGGCAAGCGTGCCGTTCTTCGCGCCCACGTCACCGCCGGAGACGGGTGCGTCCAGCGCGGAAAGGCCGCGCTCCTTGGCGGCCGCGTAGATGCGCCGGGCAAGCTTGGGGCTGGATGTCGTCATGTCGATGAGGCGCGCCCCCTCGTCGGCGTTTTCAATGATGCCGTACTGGCCGAAATAGATCTCTTCCACGTCCTTGGGAAGACCGACCATGGTGATGACGCGTTCGCAATCACGGACACAGTCCGCGATTGAACCCATCCAGACCGCGCCCAGGGCGACGACGCCGTCGCACTTGGCTTGTGTCCGGGAATACAC
The DNA here is from genome assembly GCA_023435435.1 of Bacillota bacterium. Taxonomy (GTDB): domain Bacteria; phylum Bacillota; class Clostridia; order Christensenellales; family Aristaeellaceae; genus RUG11247. The sequence continues at coordinate 19,096 of JAEYRW010000097.1, read as the reverse complement.
ATTGACCTGGTGTCCGTTTTTCAAGAGATTCGCGACCATGGGACTTCCCATGACGCCCACGCCGATGAACGCGATTTTCATAGCTGCATCCTCCTCTAATTCATTCCGAAGTCGAACAGTGTTACCTGACTCGTTGCGGGCAAGTCCCCCAGCGCGCCCGCCTGCCGGAGCTGCTCGACGGTGGACTTGGCAACCTTGCGCATGATCATGTCCTCCTGGGAAATGAACGGCCCCGCCTCCCGCGCCTTGACAAACGCCTCGGCCGCGCCCAGCCCAATGCCGGGCAGCGACGAAATGGGCGGCCGGATGGCGCCGTCCTCGATCTCAAACGAGCCCGCCCGAGACTTGTAGATGTCAACCGGCAACAGCCGGATGCCCCGCAAATTCATCTCCACCAGAATTTCCAGAACCGTGTACTGGCCGTCCTTGCGCTCGCGCTCGTTTTTTTCGAGTTCGCTGATCTCCTCCATCTGGGCGCGCAGCGCGTCCACATCGTCCGTCGCCATCTGCGCGCCGTCGAAGGATTCCGCGTTGCGCATGAGGTAGCAGGCGTAGTAGGCAAGGGGCTTATAAATCTTGAAGTAGGCGATCCGGAGCGCCATGGTCACGTAGGCCACGGCGTGCGCCTTGGGGAACATATACTTGATCTTCTTGCAGCTGTCGATGTACCAGTCGGGGGTGTCCGCCTCGGCGATGGCCTTTTCCATCTCCGGCTTCAGGCCCTTGCCCTTGCGGACGTCCTCCATGATCTTGAACGACATCTCGCTCTCGACGCCCCGGGCAATGAGCGCGTTCATGATGTCGTCGCGGGTACAGAAGCACTCCTTGAGGGGCACGCCGCGCTTGACGAGGTCCTGGGTGTTTCCCAGCCATACATCCGTTCCGTGGGAAAGGCCTGAAATGCGGATGAGTTCCTCCATGGAGGAGGGCCGCGTGTCCACCAGCATGCCGCGCACGAAGCGCGTGCCGAATTCCGGAATCCCCAGCGTGCCCGTGGGCGCGCCCAGCTGTTCCTCTGTGAGCCCCAGCGCCTTGGGCGACGAGAACAGCGAGATGATCTGCGCGAAGATTTCCGCGTCGTGCAGCGGCACATCCTGGGGCGCGATGCCCGTGATGTCCTGAAGCTTTCGCAGCATCGTCGGATCGTCGTGGCCGAGGATGTCGAGCTTCACGAGGATGTCGTGCATGGAGCCGAAGTCGAAGTGGGTGGTGATCTGGTCGCTGGACTGGTCGTCCGCCGGGTGCTGAATGGCGGTAAACTGATAAATTTCGTAGTCCTTGGGCAAAACCACCATGCCCGCCGGATGCTGGCCGGTGGTGCGCTTGACGCCCGTGATGCCGCGGGCGAGGCGCTCCTTCTCCGCGTTCGTGAACGCCTTTTCGTGGGCCTCCGCGTACTTCATCACGTAGCCGTAGGCGGTTTTTTCGGCGATGGTGCCGATGGTGCCCGCCCGGAACACGTTTTCCGCGCCGAAGAGCTCCTTGACGTAGGCGTGGGCCGTGCCCTGGTATTCGCCTGAAAAGTTGAGGTCGATGTCCGGCACCTTGTTGCCCTTGAAGCCAAGGAATACCTCGAAGGGGATGTTGAACCCGTCCTTGTCCATCTGCGCGCCGCACACGGGACAGATTTTGGGCGGCAGGTCGAGGCCGCAGGTGTACTCCTTGGGCACCTCAAATTCCGAGTGCCTGCACTTGGGGCAGACGTAGTGGGGCTCCAGGGAGTTAACCTCCGTGATGCCCGCGAGATACGCCACCAAAGACGAGCCCACCGAGCCGCGCGAGCCCACGATGTAGCCGTCGGCGAGGGACTTCTGGACGAGCTTGACCGCGATCATGTAAAGCGTTGAGAAGCCGTAGCCGATGATGGCGCCCAGTTCCTTGTCGATTCTCTTTTGGACGATTTCGGGCAGCGGATCGCCGTAGAGTGAGACGGCCTTCTCCATGGTACGCGCCTTGAGATTGTCCGCCGCGTCATCCCAAAGGGGCTGAAACGTTTCTTTGCCGTCCGGGTGCGGAATGTGGAAATCGGTAGGCTCGATCATGTCCGCGATTTGGTTGGGCACGTCCACCACGATCCGCTCCGCCGTCTCGCATCCGAGGTAGGAAAACTCATCGATCATCTCGTCCGTGGACTTGAAGTAGAGCGGCGGCTGCTCCTCCGCGTCCGCGAAGCCCTTTGTGTCCATGAGGATGGTGCGGTAGACGGCGTCTGTGGGCTCCAGAAAGTGCACGTCGCCGGTGGCGGCCACGGGGATGCCCAGCCGGTCGCCCAGATCGACGATCCGCCGATTCAGTTCCCGCACGTCGTCCAGGGAGGCAAGCCGGCCGTCGCGCACGAGGAACTCGTTGTTGCCGACGGGCTGCACTTCCAGATAATCGTAGAACCGCGCGATTTTTTCCAGCGCGCCGTCGTCCGCACCGCCAACCAAAGCACGGTAAAGCTCGCCCGATTCGCAGGCGCTCCCCACAATTAACCCCTCGCGATACTTCGTGATAAGCCCGCGCGGAATGCGGGGCGTGCGGTGGAAAAAATTGAGGTGTCCCTCACTGACCAGTCGGTTGAGGTTCGTGATACCCGTCTGGTTTTTGGCGAGCAGTATGATGTGGAATGCCTCGCTCCCCGCGTCTGTGTCGAATGCCGTGTTGATGTCCGCGAGCCGAATGACGGGGCGGCGCGCGTTCATGGTCTCCAGGGATTTGAGCAGCATCTGGGAGGTTGCCCGGGCATCGTGCACCGCCCGGTGCGCGTTGGTGAGGGAAATTTCGAGCATTTTGCACAGTGTGCCCAGCTTGTGGTTCTTCGACTGGGGATAAAGGTTTCGCGCCAGCGCCAGCGTATCGAGAACGGGATCGTCGAATTTCAGCCCCACGCGATCGAGGGCGCGGGAAATGAACGCCATATCGAAGGAGGCGTTGTGGGCGCAGAGCACCGCGCCGTCCATGAATTTGGCGAATTCGGGCATAACCTCCTGAACGGACGGCATGCCGCGCAGCATGGCGGTGGTGATGCCGGTGATTTCCACGATCTTATCCGGCAGAGAGCGGCCCGGATTGATGAGCTGAGAGAACTCCCCCACCTCGACGCCATCCTCGATCCGCACCGCGCCGATTTCGATGATCTCGTCCCGGGCGGAATTGAGGCCCGTGGTTTCCACGTCGAGCACAACGAACGCCGTGCCCGCCAGCTTTCTCTCCCCCGCGCCGGTCACGATGGAGGGCGCGTCGTTGATGAGATAGCCCTCGCAGCCGGGGATGAGCTTGACCCCCGTCTTCCTCGCCGCACCGTATGCGTCCGGGAACGCCTGCACCACGCCGTGATCGGTGATGGCCAGCGCCTTATGACCCCATTCCTTGGCGCGCTTGAACAGGTCCGTCACCGACGCGCATGCGTCCATGCTGCTCATCTGGGTATGGCAGTGGAGCTCCACACGCTTTTTTATGTAGACGTCCTCACGGACGGGCTTCTGGGCGGTCATGATGTCAGAAACCATCAGCATCATTTCGCGCTTGAAATCATCGTACCGATAATTGCCCCGCGCCTTGATCCACAGTCCGTCCTTGAGCGCCGCCGAGAGCGCGTCCGCCTGCTTTTGCACCGACTGCGCGTCGTCGCGGCTCTTGACGCCGGTCAGAAAAATTTTGCAGTTCACCGAACCCTTGTAGTCCGTCATGGAGAATGTGGCAATCTTCGACTGGCCGTTCTTGGCGTCGCGCATTTCGAGGCCGGAGACCTCACCCTTCACCGTCGCGCGGCCCGTGTCCTCCGCGAGCTCGTTCATGGGAATGGGATGGTCGGCGATGGTCCGCCCGAACACCGCCTCAGAGGGTTTTTGACATCTGGGCTTGTCGGAGACGCCTTTTTTCGCCTCCTCGGCCAGCATGTCAAGCTCCTTTCGGCGCGCCTCCTCGATCTCCCGCAGTTTTTTGTCGTCTTCCCCCGTCACCTTGATCTGGGCGGCCGCGGAAATACCAAAGAGCCGGAGGAGAAGCTCCTCCAGCAGCTTGTCGACGTTCCGGCTCTTCAAAAACGCCGCGCCGTCGGCGGAAGAAACACACACGGTGAGCTTGCCGTCCTCGAGCTTCCACGCCGCGTGATCCCACTCCAGAAACGGCATGGACGCCGGGCTTTCGTGGGCAACCAGCTCCGCCAGAAGGCCGGTCGCGACCTTAATGTCCTTCTCCACCGCCTCGCGCATGGCGGGATATTGCAGGGCCAGTGTGACGCGCACGGACGGAAAGGCGCCCGCAAACGCCTTTTCCAGCACCTTGAACTCCTTGCGCGTGAGGATGCGCGCCGCGTTCAGAATGATGACCATCGCGCCCGTGGACTTTGAAATCTGCACCCGCGCCAGCCGGATCTGTTCCGAGAGCGCGGAATCCGCGTTCGCGATGAGTTGCCGCCAAAGATCAGACATCGCGTGAAACCCGCTTTCGTATTTCGTCGATGAGGATTTGCGCCAGGTCGCCCGTTACCTTGACCGGTGCCTCGCCTTTGACAAACAGCGCGCCGCCGTCCTTTCCGCCCGCGATGCCGATGTCCGCCTCCCGGGCCTCGCCGGGACCGTTGACCACGCATCCCATCACCGCCACGCGCAGGGGCGTTTTAACGTCCAGCGTCGCGGCCCGCACCCGGTCGGCGATGTCTTCCACCCCGATGCATGTGCGCCCGCAGGTCGGGCAGGAGATGATCTCGACGTAGTCGCGCCTGAGGCCGCAGGCGCGGAGGATTTCAAGGCCTGCGTAGACTTCCTGCACCGGGTCTCCCGTGAGGGAAACCCGAATGGTGTCGCCGATGCCCTCCATGAGGAGCGTCCCGATGCCCACCGCGGACTTCACCATGCCGGTCGACCTGGTACCGGACTCGGTGACGCCGATGTGCTGCGGGTAGTCGGATGTCTTCGCCGCCAGTCGGCAGGCCTCCACCATGGTGCGCACGTCCGTCGCCTTGTAGGAAATCGCGATGTCATGAAAACCCGCGTCCTCCAGCATGCGCGCGTGAGAGAGCCCGCTTTCGACGAGCCCTTCCGGCGTCACGCCCCCGTATTTTTTGAGAATCTCCTTTTCCAGCGAGCCGGAATTGACGCCGATGCGCACGGGAACATGGTGCGCCTTCAGGCAGTCGGCAAGGATTTTCACGTTCCTTTCGCCGCCGATGTTTCCGGGGTTGATGCGCACCTTTGCAACGCCGTTTTCAACGGACCTGACCGCGAGCCGGTAATCAAAATGGATGTCCGCCACGAGGGGCACCGGGCTTTTCGCCGCGAGCTCCCGCACCGCATCGGCGCACTGTTCGTCGTAAACCGACACGCGCACGATGTCCGCGCCCGCACGCGCCGCCGCAGCAATCTGCGTGAGGGTCGCCTGAACGTCGCGGGTATCCGTATTGGTCATTGTTTGTACCGTCACGACCGCGCCCCCGCCGATTTTGACGCCGCCGACGCTGATTTGTCTCGTCATGTGCCCTCCGTCAACCCGCGATCAATTTCCAGATGTCCTTGAACGACACCACCACGATGAGGCCGAGCAGCAGCATCAGTCCGATGGCGTGTACCAGGCCCTCCTTCTCGGGCGGTACGGGCTTTCTGCGGATGCCCTCAATGATGAGGAACACCAGCCGTCCGCCGTCCAGCGCGGGCAGGGGCAGAAGATTCATGATGCCGAGGTTGAGGGAGATCAGCATCACGATCTGAAGCATGATGGACGCACCAGCCGTCACCTGCGTGCTCATGAATGAAATGATGCCCACCGGCCCCGACACATCGCTCACCCCTTCGCCCTTGAACACAAGGTTTTTAAGGGTCACGAGCATCTGAACCGTGACGTTCTTGAGCGTGGAGAAGGAGGAGCCAACCGCTTGGAAAAACCCGAACCGCTTCGTGCCGAATTCGATGCCGAGTTGGTAGACGGTGACGGTGGTCGGATTGCCGCTTTCGTCGACGGTTTCCACTTCCACCGGGGCGGGGGCGGCGGTGATGGCCGTCTCCTGCCCGTCGCGCGCGACGGTGAACGTGAGCGGGGTGTTTTCGTCGGCGGCCTGCAGAAGCGCGCGCACGCGCTCCGCACCCGCCTCGTCGTAGGAGATCGCTTCGCCGTTGACCGCGGTGATGACGTCGCCCGTCTGGAATCCCGCCTCCATGGCGGGCTTTCCGTCGAGCACGTTTCCGACGACGGGCATGAGGTTCGCGCCGTAGCTCATGAGCCAGACCACAGCAACGACGAAGGCGAGCACGAAGTTCATGAGGGGCCCCGCCAGGATGGTGTCGAAACGCTTCCATACCGGCTGGCGGTTCATGGCGTCGGGCCGGGGGTTGTCCTCATCCTCGCCCACGAACTTGCAATAGCCGCCCAGCGGAATCACGCGCAGGGAATATTGGATGTCCTTGCGCGTCCAGCCGATGATCTTCGGGCCAAAGCCCACGGAAAATTCGACGACGCCGATGCCGGAAAGCCGACCGGCGATATAGTGCCCCAGTTCGTGCACAAGCACAATGAGGCCCAGAATCACAATGGAAAAAAGAATATAGACAAAATTCATGATGTTCATGACCAGCCTCCTATTGGGTCAGGGCTGCGCGCCGGGCCTGCGCGTCCGCGGCAAAAACGTCCTCGACGGACGCGATCCTGCCAGCGGGTACGGACGCAAGGGCGCGGGTGACGATCCGCGCGATGTCCCCGAAGGGAATTTCTCCCTTGAGAAAGCGCGCGACGGCGACTTCGTTTGCGCCGTTTAAGACGACAGGAGCGGAACCGCCCGCCCGGATCGCCTCGAACGCGCGGGCGAGCAGGGGGTATTTGTCGAGATCCGGCGCCTCGAAGGTGAGCGCGCCGATTTTCGCGAAGTCGAGGGGCGCCGCGCCGTAGGGCACGCGGTCCGGATAGCCCATGGCGTAGCCGATGGGGCCGCGCATGTCCGGATTGCCCAGTTGGGCCAGCACCGCGCCGTCCTCAAATTCCACCATGGAATGGATTACCGACTGACGGTGAATCACCACGTCGATCCGGTCCACAGGGACATCGAACAGGTAATGCGCCTCGATGACCTCAAGGCCCTTGTTGAGCATGGTGGCGCAGTCGACGGTGATCTTGCCGCCCATGTTCCAAACAGGATGATTTAAAACGTCCGCCACCGTCGCGCGGGCCGTTTCTTCCGTTGTAAAATCGCGCAACGCGCCCCCCGACGCGGTGAGGATGAGCCTTTTGACCGGATTTCCATTTGCCGCCTCCAGGCACTGGAAGATGGCCGAATGCTCGCTGTCCACGGGCAGAAGCGGCTTCCCAAGCCGCTTCGCCTTTTGGGTGACGAGGGTTCCCGCCGTAACGAGCGCCTCCTTGTTGGCGAGGAGCACCCGCTCGCACACGTCGAGCGCCGTCCATACGGCGGTCAGGCCCGCGATGCCCACCACCGCGCACAGCGCGTCCTGCGCATCGGACGCCGCCAGCGCGCGCGCGGAGCTGTCCTTCCCGAAAAACCATTCGCAGAAGCGAACGTCTTCCGGAACCGATTCCGGCTCCACCTCCAGCGCGGCCACCCGGGGCCGGAACGCGCGCACGAGGTCGAACAGCTTCTCCGCGGAGCTGTGGGCGGTGAGGCAAACCGCTGAAAAACGACCGGGCGCGCGGCGCACGATGTCGAGCGCCTGCGTCCCGATCGATCCCGTCGCTCCCAGTATGGCGATGGTCCTTTGCATGGGGTCTCCTTTCCGTCAGTGGCCGGTGAGCATGAAGAACACGTAGCAGGCGAGACTGCCAAACAGGATGGCATCGAGCCGGTCCATCATGCCGCCGTGGCCGGGAAAAATGTTTCCGTAGTCCTTGATGCCGCAGTGACGCTTGACCAAAGACGCGGTCAGGTCGCCGATCTGCGAAAGCGCGCCGATGACGAGCCCGAAAACGGCAAACACCCACCAGGGCGCCAGTGCCACCGCGCCCGCGGCGCCGCTGACCCGGATATCCGCCTGAACGATGAGAAACGGCACGCCCACCGAAAACGCGACGGAGGCAAGAATGCCCGCCACACTGCCCGCCACGGTCTTGTTGGGGCTGATTCCGGGAATGAGTTTTCTTTTCCCGAACGCCTTTCCGATAAAGAGGGCGAACACGTCGTTGGCCGAGGGAATCACGATTGCCATGGCGAGGGCCATGGTGGGCACCGCGCGGCCGTCCAGATCCTGAAGCTTCATGAAAAACGCGTAGAACAGCCCCGGATACAGCATTGGAAATAATGTCGCGATCATACCATTGAAATCTGGCTTTCCGATGACCACGATGGAAACAATCCCGGCCGTCACACACAATATAAACGCGATGAGAAGGGGCGAATCCCCCAGAAAGAAGAGGCGGTCATGAAACGCCTGCTGTAAAAAGGCAAGCGTCGCGAACGCGTACGCGGGCCACCGGACGGCGTCCATGCCCACCGCCTTCAGCGCGGCGAACATCTCATACAGGCTGATGACCGAAATGACGAGGATCGCGACGCGAAGGTACCAACCCTGAACCATGATGAGCAGAAGCGCGGCGGCAAAAAGGATGAGTCCAGTTATGATTCGTTTTAACACAAGAGCGCCTCCGTCATCGTTTGCGAATGCCGCCGAACCTGCGGTCCCGCGACGCATAGGTATTGAGATCATCCAAAAACGCCTTGCGGTCGTAATCGGGCCAGTAAATGGGATTGAAAATCATTTCGGCATACGCCGTCTGCCAGGGCAGGAAGTTTGAGAGCCTCATTTCCCCGCTGGTGCGGATGATGAGGTCGACATCCGGCTGGCCGGATGTGTAGAGCTCTGCGGCAAGCGTCCGCTCGTCGATGCCCGCGGTGGTGATCTCCCCCGCCACGGCCTTTTCCGCCAGGACGCGGGCCGCCCGCGCAAGCTCCGCCTTGCCGCCGTAATTGAGCGCGATGTTGAGGCAAAGGCCCGTATTTCCGCGCGTCCTGTACATGGCGCGCATGACCGCGTCGCGCTGAGCGCCGGGGAGGCCCTCAACGTCGCCCAGGATCAGAATACGCACGTTCTTCTCGTCGAGCTCCTCGATCTCCGAATCGAAGTATTTGAGCAAAAGCCCCATGAGAAGCTGCACCTCGTCTCGGTCGCGGGACCAGTTTTCCGTGGAAAACGCGTAGATCGACAGCGCCTCAACGCCCCACTCATCGCAGGCGCGGATGATGTCCCGAAGCGCCTCCGTGCCCGCCGCATGCCCTGCCGAGCGCGGAAGCCCCCGCGCCACAGCCCAGCGCCCGTTGCCGTCCATGATGATCGCCACGTGGCGGGGCATCTTTTCGGGCAGGTGCAAAGAGCGTTCACCCGATGCGGGGCCAACGCTCCTCACGACATAGCGCGTGCGTGGCCGGAACATGCCGATCACGCCGCGAGCGGCTGACAGAAGGTTCATTTAGATGGACATGATCTCCTTTTCCTTGTCGGTCCCGATCTTGTCGAGGTCCTTGATGTGCGCCTCGGTGGCCTTGTTCATCTCGTCCTCGGCGTCCTTCAGATCGTCCTCGGTGATTTCGGCGTTCTTCTTCATCTTCTTGATGTGCTCCATGGTGTCGCGGCGGGTATTGCGCACGGCAATCTTTCCGTCCTCGACCATCTTCTTGACCTGCTTGCACAAATCCTTGCGGCGCTCCTCCGTGAGCTCCGGCACCATGAGGCGCACAACCTTGCCGTCGTTAGAAGGATTGATGCCCAGATCCGACTTCTGAATCGCCTTTTCGATGGGGCCGATCATCTTCGGCTCCCAGGGCGCGATGACGAGCATGCGCGGCTCGGGCGAGGAGATGTTGCCCACCTGGTTGAGCGGGGTGGGCGTGCCATAGTAATCCACCGCGATCTTGTCGAGAATCTGCGGGTTGGCGCGGCCCGCGCGCAGGGTGGAAAGGTCCTTAACGATAATGGCGACGGTCTTCTCCATCTTTTCGCCCGCAGCCTGGATTGCATCCTGATACATGTTTTAGCCCCCTTGCCGTTCTTTCACGATGCTATTATTGTATAGAAATTTACCGGACCTGTCAACCAAAAAAGGGAAAGACGCGCCTTCCGGCGCGCCTCGCCCTTTTGCGCGCGACCGTCAAACGGTCAGCGCCGCTCGCCCGCCGCCGCAAGCAAAGCCTGAAACGGCTTGACGGAGTAGTCGTCCAGCCCGAGGGTCTTTTCGGGATGCCACTGTAGGCAGACCACAAACTGATCGCCGGGCCACTCCAACGCCTCGATGACGCCGTCTCTTGCGCGGGCGGAAATGACGAGTCCCGGCGCGACGCGGTCTGCGGACTGGTGATGATAGCTGTTGGTGCGGATTTCGGTCACCCCGAAAATAGCCGCGACGCGGGAGCCGGGCGCGATGTCCACGTCGTGGGTAAACGCCGGACCGTTCCGGTCCTGCTGGTGCACGGTGCCGTAAACCTTCGGCACGTGCTGGATGAGCGAGCCGCCCAGCGCAACGTTGACCACCTGACAGCCGCGGCAGATGCCCAGAATGGGCTTTTTGCGCGCGACGAGGGCCTTGACAAGCGGAATTTCGAGAGCGTCCCGGGCGGGAACAACCTCGCCCAGCTCAGGCCAGGGCGTCTCGCCGTAGCTGGCGGGGTCCACGTCCCGACCGCCGGTGAACACCATGCCGTCCAGTTCGCCGGCCACCGCGTCCAGGGTATCAAAGGGGAAATTTACATAGTCGACAACCCTGGGCTCGCCGCCCGCCTCAACGATTCCGTTCAGATAACCCTCCGGCACATGCCTGCCGGTACCGTCCGTGTGTTCGTAGGGAATGACCCCGATGACCGGTTTTTTTTCGTTCATGCTGTTCCCCTCACATTTTCAAAGGTTTTCCGCAGCTCAGCCTGCCCTCGGGACATTTTCCGTCCACCTGGCAGCTGGGGCCGAATACCCAGAAGATATCCTCGTCGTATTCCCGAAGCGCGTTGAGCATATCCCGCGCCACCCGGCGGATTTCCCACTGGGCGCGGTTGCAGGTGCGCAGCTTGATAAAGTGAAGAAGCTCCCGGGCGTTCATCTCGATGAGAATGTCCGTCACGTGTCCGCTGAGCGCCAGATACGCCATATCGTGAGCGGGCGCGCCGAGGGAGATCAGCTCCTCCGCAAGGGACGCCTGATTCGCAAACGCCGCCTGATAACGTTCGAGAAGCGCCGCATCCTTCCTGACGGTTTCGGGCACCACATACTTGCCGCCCGCCAGCGCGTGCACCGCATCGGGCACAAGGAGCGAGAGCATCCTGTGGCGCGTAAAGTGGGTCACGCAGGCGAGGGAGATGTCCTTTATCCGGAATTGCGCGGTCAGAAACTCCAGCTCGCGCGGGCGTGCGTCCCGAACCAGCGCCATGAGATTGCGCTCGGAGGCATAGTCCCCGTCGTCCGGCGCGAAGCGCCCGCCGAACTCGATGGCGCGAGAGAGCGCCCTTTGCGGATCGGGCGTCGCGGCCACAAGCGCCGCCGACCCCTTCGCCTCCCCGGCCCCCGCAAACGACGTCGGAAGCGGGCGCGCGGCGCACCGTACGGAATGCGCGCGCTCGGCGGCGATAACGCCGGGATAGAGCGCGTCAAACTGCGCCTCGAGCTGCGCGCCAAGGGCCGCGATTTCAGGCTGCAGCGCGCCGCGCCCATAGACCATCTCGGAAACGACGGCAATGAGCGTGCGCGCGTTGAGCGTCACATAAAAATTGCTGGAGAACGAATAGGGCAGAACGAAGCGCGCATCCTCCCGGGGCACGCCCGCCTCCGTGAGGTCCTCGTACAGGCGAAAGAGCGCCTCCGCCGAAGAGACATACTTCTCCCGCGCCGCATCCGGCAGATCGTCCGGAACGAGGTAGCCCGCGCCCGAAAAATCCACGTACCGGCGCGACTTCACAATGTACGAGGCGAGCCGGTGCTCGATCATGAACTGCTCCACGAGCACGCTCACCCGGTCGAAGGCAACGGAGAATGTCTGGTGCTCCATGAGCGACTTGTGGCCCGACGCGAGGACCTTGCCCACGAGACTTAAATCCTTTTCGGGATTGGCCGGGCGGCCGAACAGCTCAAGCGCCGAACCCTCCGTGGTCGAGATGCGCGCGGCGCTTGCCACCACGCGCAGCGCGTCCCTGTTTTCCAGTATGATTTTCGCCGTTCCTTCGTACATCTGCTTCTCCCCTTTGCTCCGTCTATGATACAATAAAACGACCGGGAACGCAATCCGGAAAAACCGCATTTGCATACTTGAACGCCGCCTCCGTGGGTGTTACGATGGGTAAAGGGAGGTGGCGTCATGCGAATGATCATTGTGCGGCACGGAGAATCGGAGGCGGACATCCTGAACGTCTGCGAAGGACGCGCGGATTTTCCGCTGACCGCGCGGGGACACAGACAGGCGGAGGCGCTCGCCGCGCGGCTTGCGCGGGAATACAAAATCGGCCGGATCGTCGCGAGTCCGCTGACGCGCGCGCGCCAGACGGCGGCGTCCGTCGCCGCGGCCTGCGGGCTTCCCGCAGCACTGGACGACGATCTCATGGAGTTCAATAACGGACTCGTCGCGGGCGTCGACAAGGCGCGCGCCGGGGAACTCTTTTCCCGCGTTCCCGACGTCCCCATTCATGCCGCGGCATATGAGCAGGAATCGCTGCTCGAATTCCGTTTCCGCGCGGAACGCGCGCTTTCACGAATCATGTTTGAAACGCCCGCCGCAGAAACGGTGGCCGTGGTCTCCCACGGAGGCATGATCAACCAGCTCTTTCGCGCGTTTTTGCGGCTGCCCGTAGACGCGGACATCCGGTTCGCCAGCGGGGACACGGGTCTGCACGAGTGGACCGTGGAGGACGGCACGCGCAGGATCGTAAGGGTAAACAGCTTATCGCACGCCAAAGGAATATGATTTTGCGCCGCGGATTTGCTCCGCGGCGCTCTTTTTATCGCTTCCCCATCCGCCTGAGGCAGCCGATCAGCGGCATGACCCAGTCGGTCTGGATGATGTCGAAACCCCGGCGCGCCAGCCAGCCCCAACCAGCCTCCTCGTCGCCCGGCGCGGAGACATCGTCCGAGTGCCCGCCCGCCAGCACCACCCTGTGGTCATAGACGATGGCGTTTGCCCACACGATGAGCCTTTTTTTATGCATGTCCTCTATGTACGCGGGGGACGCGATGGGCGCGGCATCTTTCTGAAACAGCGCCTCCACGCCCGCGTAGCGGAGATTGCGCCTGAGAAGCGCGTCCGTGCATTCGTCCTTCTCCCGCGCAATGACCATGTACGGGATGTCCGGCGCGACCTCCTCCACGGCATCGAAGCACTTGGGATCGGCGGAGGTCTTTACAAGCGCCTGATCCTCCATGCCAAGCGCGCGCACCGCCTGGGCAATCTCGCGCGGCCAGTCCCAGAACTTGTCGATGTTGATGAAGCAACGGCCCCGAAACCGTTCCAGCACATCGGAAAGGCGCGGGACGCGGAATTGCGTCGCCGTCCGGTCCTGATTGACGAGGTAGAGCATGTCCACCTCGCGGCTGGTCATTTCGGAGATGCGCCGGGCGGAATAGAGGTGCGCGTGCTCCATGCCCGGGTGAAAGACATACAGAACGCCGTCGGCGCTCCTCGTCACGTCGATCTCGATCATGTCCGCGCCCTGCCTGAGCGCCGCCTCGTATGCCGGAATGGTATTGCAGGGAATGTTGCCGCCCGCGACGCCGCGATGGGCCGCGACGAGCGTCCGCTTCCCCGCCTCCGTTTTTAAATCAAAATCCATTGAATCCTCACTTAAGCAGCGCGACCGAAATGTCCGGCCATCTTTCGATGAGATAGATCAGCAGCAGGTGCGCCGGATAGAAGGCATAGAACACCCACTTGTTGAGCTTGAGGTTCGAACGCATGGGAACGTAGATGAACGGCAACGCCAGCACCGCGAACATCTGGGTGGAAAAACTCACGCCGAACAGGTTGTACCGGGCACCGTCGAGGCCCCAATAGATCATGAACGCCGCCACCACCGGGAGGGAGATGTACCAGCGGTTGATGAACAGGTACAGAACCAGCATGAGGAATACGCCCCGGATGCCGTAGTCGAGGGCATTGTTCATGAGGTAAGTGAGCAGAATGATCAGCGCCGTGACCCACAGCCGCCGCTCCCGCACGGACCAGATGGCCGCGATGCCCACCGCCAGGGAAAGAAGAATGCTCGGGTCCTTCCAGCTGTACACATAGAAGTTGAAAATCGCGCCGAAGGGATCGGTCTTGAACGGGATCGCCGTCATCAGGGCGTTTGTGTGGTTAAGCGCAAGCACATAGATGGGCTGGGCAATGAGCGCCAGAAGCGCGATGCGCTGGAGATAGCGGCCCATGTCGCGGGTGTAGACGCAGCCCACGGCGATGGAATAGGCGTAAATCGGGAAGGCAATCCGCCCGATGATCCGCATCACGGCATACTGAGGGAAGATCGCCGCGCCAAGATGATCCACAAGCATGGTGACCATGGCGACGACCTTAATGAGATTTGTGTCGTTGTTGAGTCCCACCGCGGTATGGCGGAAGGGCCAATTGCGGTCGAGCCAGCCTTGTTTCTGTTTGGCGGGCATGCTTTTCACCCCTTGTACGCGATCAGGCGCTCGGCGTCCGCGCGGCTCATATACCTTTCGAGTGTTTCCACGATTCGTTCCTGCGATTCCCCCGGCGCTTCTTCGTAGGCGGACGTGCAAAGCGCGCCGAACTGGGCCTCCGCCGTGCGGTAGATGGAAATGCCCCAGCCGTAGGGAACGCCGTGGCGGTCGCGCCGCCGGTCGAAACCCGCGACGGCGAGATAGGTGCGCATCTGGAGCCGCGTGACGGCGGATTCAAAGCCCTTGTCCCCGTATGCGCTCCGCAGCTCGTGAGCCATGGAAAGGCCGCTTTCCACCAGGGCGTAAAGCTTCCGCTCGCGGCCGGAGACGAGGCCGTCCTCCGCCCGCGCGTCGAAGTCGTAGCCTTCCCGACGCATGTTGCAGAAGCGCGGGTAGAGCGCACGGGACACGAACCCCGCCTTGTTTGCAAAGAGCTTGGCGTAGGCAGCCTCGCCCGAGGCGGCAAGCTGTTCGCGCCACTCCCACGGGCCTTCGACCCCGTCCTTGAACCAGTACTCCTCGGGCGTCAGTTCTTCCACGGAGAAGCCCGGCACGTCGGAGCGGAACAGCGGAAGGAGCCCGACCTCGTCCACCAGATTTCTCACGTCCGCCGCCGAACGCAGAGGGGGCAGCTTCATCCCAGCGCTTCCTTCGCCAGCAGCAGCGAACCCACCGCACCCGCGTTGTCGCCCAGGCCGGGCCGGACGATGTATGTGTCGATGTGCTCGGTGACGGCGGGATGCGCCACGTACCCCCCCAGCTTTTCCAGGGTCATCGCACGCGTACGCTCCATGAGGTTTGGTTGGTGCATGACGCCGCCGCCGAGGATAATGCGTCCCGGCGAGAGCATGCAGATGGCGCTTACGCACATCTGCGCCAGATAATCCGCTTCGATCTGCCACGCAACGTGGTCGTCCGGCAGAGTGCGGGAGGGCACGCCCCAGCGCCGATTGAGGGATTCCCCGCAGGCCAGCCCCTCAAGGCAGCCCACGTGGTAGGGGCAGAAGCCCTTGGGCGTGGGGTCCATGGGATGGGGCGCGAGAAGGATATGGCCCATTTCGGGATGCACCAGGCCATGGTGCAGCCTGCCGCCCGCGTAGAGACCGCCGCCGATGCCGGTTCCGATGGTGAAGTAAATCACGGTATCGACGCCCTGGCCCGCGCCCAGAATCGCCTCGCCCAGCGCCGCCGCGTTGACGTCGGTATCGATGCCCACGGGAACCGAAAGCGCCTCCGCCAGCGCCGCGCGCAGGGGGTAGTTCCGCCAATCGAGCTTCGGCGTGGTGGTGATGCTGCCATACGCAGGGTCCGCGGGATCGAGGCTCAGCGGGCCGAAGCTGCCGATGCCGAGCGCCTCGATGTTCTTGCCCTTGAAAAAGCCCGCCACGTCGCCCATGGTCTCGTTGGGTTCGCGCGTGGGAAAGCTCGCCCGCTCGTAGAGATTTCCGTTCTCGTCGCCGATGGCGCACACCATTTTGGTGCCGCCGGCCTCCAGTGCGCCCAGTCTCATAGGATTCCTCCGTTCTTTTGCATTACGCGAGGGATTCGATGGTCTTTTGCATTGCGCTCCGCGCCGCCTCCATGTCCGAGACGAGCTTGAACTGGGTGCGGCAGCGGTCGAGGTTCTGGTTTTCCCGATGGATTTTGAAGTAGGTGTCGCCCAGTATGTGGTCGGTGAGGAAGCGCACGCCGCATTCGTAGGTCATGAGCCGCGCGCCGTCCGGGAGCGTCATGATTTCGTTTTCGGTGAGCCCTTCGCCGCAGGCGGCGAGGTAGCCCCGCGCGTAGGCCGCAAAAAGCGGCAGGGAAAAATTGACCTTGGAGAGGTCGCGCTCGTCTTCCGCGCCAGTGGTGGCGCCGAAGCGGATGGAATCGCCGAAGTCGTTGCCCGCAAGACCCGGCATCACGGTATCGAGGTCGATGACGCACATGGGCTCGCGCGTCCGCGCATCCAGAAGCACGTTGTTGAGCTTGGTGTCATTATGCGTCACCCGCAGGGGAAGCGCACCCTGCGCCAGCATGTCCGTCATGAGCGCCGCGTCCGCCTCCCGCTCAAGGGCAAAGTCCGTCTCCCGCCGGACCGTTTTCGCGCGGCCAAGAGGATCCGTCTGAATGGCTTCCTTCAAAAGCCGCACGCGATTGGGCGTGTCGTGAAAGCGCGCGATGGTCTCGTGGAGGGTATCCGCCGGAAAGCCGGAAAGCCGCCTTTGGAAACCGCCGAACGCCCGGGCGCTCATTTCGAAATCCGCCGCGTCGCGCACAGATTCCAGACACACGCTGTCCTCGATGAAGTCGTAGACCCGGAAGTAGCCGCCCTCCGCCTGCGCGAACAGCGCGCCGTCGAGGGTTCTGACCGGGGTGAGCACGCGGCGCGGGTCGGGCTCGGCCATGGCGAGATAGGCGGAAACCGCGCCGATGTTCTCCATGAGCGCGGGCACGTCCTTAAAAATCTGGTGATTGATCCGCTGGAGAATGTAGCGCTTTTTCGTGGCGGTAACAACGTATGTCTCGTTGATGTGTCCGTTGCCGTAGGGACGCACGTCGATGACATCCCCTGCGAGACGGAAAAGGGCGGCTATTTCGCGCATGGGTCCCTCCACAGCTCGTCCGGGTACTTGCCCGCGCGCTTCATTTCCGCGATGGCGGCGACGACCTTCTGAAGATCGTCCTTGTACGTCATACCGTACCACTTTTCGTCCGTGCCGAGCACCTGGAACGAAGCAGCCTTTTCCCGAATCAGCCGGTTGGGGACGGACGGCAGAAAATACTCGCTCTTCAAAGGATTGGCGGGGAGATTCCCGCCGAGAAAATCGGAGAACCCTGCCGCAATCTCTTCCATCATGGAGAGACCGAAGCACCACATGTTCATGGAGACAAACGTCCCCGCGGGAATGAATGTAAAGCTGCTCCCGCCGTCCTCGGAATACTTGGCGCCGCCCTCGGCAGGGAGAATATAGGTGCGCTCGGTGACGCCCGTGAGGTTCATTTCCCCATCCACCGCGCAAACGCCGCGCGCCACGGAACCGTTTTCCGTGAGCGTGTTTTCGATGCGGTAGCCGATCATGGCGTGCTCGTTTTCCGGGCGCGCCGCGGTAAGGTAGCCGCAGGCCTTCTGAAACGCGGATGCGCCGTAGTAGTCGTCGGCGTTGATGACGCAGAAGGGGCCGTCCACCGCCTCTTTCGCGCAGAGCGTGGCATGGGCGGTGCCCCAGGGCTTTGCGCGCCCTTGCGGCACAGAAAAGCCCGCCGGGAGCATGTCGAGCTCCTGATAGGCATATTCGACGGGAAACACCCTGGCGATGCGTCCGCCGATGGTTTTCATGAAATCGTCCGCGAAGGCGTGCTTGATGACGATGACGACCTTGGAAAATCCGGCGCGCATGGCGTCGAAGATGGAATAATCCATGATGACATGTCCCCGGCCGTCCACCGGGGTAATCTGTTTGTCGCCGCCAAACCGGCTGCCCATTCCGGCGGCCAGTACGACGAGCACGGGCTTATTCATTGTTTCACCTTCTCACAACTGATAGATCGATTATACCCGTGCTGAAATCTAAAGTCAATGCGCGTTGTTCATTGAAAATACATACTTTGCGGGTTGAAAACATTGTGCTTCCATTATATAATGCCCATATGAAATTGGAGGGATTTTAATGGCCAAACCGACGACCAAGACCACAGGGGACCCCAGGATTACGCTCCTCTTGGTGGCGTGCGGCGTGCTGCTGCTCGCGCTCATCTGCGTCTCCGCATTCGCCTACCAGTGGCACAGCGAGAACGCGGATCTCAAGACGAAAAACCAGACGCTCAGGGCCCTCACGGATGAATCCACGCTCAACTCGATCACGGAGGAGCTCAACGCGGCCCAGCAGGACCTCTACGCCGCGCAGAGCGAAAATGAGGAGTACCAGCGGAAAATCGAGGCGTACGAATCCATCCTGACCGAAAACGGCCTGATGCCCACCGCGACCCCGGCAACAGGAAACTGACGTGGTTACGCCTTCTCTGACGTTTTTGGGGGACTGCAAAGACGCAATGGCGCTCTACGCGGCAGCCTTCGGACATGAAGCCCGCATGACGCGCACGTACGGCGACTATGTGCCCGAAGGGATCGCGCAACCGCCCGAGAACCTGAGGGACTGGATTCTCCACGCGGAAATGGATATCGCGGAGACTACCGTGTTGCTCGCGGACGAAGTGCTTGAAAAACACGGCGGCAACGGTAACATAAAGCTTGTCGCGACGGCCCCCACCGCCGCCGAAGCGCGGCGCATTTTTGACTTGCTCTCAGACGGCGGGCGCGTGACGCTTCCTCCGGTCGAGACCTTCTATTCGGTGTTCCACGCCGGGCTCGTCGACCGGTTCCGCATCCGCTGGGACATCATCGCCGAAGAAGCGCCTACTCCGTAAGCCTTGGTTTTTCACAAAAACGCGCCAACGCGCCCCGTCGGGCGCGTTTTTGTGTGTCTCCTTGGCCTCCGAACCTGATTTCAGGCTCTATGCAACAAAATCGGCGGCGCGGGGTCTGGGCC